>JBEEGQ010000187.1:0-21833 GCA_041166945.1 Verrucomicrobiota bacterium
CCGGGGACGAAGCGCGAAAGATCCGGGCACGATGGGAGGAGTTGAAGTGCGTCACGGAAACATTCGTGCAATGCTGCGAGCAGGGAAACTTCCGCGCCCTCAAGGAAAAGCCACCGACGCTCCCGCCGCGTTAGGCACGACAATTTTTTCTCGATGCCCATGCCTCGCTCGCTAGGCTGTTGAGCATGATCACAAAACCTTCCGTCCTTCTCGGCCGCTTCGTGCTTGTGCTGATTCTTGGAACGCTCAGCTGTCGGCATACGGGGGGGCCACGCGTGTCGCAGGAAGGCCGGCTTCCGGATGACGCGCGGCTTCAGCCTCTCAAGGAGCTCGACGGTTACTTTCCCTTCAACCCGCCTGCAACGAAAGTCGCCTGGGAAAAGCGCTCGGCAGATGTGCGCCGGCGAATTTTGGTGGCGGAGGGACTCTGGCCGATGCCGGCAAAAACTTCACTGAACGCGGTGATTCATGGACGCATCGATCGAGAGGACTACAGCGTGGAAAAGGTTTTTTTTGAAAGCGCCCCGGGCTTTTTCGTCACTGGAAACCTTTACCGGCCGCGGGTCGTGAAGGGGAAAGTCCCCGGTGTGTTGTTCGCGCACGGTCATTGGGCCAATGCGCGTCTCTCGGAATCGGGCGATGCGGAAATTCTGCGCGAGATTGCCGAAGGGCAGGAGCGATTCGAGGAGGGCGGCCGCAGCCGATTCCAATCGCTCTGCGTTCAGCTCGCTCGCATGGGTTGCGTGGTGTGGCAATGGGACATGCTCAGCGACTCCGATTCCGTCCAGTTTTCCCGCCAGATGGTCCACGGCTTTTCAAAACAACGTCCCGAGATGAACACGGTGACCAACTGGGGGCTTTACAGTCCGCAAGCCGAGATGCACCTGCAAAGCGTGATGGGTTTGCAGACCTGGAACGCCGTCCGCTCCCTCGACTTTCTGTTAAGCCTGCCCGAGATCGACCCGGATCGGATTGGTGTCACCGGCGCCAGCGGCGGAGGCACGCAGACTTTTATCCTCGCCGCGATTGATCCGCGGGTGACGCTGGCCTTTCCCGCGGTCATGGTCAGCACCGCGATGCAGGGAGGCTGCACATGCGAAAATGCGTCGCTGCTTCGGGTCGACACCGGCAACATCGAGATTGCCGGGCTGTTCGCCCCGAAGCCTCTCGGGATGACCACCGCCAACGATTGGACGAAGGAGATGTCGATCAAGGGTTTTCCGGAACTCAAAAAACTCTACGCCCTGCTCGGCGCACCGAACAATGTCATGCTCCATCGTGGAGAACATTTTCCCCATAATTACAACGCCGTCTCGCGCCACGCGTTTTATGGCTGGGTCAACAAACATTTCAAACTGGGCGCCCGGGAACCGGTCATCGAACGGGATTATCAGCGGCTCACACACGACGAACTATCCGTTTGGGACGCGATGCATCCCGCGCCAAAAGCCGCCGACCCGGAGTTCGAGCGGCGTCTGCTCCGAACATTTCACGAGGACGCGCAACGGCAGCTCGCCGACGCCGCCTCGTCGCCAACCCGCTTCCAGGAGATCGCCGGCAGAGGCCTGGAGGTGGTCATCGGACGCACCCTTGCGGACACCGGCGAGGTCCGATGGGAGATGCTCCGCAAAACCGACCGCGGCACATGGATTGAAATGAGCGGGCTGCTTCGCAACACAAGTCATCAGGAGGAATTGCCCGTGCTTTTTTGTTATCCAAAAAAATGGAATGGGACCACGGTGGTCTGGCTGACCGGGAAGGGGAAGAGCGCGTTGCAGGTCGATGCCGGAGCGATCGCGCCCGATGCGCAAAAACTTCTCGACGCGGGAGCGACGGTGCTCGGGGTGGACCTGATGATGCAAGGCGAGTTCCTGGCGGATGGGCGGCCTGTGACCAAAACGGCCACTGTAAAAAATCCGCGCGAAGCTGCGGCTTATACGTTCGGCTATAATCATTCGCTCTTTGCTCAACGGGTTCACGATGTCCTGACAGCGATCCAGTTCATCCGGACGTTCGAACGTCCGACGAAACAACTCGTCGTCGTGGGTTTCGAGGGCGCGGGACCGCTCGTCGCGGCGGCGCGTGCCGTGAGCGGGGATGCCATCGACCGCGCGGTCATCGACACCGGCGGATTTCGTTTCGGGGGAGTCCTGGACATTCACAGTCCGGAATTTCTGCCAGGCGGGGCAAAATATGGGGATGTGCCCGGAATGCTCGCTCTCGCGTCGTCCGGCTCGACATTGTTATTTGGAGAGACGACCAGCCCCGGTCCGGGGGTGCGGCTCGGCCGGTCATCCGATCCCAGCGAGGCGCGCGCTGAAGCGCTTCGCTTCATCCTCGCAAAATAGTGCGTCCCCGGCCCCGCCAAGGTCCGGATTCTCGAGCATCCGAAAAAATATCGAACGCCACGCTTCATCGGACCTTGCTGCGCCGGGGGGAAAAGGCGCCCAAAGTCCGAATCCCAACGGGATTCCGTAACAAAGCCCAGGGTTGCGAGGAACGAGCTACCCTGGGGTGCGCGCAATGAGACCTTCAACCGCAATGCGGTTGCGACCTTCTCCCGTATCGATTGTCGATCCTCCTGAACGCTTCCGCAACGCCGTTGGCGTTGGTCCGATCTTTCCGGCTTACCCAAGGTAGGCGCCAGACGCCAACCTTGGGCTGTGGGCCGTTGCCCCGTTGGGGCACGCCGCGGCTGGAAAATCCCAACGGGATTTTGTCCAATGCCCACGGTTGCGAGGAACGACCCACCCTGGGGATGCGTGCAATGAGGCCTCCAACCGCAACGCGGTTGCGACCTTCTCTCGTATCGATCGTCGATCCTCCTCAACGCTTCCGCAACGCCGTTGGTGTTGGTCCGAGCTTCCCGGCTTACCCAAGGTAGGCGCCCGGCGCCAACCTTGGGCTGTGGGCCGATGCCCCGTTGGGGCACGCCGGTCTGGAAAATCCCAACGTGATTTTGACCAATGACAAGGGTTGCGAGGAACGAGCTACCCTGGGGTGCGTGCAATGAGACCTTCAACCGCAACGCGGTTGCGACCTTCTCTCGTATCGATTGTCGATCCTCCTCAACGCTTCCGCAACGCCGTTGGCGTTGGTCTGATCTTCCCGGCTTACCCAAGGTAGGCGCCAGACGCCAACCTTGGGCTGTGGGCCGTTGCCCCGTTGGGGCACGCCGGTCTGGAAAATCCCAACGGGGGTTGTCAACCGGCAGGGGCGCGTGCAATGCCAGTTTTCAGAACGTTAGGAGTCAATAGGCTTCTTTCGAGGCGTGCTCGTGTTATTTTAACGGCATGAGCGACCTCTTGATTGGCGCGTTGAGCGCTTTGCTGGCAACGAACCCGCCGGTGGCGCTCAGCAACTTTGTTCATGCCCGCACTGGCGTCACCATACCGGTCGCGGACCCAAATGATCCGGTGGAAAAGGAATATCGGCTCGTGATGGAATTGGACGATGCAGCGGAGGCGGAAGTTGACAGGTGGATGAAGGAAAACCAGGACCTGGCGAAAAAGGGGCAGGGGCTGGATCGACCGCAACTGCAGGCCAAAATCGCTGCCCGTTTTGAGCCGGTGAAAAAGGCCTACGAGACATTTCTGGCCGCGCATCCTGGGCACGCGCACGCGCGGCTCGCGTATGGCGGTTTCCTCAGCGACATCGGCGAGGAGGAGAGCGCGTTGCAGCAATGGGACAAGGCGCGCGAGCTCGATCCTCGAAACCCCGTGGCGTGGAATAATCTCGCCAATTATTACGGCCACAACGGTCCGATCACCAACGCGTTCGCCTGCTATGCCAGGGCCATTGAATTGAAACCGTTGGAGTCGCTTTATTACCAGAATTTCGCCACGACCGTTTTTCTGTTTCGAAAGGAGGGGATGGAATTTTTTGGCATCACCGAGCAGCAGGTCTTCCAGAAGGCGATGGGATTGTATCGCAAGGCGCGCGAGCTGGATCCCGGAAATTTTCTGCTCGCGACCGATTTGGCGCAAAGTTACGCCGGGATGAAACCGCCCCGGACCGGCGACGCCGCGGTCGATGCCCGGGCTGAGCAGCAGTTTACGGATGAGGCGCTGGCGGCCTGGAAGGACGCCTTCCAGATTGCGCCGGACGAAAATGCGCGCCAGGGCATTTACGTTCACCTGGCCCGGTGGCAGATCAATGCGCGCCGCTTTGATGCTGCCCGCGCATCGCTGCTTCTGCTCACCAACTCCGCCTTCAGTTCCACGAAGCGCTCTCTGGAAAAAAAGATGGCGAAGATGGAGGCGCCGGATCCTGTGACGGCGCCCGCTTCGGTGGAAAAGCCGGCCGCACCCCGGCCTTGATTTTGTTTCACTTCGACTGCCGCCCGCTTTTATTGTCGGCCGGCATGGAAATCATCATCAAAGCCACGGCGGCCGGGGCCCAGGAGGAGGCCGCGCGAATTTTTCGACGGCAAATCGCGGACAGCCCCGACAGCGTGCTGGGGCTGGCGACGGGCTCGACGCCGATTGGTGTTTATGCGCTTTTGGCTGCGATGCAGGCGCGCGGGGAGATCGACTTCTCGAAGGTCCGCACGTTCAACCTCGATGAGTATGTCGGCCTGGGGCCGGACCATCCCGGTTCGTACCGCCATTTCATGCGCGAACATCTTTTCGGCAAGGTCAATATCCGGTTCGAGAACACGCACGTGCCGGACGGGCTTGCGAAGGACGTGCGGAAGCATTGCGAGGATTACGAGCAGGCGATTCGTCGCGCCGGCGGCATCGACCTTCAGCTTCTGGGCCTCAGCCGCGATGGCCATATCGGCTTCAACGAACCCAGCAGTTCGCTGGCATCACGAACGCGGCTCAAGACAATCACCCCCCAGACTGCCGCTGACAACGTGGGGGTTTTTGGAACGGCCGCCAACGTGCCGAGACACGTGATCACGATGGGCATCGGGACGATCATGGAATCGAGGCGGGTTTTGATAATGGCCACGGGTGCGGGCAAGGCGGACGTGGTCACGCGAATGGTCGAAGGGCCGATCTCTGCGGATTGCCCGGCGACCGTGTTGCAGATGCATCCCTCCTGCATGGTGGTGTTGGATGAGGCCGCCGCGGCGGGCCTGAAACGCGCGGATTATTATCGATGGGTTTACACCAACAAACCGGAATGGCAGCGGACATGAGATGTCCCGGGTGTCGCGGCCATCGCGGCTTTACGCTGGTGGAAATGCTGGTGGCCATCGCGATTATTGCTGTGCTGGCGGCGTTGCTTCTACCGGCGCTGTCGGGGGCGAAGGGCCGCGGGCGGGCCGTCGCCTGCATGAATAACCTGAAGCAACTGGCCACTGCGCACACGTTGTATGCCGACGAAAACCAGGAATTGTTCGTCAATAACCATGGAACGCAGGAAACCTTGCGCACTGCCCAGAGCTGGGTGAACAACATCCAGGACTGGCTCGACGGCGACGGCAACACGAACCTCAGCCTGCTCACTTCGGGCAAACTGGCTCCGTATCTGCACCAGGAAACGGCCGTATTCAAGTGTCCCTCGGACCGATCGGTCGCGAACAACGGCCCGCGGATCCGCAGCGTGTCGCTCAATTCGCTCGTCGGCGATCCGGGCGAGTTGACCAACCGTTTCAATCCGCAATTGACCCAGTTCTACAAGCTCACGGACATCCCCGATCCCTCACATGTTTACGTCTTCCTCGACGAGCATCCGGACACGTTGAACGATGGATTCTTCATGAACCGTTGGGACGAATTGCTTTGGGGAAATTTGCCCGGCTCGTTTCACAACGGCGCGGCGAACCTCTCCTTTGCCGACGGGCATGTCGAAGCGCATCGATGGGTGCTGGGTGACACGCGCCGTCCGTCCGAGCGCGGAGGCGCCGCGGGAACGTTTATTCCCGCCGGACCGGTGGATTACGAATGGCTGAAGGAACGATCGAGCGTCCGGAGGAATTAAAGACCATCAGGCCGGTCGAGGTTTCAATTGGGGAAAGAGGATGACATCGCGGATGCTCTCCTGGCTGAGCAACATCATGCAGAGTCGATCGATGCCAATGCCGATGCCGCCCGCGGGGGGCATGCCGTGCTCGAGCGCCACCAGAAAATCCTCGTCGAGCTTTTGCTGCTCGCCGCCGGCCTGGTGTTCGAGGGTATTCCGTTGCGCGATGGGATCGTTCTGTTCGGTGTAGCCCGGGGCGATCTCCTGCCCGTTGATGCAACACTCGAAAACTTCCACGGTGCTGGGATCGTCGGGTGACAGCCTGGCCAGCGGGACGAGTTCCCTGGGCAAATGGGTGACGAATGTCGGCTGGATCAACGTCGGTTCGATCAGCTTCTCAAAGACGGCGCCGGTGACTTCGAAGTCCTCGTATTCCTTTCCGAGCTCGGCCCCCAATTCGTGCGCGCGCCGGCGCCGCTCGTCCGACGGCACGTCGAACCAATCAGCGCCCGCTTTTTCCCTGACGAGATCCTTGTAGCGGGCGCGTTTCCAATGCGGCGTGAGATCGATGGAACGGATGACATTGCCCGCCGCGTCCTTGGTATCGATCACCAGCGTGCCGAGCACCCGGGTGGCGACGTGGCAAATGACCGCTTCGACAGTCTCCATCATGGATTCGTAATCGCCGAACGCGCAGTACGCCTCGAGCATGGTGAACTCGGGGTTATGCCGGCGCGAAAGGCCCTCGTTCCGAAAATTTTTGCCGATCTCGAACAGCTTGTCGATGCCGCCCACGAGCAGCCGCTTGTGGTAAAGCTCCAGGGCGATGCGCAGGTAAAAATCGCATCCGAGTGCGTTGTGGAACGTTTTGAACGGCTGCGCGGCCGCCCCGCCAGGGATCGCCTGCATGGCGGGCGTCTCCACCTCGACATAGCCGCGGCCATGAAAGAACTGGCGGATCTCATGCACGATGGCGCTGCGCTTGAGAAACGTGTTTTTGATTTCGTCGTTGGCGAGGAGATCCAGGTAACGCTGGCGATACCGGATTTCGGTATCCTCGAGCCCGTGCCAGTTGGAGGGCGGAGGGCGGAGGGCCTTCGAGAGGATCACGAACCGGTTGATTTTAACGCTGGGTTCGCCCGCCTTGGTGGTGAAGAACGCTCCTTCCACACCGATGAAGTCGCCGAGGTCGAGATGCTTGAAAATATCGAACTGTTCGTCACCGAGGACATTTTTCTGCGCGTAAATCTGGATGCGCCCAGACTGATCTTTTAGATCCAAAAACTGGCTTTTTCCCATGTCCCGATGGGCGGTGATCCGGCCTGCGATGGCGACGCCATGGCCCTCGGTGAGTTCACCAGCGACATATTTGGCGCGCGCCTCGCCGCAGCCGGCGTTCGGGGAAAACTTGTTTTGGAAGGGATCGATCCCCTTCGCACGGAGCGAGGCGAGCTTTGCCTTGCGCTGTTCGATGAGCTGATTGGTATCTTCCATAGGTGCAACAGAAACGGATCAAAACATTCCGGCACCGGCCGTGTCGAGTTTTTGCAGCTTCACGGGCTCCCGCCATGACGAGCACGTTTCTCCGGGCGCTGGACAGAACAGGTTGCCGAAGCGGCATAAATGCCGCGCTCCGATGCGCGACAATCCCCGGGACGGCGCGCGCGCATTTAAGCCGCATCAGGGAGCGGAGGAATTGGATGGAATTTGCTTTCGCCGTGACAGGCCCCGGTCGGACTGGTCAGACTGGAGGTCGTTGACCAGAGCTTTGTGATGACTGCCCGGTCCATTCTAATTTTGTCGCTGGGACTCAACCTGGTTCTTGGAGCCTGGGCAATGACCCGATCCCGCAGCACGCGTGGAAACGTGGCGATCATCGAGACACCGGAGGCCGCGGGGTCCGGGAGATTGACTCCTGTCTGGCGCGTTAAGAGAACCAACGTCATCGAGGTTTCCACAAATCGCGTGGATGCGGCGCGATTCCATTGGTCGAGTTTGGAAACGAATGATTTCGAGGTTTACGTCGCCAACCTCCGCGGCGTCGGGTGCCCGGAATATACGGTGCGGCATCTGGTGTCCGGCGAAATCGAGGCGCTCTATGCGGTCCGCGTCGCGGCAGCGGAAAAACCGGGGCCATTTTGGGAAACTCCCAAACAACGTCGCGCGCGCGAGGTGGCCATGCACCGGGAACAGGCGTCCATCGTGCAGGAGAAACGCGCGATCCTGAAGCGCCTCCTGGGCATGGATTGGTCGGCCAAGGCGGAGCGCGAATGGGTCACCGACGATCACGCCTGCTTGATCCTGGGTTTTCTCCCGGATGAAAAGGCGATGCGCCTGATGGATGTCGCGATGGGACTGGAGACAGTGACGCGCGCTTTTCGGGATGAAACGGGTGGCATCGTGATTGACACCGACGAAGTCCGGCTCGAGGCCCTGGTGCAGGGGGCGCAGCGGGAATTGGAATATGGGTTATCACCCGAAGAGGTGCAGGAGGGCACCCTGCGGGGAATCCATCTGGCCCGGTCGTTCATGGAACGCAACAGCCTGACGGGAGTGACGTTGAACGGCGACGAATTGCGACGGATGATGGCTGCGACCGCCCGGGGTAAAAACTTCATTGCGGCGGGCCTGCGATCCGAACTGGATGCGAATCGTCATGGTGAGCATCAGGACATCGAGGACATCATGACGGAGACCAGTCCGGAGGCCGAGCGGGAGATTCGCGCCATGCTGGGCGAACAGCGGTTCGCGTCTTATGAGCGCTCCAAAGACGAGGCGTTTCGCGAATTTGCCGGAGTCGCAAAACGACTCGAGGTGCCGTTGGAATCGACGGTAAAAGCCTACGAGGTGCGCCGCGCCGCGGAGACGGCAGCGCGCGATCTGAACTCCAATTCGGAGATGGCGCCTGAGCAGCGGCGCGCGGCATTGAACACGATGCGGCGCGAGACGGAACTGGCAATCACCGCGGCCGTTGGCGCCGAGGCTGCCAAGGAATTCTTTCGCGACGACCGGGGATGGGCACGCGCGGCGTTCGGTCCGAAGGAGGCAAAACGATGAACGCGCGGTTCCTGGCGGGAATTTCGATCGCAGCCAATGTGGCGCTTGTCGCCGTGGGATTATGGCGCGGCGGTCATTTCACGATCACGCCGGCCCATGGGGGTCTGGAGGGAGCACGAAGCGCGACGACGGTGGTCCAGGTTAAAACGAATCTCACGCGCATCGAACTGACCGAAACGAATGATGCGGCCGCATTCCACTGGCGGCAGATTCAGTCGGAAGACTGGAATAAGTTTGCGACGAACCTGATTGGCATTGGGTGTCCGCCGGAAACGGCACGTGCGATTCTGGAGAGCGAGGCATGGGAGCTATTTCTGCCGCGCCGCCGTGTTTTTCTGGAGCCTTTTCACAGGCGCTATTGGGATCTGGCGGCGTCCGCTCCGAGTTTTGAGAAGGCATTCGATCCCGCGAGCGAATCGGTTCAAAAACTCAGGGACGAAACTTTCAAGCGACTCGAGGGACTTGTGGGTGGCAAAGGCACCTCGGACGTTGAGGAGTCGGAGAAGCAGAGCCCCAACCAGCATCTGGATTTTCTCTCATCGGCAAAGCAACAGGCCATCGAGGACCTGGAAAAGAAATTTGCCGAGGAGAGCGGCCGATTACGGTCTGTGAAGGGGGCAGCGCCCGCGGACTTCAAGGCGCGGGGAGCGGAACTTACACGGCAGCGAAAGGCGGCGATAGCGGCCCTGATGACGCCGGAGGAAAATGTCGAGTACGAGCTGCGAGGGTCGCGTTTCGCAAAAACGGCTGAGTCGTCGGTGGGTTTCGAAGCGACGCCCGAAGAGGCGCGGGAGGTGACGCGAATTTACCAGCAATTCGAGGGAGCCAGCGCGCGCGTGGATCGGAAGTTACCGGATGCGGCCGCCAAGCGAGCCGAGGCCCAGGCTGCGTTGCGCCAACGGGAGCAGGCATTGCGACAAAGCCTTGGCGAAAGCCGCTACGCGCAGTTTCAGCAGGGAACTGACGGGGATTTTTCCGAGATCTATAAGATTACCGAGCGTTACGAGTTGCCCCGCGAAGTGGCGGCCCAGGCCGCTGACGCCTTGAAAGCGCGCGGCGCGGCGTTGAAACAATTGGCAACGGACAAGGGATTGACTCCCGACGAGCGGGCGCAACGCGTATTGGCGGTCCAGATGGAAACACGCGGCGCGCTGCAGGGAGTGGTTGGTGAGCGCGCATTGCGAACTTACGAAAAATACCAGGGACCGCTCATTCCAGTGGACGAGGCTCCGCGATGAAAGTCATTGCAGCGCCTTGAACTCTGGACGGAGCCCCGTGGCATCGCAATGAAGGATGGCGACGCTGCGCGAAAGATTGAACCGGGGACCTCCCGCGTAGCCGGGGTTGAGGTAGAAGGTGCGGCCCCGCTGTTCGGAGAAGGGCTTGTGCGTGTGGCCGAAGATGACCACGTCGGGCTTTTCCCGATCGATGCGCTCCCGGATCAGCGCAGCGGGATCGCGCAGGTCGACAATGTGATGCAGGAGGATTTTGCGGCCGTCGAGTGTCACGATTTCCAGCTCGCCGAGGGCCAGATCAAAATCGTTGTTGCCCAGCACGGCTGTGATCGGAGCAATCCGTTCGAGATCAGAAAGGATGGTGGGCGAGCCAATGTCGCCAGCATGAAGAATGTGGTCGACCCCCTCGAAGAGCGCGGGGATTTTCGGATCCAGATAACCGTGGGTATCGGAAATGACGCCGAGCCTCATCATGAACGAGCTTCTTCCGGCTCGGCGCCGGGGGCGGGTTCGGCGTCGTCCTCAACGGGTTCAGGCGTCTCGGTTTCGCGCTTGGACTCCGAAGCGGTCAGTTTCATGGCGGCGGCGAACAGGCCGGTGAAAAGCCCGCCGCTGACGAGGGTGTTCAGAAAAAAGCGCCACGTTTCCGCGTAACCGGCCGTACCTTGCGTGAGAGCCCTGAACCAGCCCGCGAAATTCCGGGCGTATTCCGGATTGCCAAAGGGATTGAAAAGCCAGGCGACGGTATTGGTGACCAGATAAAAGAAAACAGCGCCGAGCAGTCCGCCACCGAGCAATTTGAGCCACGAAGCCCGCGGGCCGACCCGGGTGCCGAGCCAGATCAGCGCCGCGTAAACGGCATAGCTGGCGAGGAGCGTGAGCTTCCACGAATGGTAATAAAAATTGATGGCGATGTCCGTGGCGGCCATCGTGCCAAGCGGCAGCCACCAGGCAAGCGGCCGGGGAAAAAATGCGCCTGCGCAAAACACCAGCGCGTACGCCGCGCTGAAGTTGGGCGGCATCAGGTTGGGCCAGCGGGTCGCTGCAAATATTATCAGCAGCAGAACCCCCAGCCATACATTCGACTTCTGTTTCACTCGACGCGATGATAAGCGATGTCCATCGGCTGGCAAGCAGCCGTGGCGACGTTCACAACCCGCAGACCGGCTGTCTGCGGGTCATTCGCACGCGGCGCGATCCGACTTTGACGACACTTTTCGAAATCCTCCACGAAGACGACGGTTTGCTCGTGGTGAACAAGCCAGCGGGACTGGTCTGCCATCCGACAAAGGGCGACGTGTATTCGAGCCTGATCAGTCGCGTGCGCCTGCATTTGGGGGAAAAGGCGGAGCCGCAGATGATCAACCGGCTTGATCGAGAGACGAGCGGGGTTGTGTTGGTGGCCAAGGATCCGACCACAGCCCGCTGCTGGCGGCGGCGTTGGGAAAGTTGCGCACTGGAGAAAATTTACGATGCGATTGTTCATGGCCATGTCAGAGAGGAGAGCGGCTCCGTCGAGGCGCCCCTCGGCAAGGACGAACAGAGCGCTGTGGGAATCAAGGACAGGGTGCGGCCTGACGGGGCATCGGCCGAGACGCAGTTCCGGGTGTTACGACGGTTTGTGCGGGACGACGCTGCATTCACGCTGCTGGAAGTCAGGCCGATCACCGGGCGGAAGCACCAGATACGAATCCACATGGCGCACGCCGGGCATCCGATTGTGGGCGACAAACTTTACGGCGGAGACGAACGGCTTTATCTGGACCTGGTGTTGGATCGATTGACGGAGGAGCAGTGGCGTGTTTTGCGGACACCGCATCACGCATTGCACGCGCGTTGCGTTCGATGGACTGCGGAAGGCACCGCGACGGAATTTGAAGCGGCGCCGGAAAACTGGTTCTCAACATTTCTCAGTTAAGCGTGGCTGAAAACCGAATTTCGTTTCGTAGAGGGGAAGGATAACCGCTGAACAGAAGTGCCTCCTCGCCCCTTCCCTCTCCTCCATTTCGGAAATGGAGGAGAGGGTGCCCGAAGGGCGGGAGAGGAGGAACGCGGGTGTTTAGGTCGCAGAAGTTGCGCACCGGAGCGCCGGGGAATGATTGCCGCGAAGGAACGCAAAGAACGCAAAGAAACGGGAACTTTGGATAATGCCACTCTTTGAGTGCCTCGTGTTCTTTCGAACCTGCGCGTTAGCCGCCCTTTACCTTGAAAAGGTTCTTTTCAGTCCGAATAAACAGCGCGCCCTCGCCGACGGCGAACGAAGCCAGGGAACGTTCGCCAAGCGCGTTGGTGGCGAGTTTTTCGAAGGTTTTGCCCGCCTTGACGACCACAGCGGTGCCCTCCTCGTTTTGAAAATAGACCCGGCCCGCGGCATGGATGGGCGAGGCGGAATAATTTCCCCCCAGACGTTCCTGCCAATGGAGCTTCCCGGTGGTCGCGTCGACGCAACTGGCGATGCCGTTGTCGGAGACGAAATAGAGTTCGTCGCCGGCCAGCAGGAGCGACGGCGTGGTGGGACCTCCCTTGGCGAGCGTCCACAGAACGTGTGTGGTGGTGACATCCCCCGAGCCGGTGGGGCGCACTGCCATCACAACGGGATGATCGAAGCCGCTGCTGAGAAAAAGGAGACCGTGTCCAAACACAGGCCGGGGCACCACGGAGTAACCTTCTCCGTAGCGGGCGAACCAAAGTTCCTTGCCGGTTTTGGGGTCATAGGCCGAAATGCCGCCGCTGGCGGCGCTCACAACCTGTTGTTTTCCATCGACGTCAATCACAAGAGGGGTGCTGAACGAGAAACGTTTTTGGGCAGTGGTCGTTCGGGCGGTGCGCCAAAGCTCGTTTCCGGTTTTGGCATCGAGGGCGACCACGAAGGGATCGGACGCGCCGTCACAGCTGAAAACCAGCGCATTGTCGACCAGCACCGGCGAGCCGCCATTCCCGTGCACAGGTGGATAATGGATATTGGTATTCCGCCAAAGAACATTGCCGTTGAGATCCAGGCATGCAGTCCCCAGATGGCCGAAGTGCGCATAAATGTGTCCCTTGTGAATCAGCGGCGTGGCGCTCGCCTGGCTGTTTTTCATGTGGCCGCGCGGAGCTTTTCCCGGGTCGTGCTCGAACAATGTTTTATCCCATTTCAGTGCGCCGTCCTTTTCGTCCAGGCAAAGAGCATGCAGGGCGAGAATCGACCCGCTGCTGTTTTCGCCCGCGACAGCCGTTGTGAGAAAAATGCGGCCCTCGACGAGCACCGGAGAGGACCAGCCCTTGCCGGGAATGGATTGTTTCCAGGCGACGTTTTTCGTGGAAGTCCATTCGAGCGGAACGTTTGAGGCGGTGGAGAGTCCCTGGCCGGTGGGCCCCCGGAAACCGGGCCAATCCTCGGCGCCCGTGACGGGGAGAGCGACAAGAACGATCCAGAAGGCGACAGCAGACATTCCATGCGGCATGGAAGTCAGCATGAAGCGGGGGCCGTGGGGCGTCAAGGAGCCGGCCGTTCTCCCAACCCTGCATCGCGGGTAACCGCTGAGTAGAGATGCCTCCTCTCCCTATCACTCTCCTCCATTTCTGAAATGGAGGAGAGGGTGCCCGAAGGGCGGGAGAGGAGGAGCCTGCGCGGAGAACGGGCGCGTCACATTTTCACTTGCAGCGCCTGGAGGCTCGGCCACCATTCCCGCGCATGCGCGATCCATCGCTGAAGTTTCTCGAACAACTCATCAACACACCCAGCCCGACCGGCTACGAAACGCGCGGCCAGCGCGTCTGGCTCGATTACGTGAAGCCATTTGCCGATGCGACCGAGACCGACGCGTATGGAAATGCGGTGGCGTGGTTCAATAAAGGGGGTTCTCCCCGACTGATGCTCGCGGCGCACGCTGACGAGATCGCGATGTCGGTCAATTACATCAACGAGGACGGCTTTATTTATGTCCGGCGAATGGGCGGGATCGATCCGGCGATCACGAAGGCGCAGCGGATTGTGATTCATACTCGAAACGGTCCGGTCAGGGGCGTCGTCGGGAATGTGGCCATTCACCTGACAAAATTCGAAGGCGATCCGAAGCCGCCAAAGATTCACGACCTGTTTATCGACATCGGGGTCAGAAGCCGGGCCGAGGCGCAAAAGCTGGTCCGGATCGGCGATCCGATCACGTTGACCGATGTCTTTGAACTGCTCCGAAACGACCTTGCGGTCGCCCGGGCTTTTGACAATCGCGTCGGAACATTCGCCGTCGCGGAGGCGGTCCGGTTATTGGGCGAGGCGCCCGGACAATGTCGCGCCGAGATTTGCGCCGTGTCCAATTTGATGGAGGAGATCGGGTGCCTGGGCGCCCGTCAGATTGCCTATGCGCTCAAGCCCGACGCGGCGCTGGTCGTGGATGTGACGCACGCGACCGATTATCCCACTGTCAGCAAAGCGCAGCATGGCGACATTCATCTCGGCCTCGGCCCGGCGTTAACGCATGGCGGGCCGAATCATGTCGAGGTGGTGGCGCGCCTGGAGAAAGTCGCGCGGAACGCGGGCATCGCCCTCCAGCACGAGGCGCTTTCGGCCAATACCGGCACGGACACGGACGTCATTTTTTGGACGCGCGGCGGCATTCCGTCGGCGTTGATCAGCCTGCCGAATCGTTACATGCATTCCCCAGTGGAAATGGTCAATTTGCGGGACCTGGAACAAATCCCGAAGTTGATGGCCGCGTTCGCGTTGTCGCTGCGAAAAGGGGAACAATTCAAGGTGAGGATTTAGCGGGACTATTCCGAGGATGGTTATTTTTCCAGCGCCTCTTTGAGGGCATCGATCGGTTTTCCTTTGCGCTTCGATGTCGGGCTGACGGCTTCCTGGAGGATCACCCTGAAGATAAAGCTGCCGATCCATTCCTGCAGCTCCTCGTCCGTGTGGATGCCGGTAACGACTTCATCGCGCATGTTGACGAGGATTTCACGGCTTTTGGAGGATTTCTGGAGATCCTTGAATGTGACCCGGGCGACGCTGATGTGCATTTCGTCGATGCCGCCAAACGAGAGCCTGGGCTGGGAGCGCTTGGTGCGCGCCGCGTTGCGTTCGGTCATTTCTTTTTCCACCTTTTCGAGATTCCAACGGCCTGCCCTGTCGCGAAGGACGTTCAGTTCGGCGAGTTCGACACGCAATTTTTTGAAGTGCAGCCGGCCTTGGGCGGCATCCTCCTGGTCGAACTCGACCAGCAGATTGGGCATATCCATGAATAAAGAATCGCCGAATTCACCGTAGTTATAAATTTTCACGCCCTGCATGGTCATGGCGGGATTGCGCAACCCCGTCTTGAATTTTGCGATCTCCACTTTCATGCCCGTGCATTTATGAATCGCCCGGGCGGCGGCGAGTTTGAGGAATGGGTCGCGGCAGAACAGCGCGGTGACTGCCAGGGCGAGCAACGCGGTGAGGACGCCGATCACCCACCTCATTCTTTTTTTCATCCGCGGCGCCTCACGCCCTCAGAGTTCAACATCCTCGGGACGGACTTCGAGGCATTCATCCTGATCCTCCCAGACGACGGCCGGATAATGTTCGAGAAACTTGGGCGCCAGCAGCCTGCCGGCCTCGGCGAGCAACCCTTCCAGGGCGACGGCGGCGTCCTCGAACTTCCCGTTGTAATTTCGGGCGCGTTTGCGTTCGGCATCGGACCAGTGCGCGACGGCGTGGAGCGGGGCATAACGATCGGCCCAATCCCGGGCCACCGCCTGGATATCGGCGGGGATGTCGTCCCAGGCGATCGCGGTTTCGCCGCAATGCTGGCAGATCAGGCCTGTATCGAGAACGTCACGCGTGAAAAACGGGAGCAGCGGCGCGCGGCAACATTGGGACTCAATGTAGGCGGCGGGGGGTGTGGCGAGGCGTTTGAGCCAGATTTGACGTTCATCGGCCAGCTGCGCCGCGATTCTGTACGCGCCCATCAATGGGTGTGACAGGCGCCAGGCGCGTCCTTCGATCTGGCCGAGAGTCTGGCACAGCCACCGTGCCAGACTGAGATCATCAAAATCACGGAATGCCGAGGCATATTCCTTCCACAACTGATCCAAAGGCGATTCCGGGTAGGATGACATGCGGGGAAAGGATGCGGAGGCGATTGGAAAGTGCAATGCGGAAGTACGGGTGAGGGGGAGTGACGAGTGACGAGTGACGAGTGACGAGTGACGAATGGGGAGGGCGTCGTTCAGGCGGTCGAGGGGAGGAGTGACTGGTGGCTGGCAGGAATGACGAATGAGGTTTCGACGGGCGCGGCGGCATTTATGCGCGGCTGAAAAAACGGTGCAGAGTTCCAGAGTTCCGAATTTCAGGTTGTGCCGCCTTGTAATCGAATCCCCACTCCGATCCACAGTGAAGCGGCATAAATGCCGCGCTCCGGCTTTTCCTAAAAAGTGACGAGTGACGAGTGACCAGTGAGGAAAGCTCAGGGCCTTGTGGCTTCGGCGGAGAATGCGGGGAGGTAGAGTGTGAAAACGGTTCCTTGTCCGAGCTTGGTGTGGATATGCAGGCCCGCGCGCGCGCCGGTGAGCAGACGCTTGACGATGCAGAGGCCGAGCCCGGTCCCTTCCGTGCGCGATTTGGTGGTGAAATACGGCTCGAACAATTTGGCCATGACCTCGGGCTTCATCCCGGGTCCGTTGTCCTGCACAGCCAAGGCCAGCAGCGGGGCGCTGTTATTGAAGCCTTCGCGGTTGACGAAACGATCCTCGGGGCCGTCGGTGAAAAGCTTGAGATCCAGAGGCTGCGCGAGCATGTGGCCATGAATTTCGACCCGGTGATGTTGCAGCGAGCACTGAAGCGCATTCAGCGTCAGGTTCTGAAGAATTTGGATCAGGTCGGTGCCATGGATCGGCACCGCGGCGTCATCGGGCAGCGGCTGGACGATGAGTTGATGGGTGCTCAGGCACGGATGCACCTGCAACAAGTCCCGCACATCGGCGAGCGATTGATTCACCCAGACCCGGGAGGCATCGCCGGGGCCGCCTCGCAGGAAACTGAGATACCGCCGGGAAACCTCGATGCAATTCGTCGCCTGGCGCGTGAGGCGCTTCAGCCGATCCTTCACCACGTCCAGGTCATCGCCATGCAGAGACGATTCGCCATTGACGCGCTGGTTGATGAACTGGAGCTGGCCGGAGATGATGGTCAATGGTCCGTTGATGTCGTGGATAATGCTCGCGTAAATTTCGCCGCGGGAACGGACCACCTCGCTCTCGAGCCGCGTGGAATCGAGTTCCTTCTGCAGTTGGTCGAGCTGTTCGGTGTTGGTGCGGACTTCGCTGGCGAGAGTTCGCCGTTCGAGCGCCCGTCGCACGGCTTCGCGCATCGTGGCGACGTCGAAGGGTTTGTTCAGATAATCACAAGCCTGCAATCGGAGCGCCTGGCGGATCGTGTCCGTGGTTTCGAATGCAGTCATCATCACAGCCTGGATGGCCGAATCGACGTACCGCAGGCGTTCGAGCACCTCGATGCCGGACATGCCGCCCATGCGAATGTCGAGAACCGCGACGTCAAAGGACTGTTGTTTCGCCAGCTCGATGGCGCTCGGGCCGTCCTCGGCAAGTTCCACATCGAAGTCATCCTGGAAAATGACGCGGAGCGAAACGCGCGGGCCTTCCTCGTCATCGACGACGAGCATGCGCGGGCGCGAGGAGGGTGTTCGGATGCTGGCGGGGGCAGGGAGGATGTCGAGGGCGACAGGGGGATCGAATGTAGAAACCTCAGGGGTCAATGCCATGAGCGCAAAGTCAGCAGAATCGTGCCTTGAGGAAGGCAGGGGCGCGGGTGCATCGCGCCCGGGCAATCTATTCAATTCCATGTCCGGGTTGGGCTTCTGTTTGAGGCGGCATCCTAGCGACGCATCCATCCGTCACAAGCCGTTTTTGTACGGACGCACGCCCCGGATTTAATTCTGGACGAGCAAATGTTGGATCGAGGAATGCAAACTCCGGTCCCGAAGTGACGCGAGTCCGTTGTGATTCCCCGATCAATTCGCGGCGGTGGCGGGAGTGAACGGGAGCGAGATGCGAACGGAATTGGACTCGCCCTGGGGCTGGGAGAGGATCGAAAGCCGGCCGTGGTGAGTTTCGAGGACCTTGCGGGCGACGCAAAGGCCGAGCCCGAGACCGACCGTTCGAGTCGTGAAAAAAGGAGTCGGCACTTTTTGAGCGGCCTCGGGTGTGAAGCCGGCGCCGTTGTCGGCGACATCGATATGCACCCATTCCTGGCCGTGTCCGTCATTGTCGGTGGTGGCCTTGATTTTGATCCGGGCATCGGTCGGATTGGCCTGGATGGCGTTGAGGAGCACCTCGGAGAGGGCATGGCGCAACGCGGCGCGATCCCCGGCGAGGACGACAGGCTGGCCGCCGTTCTCGAACTGTAACTTTGCGGTTTTTGCGGGCTGATGTTTATGCGCCTCCTTGAAGGCCTCCTCGAGGAGCTGGGCGAGAGGCAGCGATTCGCGGCTGAGAACGGCGTCGCGGGCGAGATAACGCATCTGGTTGATCAGGCGGTTGACCCGCTTCACGGTTTCGGTGAGGGCGAGATCCAGGGAGGAGCGAAATTCGGGGTCGCGAAATTTTTCACCGAGCAATTGCTGGTGGGTGGAGAGCGGCACCATGGCGTTGCCGACTTCATGGGCGATGCGATCGGCCATGCTTTTAACGAGGCGCAGGTTGGCGGTTTCGAGTTCGAGTTTGCGCAGCTGCTCGGTCTGGGTGTGATCCTCGACCATTAAAAGTGCCGAAGCCGGCGCGCTGGAGCCCGGACGAGTCAGCGGAAGGATGGTGACGCTGTAGAGGGCGCCGGGGACTTCAACGGGCTGATGTTTGAAGGTGGCGATGCCGGAACCGGTCTGGAGCACCTGATAAACCTTCCCACCGAGCGCCTGAGGCAGGTCGCTGAATTCGAGTTCGCTTCCGCCCCGCTTGCCGCGCGCGAACAATTGCCGGGCGGATTTGTTCGCGTGAAGAATGGTCAGGTCGCGGCTCACGACGACGCACGCGCTGCTCAATTCCCTCAGGACGTCCGCCATCATCTCGTGATTGGCGGCGAGCTGGCTGTGGAGCCAGATGTTTTTCACGGCCAGCCCGAGTTCTTCGAGGAGATGGAAGACCAGTTCCAATTCGCCGTTGATGAGCGGTTCGCCGGTGACGCGGCCGTCGAAGACCGCGACGCCGACGAGCGTTTCACGATCGAGGATGGGAATGGCGACCTGGGCGCCGAGCAATTCGAATTCCTTGCGCATCTCGGCGTCGTTCTGTGCCTCGAAACTTTCATGCCGGAGAATGCGGCCCTGGCGATGAAGATGTCCTCCGATGCCCGTCTCGAACGAGAGTTCGAAATGCTCAAGCAATCCGGAAGCAAGCCCGAGGGCGCAGGCCGAGCGCATGGAGCGGACATCGCCTGCGGTGGCGCGGGCCAGGCCGGTGACCGGTTGGCGCAGGAAAATGGCGGCGCGATTGACGCCGAGGATGGCGCGGAGCTGCAGCAGGAATTCGCGAAGGAGCGCCTCGGCATTCAACGAATGAGTGAGGATGCCGGAAAAATTGCTGAGCACGCCCAAAGCTTCAGAAGCCGAGTGAGGCGGGCGCGCGGACGGGCGGATCTCTTCAGCGGGGGGACGCATCGGCGGAGGGGCTGCGCGGGGCGCCGATTCACCGGACGGAGCCGGCGCGGCGAGCCTTTCCAGGATGGCGACCAGAAGCCTGGGCCGAACCGGTTTTGTGAGGACGTGGGAGACATTGTGCAGGAAGGCCTCCTCCTCCCATTCCGGCGAACGTTCCGCGGTGTAGACCACAACGGCCGCATCGGGAAGGCGGCGGCGAACTTTTTCAATGGTCCAGATCGCCTGAACCCCTGTGAGTTCGGCATCGAGAACGCATAAATCCACCATCCCTCGCGTGGTGAACGGTTCGGCATCGTCGATGTTGAGCCGATGGATCACCCGATATTGGGCAGCCGGCAGGGCAGAGCGGATGGCTTCGACCAAATCCGCTTGCGACGCAAGGATGAGAAGCGTCTTCATCGTTTCGCGGCAGTCAGCAACTCCCGGGAGCTTGGCGAGATGGAGCACTGAAGGTACGGCGGCGGCACGGTGAGAGTGGGAACGATTTTTCGCCTGCTGGCAATCCTTTGATCGCCGACGGTGGCCTGAGGCTGGAGCAGGTTCATGTCGTTTCGTGTGACGACACAGCCCGCTTCGAGGCAGGTTTGTGTCCGATGACACCGGTAATCGAGATTCACGGCGGGCTCAATCGGGGCTGTTTGCGCCGGGCGCAATGGGAAAACTACGTGCAGGCGGGCAGGGGATGCCCTCTGCCTTGAGACAGGCCCAGGGGGGATGGGAACACGGGATGCGAGGATGCACGGCGCTTCGCCCGCGGGGTTCCGGGCGGCACTCAGGGCAGCTCCATCCGGAATTTAGGAATTCTTACCATCACGCGCCGGCTCATGGAATCGACGCCAAAATAACTCCCTTCGGCGACCGCCCAGTCGGTGTCGAGCATGTGACGGCTGTTGTATTGAAACGATTCGCCCGGTTGAAGCATCGGTGTTTTTCCCACAACGCCGTCCCCTTCGACGACCGTTAATTCCCCGCGCGCATTGGTGACGACCCACTTGCGCGCGCGGATGTTAACGGCAACGTCGCTGTCGTTGTGGATGCTGATGAAGTATTCGAAGCAATGAGGATAATCGGGGGGCGTATTCGCGTCCGGATCATAACGGACCTCGTCGACAGAGACGTGCAGACCGGGCAGCTCGATGGGTTTTTCGGAAATGCTCACGTCGGAAATTTCGGGCGCGACGGCGGGGGAGAGAGCCGGTTCATCCTGGCAGAATTAGAGACGTCGCGGCGGAGTGTCGCAACGCCGCCGCGACGAAGCATTTGGATTTACGAATGGCGCGTCGGACTATTCCTTGGCCAATTCCTTGATGCGAATATTGCGGAACGCCACGGTGCCGTGATCGCCCTGAAGAAAAATCGGGCCCGGCTCGCTCACTTTATTGTCGATTTCAGAGCCCGTCGCCTTGTTGCATTCCACCTGGTCATGGATTTTTTTGCCGTTCAGGATGACGGTGATTTTGTTGCCGATCATGGTGACTTCGGCCTTTTGCCATTCGTTGGCCGGTTTGCTCGCAAATTCGGAGGGAGCGGTCTGGTTATAGATCGCGCCATTGCCTGTCTTGCTCGGCTTACCGCTCTTGTAGTCGCCGAAGATTTGGATTTCATGACGGCCCCGCAGATAAAATCCGCTGTTGGAACCATCCGGCACCTGGAATTCATACTGGACGGTAAAGTTCCAAAACTTTTTGTCGGTGACGAGGTCCGTGCCGTGTTCGCCGGGGTTGACGGTATTTTTGAGAACGCCATCGGCGACGGTCCAGCTGTTGTGGCCGTCCTTGCGACGAAGGTGCCAGCCGTCGGTATCTTTGCCATTAAAAAGCGGAACGTAGTCAGCGGCCATGGCGGCGCCACCGCAGAGCAGGGCGATGAAGGAGAGGGTGAATATTTTTTTCATGAGGTGATGGGTGAGTTAAGGGGTGAGAAAACAGGAAATCCAGGATTCAGAAAATCAGGCGCTAAAATCGGTGGGGTTAGAGATTCGGCCGACTACCGGGCC
>JBEEGQ010000188.1:0-5556 GCA_041166945.1 Verrucomicrobiota bacterium
GGATGTTGCTGTGCCTGGGACGGACGCACTCTGTCACTGCGCCGGCAGGCGCGGACTTCGAGCCAACCAAAAATTTTTCAGGGTCCGGCTGCGCGCCGCAGGCGGTCCGCAAGCCCGTTCCACTCGGCGCCCGCGGGCAGGGTTTCCATGACAATGATTTTGACACCGGTCTCGTCGCAGCGATGCCACTCGGCATAGAGCGCGCGGGCGAACGCTTCTGCGTCGTGCGGCATCACGCTCACACCCGAAAGGCCTGCCAGATCCGGCGTGCGCGTGTGCGACACCACATGGCATTCGTTCGCGGGCAGCTTCCGCGCGTCCAGTTGAGACCGCAGATCCTCGTCGTTTTCCCAGGCCAAAACCACGAGGCGGGCACTCGGTGAATAGTGCTTCACCAAGCAGCCAGGACTTTTCAACGGCTCCCCGCCTCCATCCCCCATCGCCGCGCCGTCGATGGAATACGGCGGCAGTTGCAGCGCCGCAAGAATCGACGCTTCGTGAATCATTCCCGGGCGCAAAACGCGCGGCGACTCTGCTGTCAGATCGATGACCGTCGACTCGATCCCCACCTGAGCCTGGCCGCCGTCAATGATTAATGGCACACGCCCTCCCAGCAACCGTCGGACATGCTCGGCGTTGGTGGGCGAGATTTGGTTCGACGGATTCGCGCTAGGCGCCGCAAGGGGAAACCCGCAGGCCCGAATGGTTGCCTGCATGAAAGGATGGCTGGGCCAGCGAAGCCCAACGGTCGCGCCGCCTGCTGCCACAATCGCAGGAATCTTTGCGCTTCGGAAAACCACCAGCGTCAGGGGTCCGGGCCAAAATGCCGCCGCCAATCGTTCCGCCGTCGCCGGCCATTCCTTCGCGCAGGATTTTGCCATGTCGAGGCTGTCGACATGAACGATGATGGGATTGCGCGCGGGGCGGCCCTTGCATTCATAAATCCTTGCCACCGCCTGTTCATCGAGAGCATTGGCTGCCAGGCCGTAGACGGTTTCGGTGGGAAGGGCGACAACCTGGCCAGCGCGCAGCAGCGCGGTCGCCCGCCGCACCGCCTCCTTGAACAACGGAGGTGTGTGTGTCGGGAGGATCGGGGCTGCGCTCGACCGGTCATCACTCACAGCCGTCAATGTCCCGCAGGCGCGCCTTTCGCGCACGTCAAAACCAGGGCTGTTTAACAAAAGCGCCTCCTTTCCCCCATTTCAGAGATGGAAGGTGTCCGAAGGGCTGGAGAGAAGGCGGGTCAAAACTGGAATGGCCTTGCCCGCATTTTGCGAGGACGGCATCCTTTGAACCTGCCATGCACGAACGCGCCGTTGATTATCTGTCATCCGCCGACCGCGTCCTCGCCCGGCTGATCCAACGTGTGGGTCCCTGCCGAATGCGCGCCGATCGCAAAAGTGATCCCTTCCAGTCGCTGGTGCGGGCAGTGGCCCATCAGCAGCTCACGGGCAAGGCGGCGAAGACGATTCTGGGCCGGCTCATCGCGCTGCATCCTCACGTCGACTTTCCGGCGCCGCACGATTTGCTCGCCAATTCGGACGATCAATTGAGGAGCGTCGGTTTTTCAAGGGCCAAGGTGGCGGCATTGAAGGATATCGCCGCGAAGACGGTGGAGGGGATCGTGCCGGAAACCAAAGCGCTCGGCAAATTATCGGACGCCGAGATCATCGAGCGTCTGACCAGCATTCGCGGGGTGGGCCAATGGACTGTGGAAATGCTGCTGATTTTCAAACTGGGCCGTCTCGATGTGCTGCCGGTCCACGATTACGGGGTCCGGAAAGGTTTTGCGTCGACATACCGCCGGAAGGAATTGCCGAAGCCCGCCGAGTTGCTCAAGCACGGCGAGCGGTGGCGGCCATTCCGTTCCGTGGCGTCATGGTACATGTGGCGGGCATTGGAGTTGGAATAGGCGATGGGAGTTCGTTGGGCCTCGCTCCGCGGCCCTTCGCGAAGGGAACGCCGCCGCGAAATTGCTCCTGCTCCGCTCGCAACTTCCGATTTACATTGCTGTTGATACTGGGACAAGACCGATGAGCATCGAATTTTATGTTGCGGCCGCGCGCGACCAGGGGGCGAGCGACCTGCATCTCGAAGGGGGCCTTCCGCCGGCGTTGCGTGTTCGAGGCGCTCTCAAGACCGGCGGCGAACCGGTTTCTGCCCGCTTCCTCCTCGAGATGGCGCGCCAGATAGTCGGCGCCGAGCAATGGCCGCATTTTGTGGAACGCCGGTCCTACGATCTTTCGCGCACCATCAGCGGCGTTCGCTGCCGCATCAACATTCTTCAGACTGCGCGCGGCATCGGCTTTGCCATTCGTTTGCTGGCATCCTTTCAAGCCAGCATCGAGAAATTAAATCTGCATCCGGACCTGCGCCGGTTCGCCACATTGCCGCATGGGCTGGTGTTGCTCAGCGGCCCGACGGGTTGCGGCAAGTCTTCCACGATGGCGGCGCTCATCCAGGAGATCAACACCACCGAGTCGCGTCACATTCTGACGATTGAAAGCCCGATCGAACATACCTTCCGTCCGAGGCAATCATATATCCGGCAGCGTGAAGTCGGCCGGGACACGCCGAGTTTCGAACAGGCGTTGATCGATGCGTTGCGCGAAGATCCCGACGTTCTCATGGTGGGTGAAATGCGCGAACCGGAGGTAATGCGCCTCACGCTGAATGCGTCCGAGACCGGGCATCTGGTTTTTGCCACGGTCCATTCGTCGAGTTGCATCGAGGCGCTCCAGCGAATCGCCAACGCTTTTCCTTCCGACATGCAAAGCGCCGTCCGCGCGCAAATGGCCGATTGTCTTGGCGGCGTCGTCTGCCAGCGGCTCCGGTACCGTCCTGAATTAAAGATTCGAGTGCCGGAACTGGAGATCCTGGTTCCCACCTATGCCACAAAAGCCCATATCCGTTCCGGCGATTTTTCGAGGATAGGTTCGTCGCTGGAGACCGGCGCGGAGCACGGTTGTTGGACCTGGCAGCGTTACCAGACATGGATCGAGAATCGCAAACAATGGAACATCCCCGATGCATCCGAAAAAGCCGACGTCGAGCCGGCGAGTGAAGACGTCGTTTCTCTGCCGCCGATTGCCTCGCCCGTGAAGGCGCCCCGGGAAGCGGGCGCGCAAAGCTCGCCGCGCGTGAATGAATCGTCCCGAACCGGACGCGCGATCGAAATCGAGCCGGTGGAAGGGGGATTGAGCGAGCTGATCAAAAAGCTCGAGGGCTGAAACCGGCAGAGCGGCGTTCGCAAAACCGAAGAGCCATTAAGCGGCTTATTCGGGTTTGGACACTCCGGGAGCGCCGGCGTTTTTGCGGGCGCGCGCCTGCGGAAGCCGAACCTTGATCCACCACACCGCCGCGATGAGGACGAGAACGATGACGACGATGTCGATCTTGTGGGAATAGTTTTGGACGATGTCCCAGTGGTCTCTCAGTTTGACGCCGCAATAGAGCAGGAAGGTATTCCAAATAGTCGCGCCCGCGAGAGTGACTGCGAGGAATGGGAGCATCGGTGTTTTACCCAGGCCGGCGGCGATGGAAATAAAGTGGCGAACGACCGGAATGAAACGGGCGATGAAGATGGTCAGGATGCCGGATTTCCGGTGGAAAAACTGTTCGGTGCGTTCGAGGTCGCGCTGGTTGAGGAGCAGAAAACGTCCGATCTTCAGCACGAACGGCTTGCCGCCGTAGCAACCCATCGCGTAGGACAACAACGATCCGATGATCGATCCGATGCTCGTGCTCAGGATGGAAAACCACAGATTCCATTTGCCGTCGGCGACCTGAAATCCGACGAACGGCATGACGGCTTCGCTCGGCACCGGGGCGATCATGCTCTCGAGCGCCATGAGTCCGCACGCTCCGGCGTAGCCCGTGGTGTCCAGGATGTGAACCGCGATTTTCGTGATGGTCTCGGTGATCATGCCCAGCGCCAAAGGCGCGGTTTTATTCCAGCCTGTGGGCAACACCCCAGGAAAAGGGGTCGTTGGCGTTTCAGAGCGCTGAGGGCGCGATTCATGATGCTCGAAAAGAGTTATTCCCTAACCCAAGCCCCTTGTCCTGTGCGCAAATAATATCGATACGCCTTGTTGCCGAGAAGCGAACGGACAGCACTCTCGGTTTCATCGCCGATGGCCTTGAGGGCGTCCGATTTTTGCTGCGGATTGAGGCTCGGATCCGCGCGGACCTGGGAGCGATAATCTGCCACCACTTTTTTATATCCGAAGGCTTCAATCGCTTTTTCCCGCGGAAGTTTATACCGGGTCGCCAGGGCGTTGAGGCGATGATAATCCTCGTCCTGGCCGCGCTTGAATTCGGCATAGCGTGAGTCGCCGAGGGACTGTTGGATGGCGGCTTCCACCTGGGTGCGTTCGGCTTCGCGCTGGCGTTGGGCATTCTCGTCAAGCAGATCGACGTCGGCCTTTTCCCAACGATCATCGAATGCCTTGCGGGCGCGGTAAATGCCGACAAACTCCTGTTCGGTGGCGTTCATGCCGTAAAGGGCATACCGCACCGAGTTCGCGGTCGGCGAAAGCCACAAGTCAAACTGTTCGCGTTCGGCCGGTGAGAGGAGGGAGTTCAATTCCGCCTCGCGCTGGCGATGCAGTTCACGAAGTTGCGCGCGATCGGCTGACGATAGCGATTCGGCGTCATCGAGATCCTTCTCACGAATTTTGGCCTCGGCATCGTTGAATTTTTCGATCGATTCACGGATCTGGGTTCGGCGTTCCTCGGGCAGGAACGCGAGGCGCCGTTCGTTCAAGTCATCCTGCCCGCTCAATTTCATGCGTTCCCGGGCGAGATCGCCGTGGACGAGTTCGCGGATGATGTCGCGTTTGCGCTGTTCGATCTCCCGCTCCTTTCGGGCGAGCTCGCGACGGTCGATGTTGATCGCCATCTCCTCCTCCTCGGAATGCCAGTATTTGAGTTCATCGCGCCGGCCGTAGGCGCTGCGCAATTCCGGCGCCATCAACTTATCGAGGTCCGCGATGATCAATTCGCGAATGGTCTGCTCGGGACAGCCGATGGCGCGCAGGCGAGCGACGTACTCCTTGTAATCCTCGGACTCGAGCTGCGCCCACCGAAGCTGGTTTGTGACGACGATCAATTTTTCGGGAGCCTGGCTGGAATCGATCGGTGTCGTGCGCGAGGCCGCTGCGGCGGGATCTGAAGCCGTCCCGATGACCCTCCCGCCCATTTGCGTCCGAACAAAATACGTGAGAATTCCGATGAACAACCCGAGGTTCAAGAGGAGCAGGACAGCGATGAGGCGCGATGATTTCACGTTTGCGACGCAGCCATTGTGGCACGAAAGGGCATCGGCTGGAAATGGGAAAGCGCGAGAGCCTTGCAAGGCGATGCATCCCGGTAGGCGCCGGAGTGCGCCCGTCCCGGGCGCAGCAGCAGCCAACGTCGCTCGACGTTCGAGTATTCAGCCTGGTGAAAAATAGGAAACCTGCTGCGGCCGAGGACGTCCAATGCCACTAGGATTTGGTAGGGCTTTTTTTGCCCTTTTTTTGAACTGCCGGGCCGGTTTGGGCCGGATGATTGGCG
>JBEEGQ010000189.1:0-15225 GCA_041166945.1 Verrucomicrobiota bacterium
TTGCGATCTTTGTCCTGGTCTTCGTGCATTTCCGGAAGATTTCGTGCGTGGTGCTCTCGCTCATTCCGGTGGCAATCGGCTCGCTGTGGATGATTGGATTTATGGGGCTGGCGGGAATTCCGTTCAATCCCGCCAACATCATGACCCTGCCGCTGGTGCTGGGGATCGGCGTGACCAACGGCATCCACATTCTCAACCGTTTTGCGGAAGAGTTGCATCCCAGCATCCTGGCCCGAAGCACAGGGAAAGCCGTGATGGTTTCAGGCATGACCACGATCGCGGGATTCGGCAGCTTGATAGTCGCGAAACATCGTGGGATCGAGAGTCTCGGATGGGTAATGGCGACCGGCACGGCGACCTGCATGTTTGTCGGTCTGACGTTTGTGCCGGCAATTTTGAATCTCCTCGACAAGGCCGGCTGGTCGATAAAAAAAACCCAGCGCGATAATGCACAATCGTCGCTGGGTCGGGAGGAACCGAGGTATAACCCTCGAGTTTGAGCACTATCGATCGCCCCCAAGCCAATGTCAATGGCAGGGGCGCAATTTACGACAGGAAATTCAGGCCGATTACGGACAGATCAGGCGAAAGAAGCGATTTTCGTCCGGAGGCAAAGTCATGACGACCGGCGACATTCCGGGAACATCCACCCAGGTTGTTGTGCCGGATAGGGAAGCGCGGGTTTGAAGGCGATAACTCGGGTCGCTCCAGTAAAGACTCACGTCCGATCCGGATCGTTTAATGTTCATCCGCGCCTCGGCAGCCCCGCATGGCACGGTGTCGAGTTGGACGCGGATAGCCCGATCGGCGGGCGTATAAGAAGCGCCACCATCGATGCTCGCCTCGAGGAAGACATCGAAGAAGCTGCTAATCAAATATCCCTGCGAAGTTTTACGGATGGTATGTTTGCCGAGGGACTGTCTGGTCGGGCTTTCCCTGAGCAGCAACGGTCCGAGAGGGGTGTTACCCTGCAAATCAAGTTGCAACATTTCGGTGTCGAAAAACTGCGTCGTCGTGCTGTCGGAGGAATGCCGGATTTGAATTTTCACCGGTCCACCCGCTTGTGTCGGAATCCAGTTGAAATTGTCGATCGTGAATTCGAGATCCACGACTGTGTTGGGCGAACTATATGTTGCCGTCCCACCGAGAGGCGGCGGCGTGATGGGATCGTCAAGCTTGCGATGCTGGAAACTTCGGGCGCGAAGGACATTCACGCCCGGGGCGCCCGGAAATCCGATGATATCGACGACCGCGGCGGAACTGTAAGAGGAACCGGGAGCGGGACACAGATCCGTTGGGAATGGCCATTCGATGGGCATCTCGTGCGCTGACTGGCCTATCGGTCCGAGCACTGTGTTCAGAAACGCGGTGAGCGCCGGTTCGTTGCTGCAGTCGATCTGGGTTCCGTGTCCCGCCAGCACCACGTACCCAAACACGTCATCGGCAAACCAATAGGGTGCATTGTTCGACTTGAATTTCAATGGGACCGCTGTGGTTTCGCCGTGGATGTAAACCACCTGCGGCGGCAGCGAAGTCAGGTCCAGGTTTGTGATCACGAGCGGGATGTCATTGTAAAGCACCGCGCCCGTTCCTGGGAATGCCAGGACCGATTTGGTGCCTGGAACAGGGGGTAGATTCGCCTCGACGAAGATGTCGAAAAAACTGCGCGCCGGAAAATCGGGGAGCGGGGCTCCGTTAGGAAGGCGCTCCTGCACCATCCCGATGCTTTTTCGGGTCACTCCCTGGCCCGGTCCGGCGTAGATCATCCGCCAGGAGATGGGAACGACCGGGACGCGGGGATCGTTATTGGTGCAACGCTGGCCGGCGGTCAGCAGGGCGAAGCTGCGAATCTGCGTTAGAATTTCCCGCGTGCCTGCCGGCGCCGTGGCAAACAAACTGGGAATGAACGGATAATTGCCATAGCTCACGAGGCCCATCGACGGCAACCCGATGTCCAGGGAACCGACCAGGGGCCGATTGTGGGGAGCGCTTCGACCGACCGTCGTCATGCTGTCGATCAACAGCGGGCTGGTCAGCCGCCCGTCCACACTCTGATAACCGGGATATCCTGCGAGGCCGACGTCGGGCGCCAGCAGCGATCGAAAGGCGGGGGCGACCACGAGCTTGAACACGCCCATGCTGCTCATGGCATCGTCGCCCTGCGGCGGAAACACCTGGGCCAGGCCCGGGACGAGGGCGACTGCCGAAAGCACGGTTCCATAGGCGACGCGCCAAATGCGGCGGGGAGAGCGGTGCCATGAGATCCAGTTGGATTTAATTTTCATAACGAGCCTGCGTTGTTGCACAAGGATTCATCCGTCATACCGGCATCACTTCACAATTCATCTGCCGGAAACGGGTTGTTTGAATGAATGGAAGAGAGCTCCTGCGCCTGGAACTTTAGCTAACACGGCACGACCGGGGACGCAATCCCCAATCTCAACTATTTCGCGGACATTGACCCTGGCGGGGCGCTTTGCTTCCCTTGTCGGCAGGCATGATCGTGACCGTTTTATTTCACTCCTATTTCAAAGAACTGACCGGGACCGCGAGCGTTCCGGAAGCATTGCCGACCGGATCGACGTTGGGCGAGTTGCACGACCGGTTGATGGCGCGCTTTCCAAAACTTGTGGCGATGAAGAACTCGACGTTGCTGGCCGTCGGCCTCGAGTACCAGCCGAGGAGCCAGATGTTGAGGGAGGGAGATGAAGTCTCCCTCTTTCCCCCGGTGCAGGGCGGATGACCAATGACAATTGCCTGACATGATGACGCGTGAACTGATCATCACGAGCGACGTTATCGATGAACCCGCGCTCATCACCCGGCGGCGCATGAGTCGAAAAATGGGGGCGGCCGTGAACTTCACAGGGGTTGTCCGCGACGCCGAGGAGGGCTCGATGATTCTCGCGCTCGAATACGAGGCGTTTGAAAGGATGGCCCGGCATCAGTTCGAGCTTCTCTTCGTCGAAATCGAGAAGCGCTGGCCGGTCGAGTCGGTTCGGCTGGTTCATCGCATCGGCAGGATCCCAGTGAACGAGACATCGCTGTGGGTTGAAGTCATCGCGCCTCACCGGGGCGAAGCCTTCGCCGCCTGCCAGTTTTTGATCGATGAAATGAAGCGTGTGGTGCCGATTTGGAAGAAAGCTGTTCCCGAGGAAAATGTGCGGCGCAGGTAAACCGCGCATCGCGGCACGAGCCGGGCGATGTCGGTGGGCGGGGTGACAGTTACGGAAACCGCCCCACTCGATTCTTTTCAACGCGACGGAAATGAGGTTGAGTCGGGGCATGAAGCTACTGACATTGTCGATTCTGGGATCGTTCTCACTAACATGCATTGTTCCCGCCGGGTTTGCCGCGAGCGCGACGGGGATTGGGAAAAGTTTCAAGGGACCGATTGGCTTGCAACTGTACAGCCTGCGAGCCGAGTTTGCGCGGGATGTCGAAGGCACTCTCGACCAGGTGAAGGGATACGGCATTCGCGATGTGGAGGTGGCGAGCACCTACGCGCTCGGGCCCGAGAAATTCAAGGCCATGCTCGATGCGCGCGGACTGCGCCCGATCAGCGGCCACTTTCCCTTCGACCGGTATGCGAGCGATCCGGATGGTGTGGCCCGTGAAGCCAAGGCTTTGGGATTGCGTTACGCGGGTTGCGCCTGGATCCCGCACGAGAAGGAGTTCGACGAGAAGGAATGCCGGACGGCGATTGCCGTCTTCAACAAGGCCGGCGAAGCGATGGCCCGGCAGGGGATCCGATTTTTCTACCATGTTCACGGGTTTGAATTTCAGCCGCACGGGCAGGGCACACTCCTGGATTTGTTGATGAAGGAAACCCACTCGAAAACTGTGCACTTCCAGATGGATGTGCTCTGGATTGTTTTTCCCGGCCAGGACCCGGTGAGACTCCTCGAGAAATATTCCGGACGCTGGGAGTTGATGCATCTGAAGGATCTGAAGAAAGGAGTGGCCACCGGCAGCCTTTCCGGCGGAACCGACGTCTCGAATAACGTGCCGCTCGGGACCGGCCAGGTCGACTGGCCCGCGGTGCTGGCCGCCGCCAAGCGCCATGGAGTGAAATATTACTTCATCGAGGACGAATCTCCGATCGCTGCCGAACAGATTCCGCAAAGCCTCAGGTTCCTGGAACAGGTCCGGTTTTAACCAACGGGACCGGCACCCTTTCTGTGGGCGCTCCAAGCCCAGTCAGGCGCGGTTAATTCTTTTTCAATTCGTCCACATTCCAGTCGATGCCGGGGCTGGAGACGCGCTTCATTCGCTGGGCGAGGTCGTAATATTTTGCCGCCAATTCATCATTCCCCCGGTCGCGATGGAATTTGCCAAGGCGTTCCGCCGGAACCGGGCTGTTGGGTTCCATCGCGACGGCGCGGTTGTATTTTTCAAGAGCGCCGGCGTCGTCGCCCGCCAGTTCGTCGGCGGCGGCTGCCCTTAGAACGACCTGTGTTTCGTATGGATTCAACCGCAGGGCCTCGGCATAGAATGGGATGGCTTGTCGCGCCAATCCCACCCGCTCGGCCTTCTTTTCCGCGCCCAGCCGCCATTGCGCCTGGACTCGAAAAATGTCGCCCGTTTTCCAGCGAGGAATGGACAGCCCACGATCCACTTCCGAGGCGCGGCGATAAAAATCCAAGGCGATCCCAGGCTCCAATAGGTACCGAATTTTCGCATCATTTCCCAGCCGGGTATAACGCGCCCCCAGAACTGTTTTGGAGAACTGCCATCCGAGGAGACTGCAGACCGCGAGAAGTCCGATCCCCAGGGCGATGCGGGCCCCCGGAGGAATGGGTGCCCGAGGGAACCGGCCATCCGCGTCCGCAATGGCCGCGGTGGATCCGAGGATCACCGCGAGCGCAAAAGCGTTGGCGGGGATGTGCAGATTGAAATCGAGCAAGGAATGGGCAAGGATCGCGGTGATTCCCACGACCGCCCCGACGGACCACGACCGTTCCTCGGATGGAATGCGAACATCGCTGGTTTTATAGGCTTGCCGGAAGAAACCGACAAACACCCATGCCATCAGGGCAAATCCCACCGCGCCATAATCCGATAACAGGTTCAAATAATCGTTGTGGGTATATTCAGGATGGGTGGGGACCTCGGCGCTCTTGTGTTTGAGATGCACCCATTGCCACGAGGCGGCGCCGGTGCCGAGGACCGGATGCTCGCGGATAATTTCCATCGTCGCTCTCCATAGATACCTCCGGCTGTTCAAAGTTTTGTCGCCGAGCCCGATGGACGCGGTGCCCTGACGATCCACAGACGTGATGGCGTTCATGATGCGGACGGGGGCCAATTTCCAAGCGATAAAACCGAGCAGGACGATTCCAACGCCCACCGCGGCAAAGCGCCACCAGTGGACCCGCGAGCGCCAGTCGCCCCAAACAGCCAGCATGACCAGCCCGGCCAGCGTCGCCCCCCAGCCGCCGCGTGACAGGGAAACTCCGATCCCGACGACCGCCATGAGGGCCAGGTAAAAAATAACCAGACGCCGGACCGCGAATCCTTCCATCGAACCTTTTCGCCGGTGCATCAGAATGCCTCTCGCCAGGACGAGTCCGAACGCCAGTTCAAGAAAGCCGGCGAGGTTGTTGGGACAAATGTAGGTGCCGCTCCCGCGGCCGCGATACATCTCGGGTCGTGTCCAGAAAAGCACCGCATCGCTTTTCGTGGCGAATTGCCACAAGGCATAGCCCGACTCAAAGGCCACCAAAACTAGAAGCGCACCGAGCAGGATTGTCCTGTGGCTTGGATGATAGAACTGGCAGGCGGTAAAATAACCCAGCACGCACAAGCCGACTTGCAACAATTCGACGCGGGCGTCGTACTCCACAGGCGCCCCCAGGTAGCGGATGAAAGCATAAACCGCGAAGGCGAGGATCGGCCAGTGCATGGGAGAGCTTTTCCAGGTCGAAGCGGGAGATAGCAACAGCTTCGCAGCCCAAATGATTGCTGCGAGCAGCGCGAGAAAATACATGGGCGCTGCTACCTCGGGTTCGACAGCGCCGTAAAAGAGGACTCCAAGAGAAAGCGCGAACGCCGTGGTGACGACCATGGCGCCTGCCAATAGCTTGTTCATTGGGTTGGTTGCTTCAAATCAAACCCTATCAAGAGATGCGAAGAATGGCAGCAGTCAAACCGCTGAGTCAAACTCCGGAAGACCCTGACAAAAAGCCAGCGCCATGGTAAGAACCATGGCGCTGGCCGAGACTTTGATATGCGGCAGGTCAGTAGGACTAACTTCAATAAGACTTCGCTTAAACTCGCCTACTGTGTTCCCCGCATGAACCCGAAGATTTTCGGAGGTTAGTGGTTGCCATGGTGACCATGGTTTCCAACGCCGCCTTCGTCATTTTGGGGCTGCCCAAAATGCGGATTGCGGGGATTCTGCCATCCAGGCGGGGGCGGATCTTCGCCGTTTCCGATACCGTTGTTGCCTTTTTCGCTCGTATGGGAACGAGCAATGACGGCCTGACGGTTCTGGAAGCCGAACTCATCGATCAATCCCGCAAGGGCTGCCCGGGAAACTTCCGCTGCGCCTTGGCTGACGACGATGCCTTCGCGCTCCAGAATTCGGAAGTAATTGCCACCGAATTTATGGGGGTTCAGACCGTAAAGCTGAACCAGCGCCTGGGCGAGCTGCTCAGGGGTCAGAACCGCGGTCGGCAGCCAGCCGCCTGTCGGATTCATTCCCTTGTTGCGTGCCCACTGCGCATAATCCGCGGAACTGGAAGTCGCGGAAAATTGGGCGTTGTCGCCGCTCAACTGAACCATCCATTGGAGAAACTCCAATTGGGTGATGGCTTTTGCCGAGGGCGCGAGAACGGAAAGAAAGCCTGCCATGCCGAGGGCGACGATGGCAAACTTGATGGTCCTTCCTATACTAACAGCTGCGATCCATCCGTGCAGCATCTTCTGATTGAGATGTCTCATGTGTACTCCGGGTTAGGTTGTTTTTGTGGAACGTGGTAAAAATACTAAACTTCGCCACCGCATGTCAAGCAAAGATCAAAACGTTTTGGTTCAGTTATCGTCTTCAATCGAGTGTCGATCCAAAGTGTAAAATCAATCGACCGTCAATCGATCCGATGGTTTGGAACATTGGTTCGACACACTCATCGCACGAGCGTTCATTCCCCGCAAAAAAAGTTCTCAAGGCTCATTGGTCCGCTTTCCCATTGCTCTTCACACCCCCTCATCTCTACCCTGCAATGGCTTGCACTTCGTCGATCGTAGATCTACTGAGTGACCACTCGTAGTTCCCTGTGGTGCTCATGAGCAAAACCACGAAAAAAATCTGTCAATGACCCGTTCCGCCCTCCGGACAGGTCTTTTGAAGCTTGCGTCATCCCTCTTTTTCCCGTCTATAGCGCCCCGTGAATTCTTATCTAACCTCCATTGTCCTGGGCCTGATTGAAGGCGTGACGGAATTCCTGCCCGTTTCATCCACAGGCCATTTGCAATTGGCGGAACGCTGGCTCACACCCCAAAGCGAACTGTTTGATATCATCGTTCAATGCGGCGCGGTTCTCGCCGTCCTTGCCGTGTTTCAAGGACGCATCCGCAGGTTGGCCGTGGATTTTCGCCAGCCGCCGGCACGCGATTATCTCGCCAAGCTCCTGCTGGCTTTCCTCATCACCATCGTGGGGGTGCTCATCTCGGAAAAAGTAGGGTTGAAGGCGCGGAAGGAGGACGTCGAAGCGGCCGCGTGGACCGCCCGCATCGCCTGGGCGACCCTTATCGGCGGTGTGCTTTTCCTGATCACCGAGGCCTGGCTGCGCGGCCGGCAAGTCACCAGTGAAATCACCTGGACTGTCGCAGTAGCCGTGGGCGTTGCCCAAATCGTTGCCGCCAATTTTTCGGGCACTTCACGGTCGGGAGCGACGATACTTTTTGCGCTGGCTCTTGGTGTGGCGCGACCTGCGGCGACGGAGTTTTCCTTCCTGGTGGGCGTTCCCACCCTCCTGGCGGCGGGAGGCTACAAACTGTTAAAGGCCTGGAAACATCACGAGCTGGGAACCGAAAACTGGGGGGCGGTGCTGCTGGCCACAGCGGTCGCGGCCATCACCGCATTCATGGTCATCCGATGGCTCCTGCGCTTCGTCCAAAATCATACGTTCGTTGTGTTCGGATGGTACCGCATTGTGCTGGGACTTCTTCTTCTGCTCCTGCCCAGGTTTTCCCGTTGACGAAGCAGATCGTCATGGCGGGCCCGCCCGATTGGAAGGGAAGGACCAAAAACTCCTCCTCTGCCTTCTTGGTTCACTCGGTCTTCAGTTCCCGCTACGGTCGCCCGCGTGAATGTTTATGATCATCCCACGTTCAGCATGGCGGCGCGGCAATTCGATCTCGTGGCCGATTATTTGCAGATCCCAACCGACGATCGGGACCGGCTGAAATATCCGAAGCGCTCGATCACGGTGGCCATCCCCGTCCATCGCGATGATGGCCGCACGGAAGTGTTTGCCGGCTTCCGGGTGCAACACCACCTGGCCCTGGGTCCCACCAAAGGCGGTTTGCGTTATCATCCTGACGTGGCGCTCGGCGAAGTGGCGGCGCTGGCAATGTGGATGAGTTGGAAGTGCGCGCTGTGCGCCCTGCCCTATGGAGGCGCCAAAGGAGGCGTGGCGTGCGATCCGGGCAAACTTTCGTCGGGCGAGATCGAACGGATCACCCGCCGTTTCACGCAGGAGATCATTCCATTTATCGGGCCGCACATCGACATACCGGCCCCGGACCTGGGCACCAATGAACAGGTGATGGCCTGGATGATGGACACCTACTCCACCCACATGGGGCACAGCGTGCCCGGCGTTGTCACCGGCAAGCCGGTCCTCCTCGGGGGCTCAGTGGGCCGCCGCGAAGCCACTGGCCGCGGGGTGGGTTATCTCGTCAGCCGCGCCATGGATGTTCTCGGATTGGACGCCGGAAAATGCACTGCGGCGGTGCAGGGCTTCGGCAACGTCGGGTCTGTCGCCGCCTACTCGCTTGCCAAATATGGGGTGAAAATCGTTGCAGTCTCGGATGCAAATGGCGCCCTGCTCAATCGTGCGGGGCTCGATCTCGCCGAACTCGAGAAGCATGTCGCCCGCACGCAGACAGTCGTCGGGTTCAGCGGCGCCGAGCCCATCTCCAATGCGGAACTGCTCGTGACGGAGTGTCACATCCTCGTGCCGGCGGCGATGGAGCGGCAGATCACCGAAGCCAATGCGGCCCAGATCCAATGTCGCATTCTTGCCGAGGCCGCCTATGGCCCGACCACACCGGCGGCTGATTTGATCCTCGATCGACGCGCGGAAATTTTTGTCATCCCCGACATTCTCTGCAACGCGGGAGGGGTGGTGGTGAGTTATTTCGAGTGGGTGCAGGATCTGCAAAGCTTTTTCTGGACCGAGAGCGAGGTGGTGGACAAGTTGTTCCGAATCCTGGAAGGGGCCTTTACCCAGACGCTCACTTTCAGCCGGAAGAATTCCGTCACAATGCGGACGGCGGCGCTGGCGCTGGGCATCAAGAGGGTGCACGAAGCCAAGCGGACGCGGGGTCTTTTCCCGTGAAAACGGACCGCGAGCGCAAGTTAAATTTTGCGACGGGCTCGCTGGCAGCGGCTTTTTCCGGGATTTCTCATTGACCATCGAGGCGGTACTCTGGCGAGATAGTTGGCCGCTATCTCAATGCACCTCTGATCATGCCGAAGCTCGCGACTAAAAACGGACGTTCCACGCGTTTATCCGTCACCACCAAATACGATGCGCACCAGGCGGTGCTCTCGAAGACCTACGGCGCGCAAGCCGAGCTGCGTCGTGAACTGGCCGACTCGCGGTCGCGCGTCGCCGAGCGCGAGGAGCTTCTCCGTGTTTTCTCGGCGTGCGCCGATTCCCAGCGCGCGTGGCTGTTGCTTGAGGATTATTTTGAAAAGCTCGCGCTCTCCCGGAAGGATTTCGCCGGGGACGAATGGTGGCCGCGCCTTGTCGCCACGCAGGGAAAGGCGCGTCTTGAAGATCTGGCGATGCTGTTTCTTCGCGCCAGCCGGCCGCTGCCCACCGAGTTGCTGCTGCATGCGAATCCCGCCCGATTTGCGGAATTGGAACAAGCCGAGCACGAGCATCGCCGGCTTCAGGAACTCGAGCACTGGCTCTTTCCTCCCACGCCCGCACATCTCGACGGTCCGCGCGCCGCGCTGCGTGTCATTTGCCAAATCCAACCCGTCAAGGATCATCCCTGCCTGCGAACCCTCAAGGTTCGTTTCAATATCTTCCGCTCCCGGACAGGCGAAAAATTCCGGCCCTTGTCCGAAGTGATCGATCTCACGACCCGCGCCACCCACGAACAGGAGTTGTTCCCGCCGGCGGACTGGGAATTTATCCAATGGCTGACCGAGATGTTTGGTGACAAGTCCGGCGAGGGAGAGAGCCTGACTCTCGAGGGGACGCAGTTGCTGGAATGGCTGGCCCGCTGGGGCCATGGGCCGCGGCTGGAATTGGACGGCCAGCACCTGGCCTTTCACGGCGAGCTTCTCGAATTCACGCCGCACCTCGAAAACGGCTCGAGCGAACTCTCCTTCACGCATCGGCTGACGCTTTCGGACGGCAAGGCACATCCGTTCAGTGCGGCGCAATTTTTCGCCGGACGTCCGGCCCTTGCGTTGATTGGCCAGACATTTTACCTGGTGCGCAATGTGCCGCCGCCGTCGCTGCTGGATTATTGGGCGGAAACCCCGGGCATCCCGGTGCGCAAGCTGAGCCATCGTTTTCGCACCCAGCTTCGCCGCAATCACGCGGGCACGGGCATCGATTGGGAGCAATTGTGCATCACCCACCGCGCCACGCCTCAATTTGTTTTTGAGTTGAACGAGGAGACGGTCCGGCTCCGGCTCCTGGCCTGCAGCGAGCGCGACAACAGCATCTGGCATTGGACCGGGCAGGATTGGCAGGACGACACGGCCGGACGCAGGAAAGCTGACAAACCGGAGGTCCTTGAAGACCCGCGCTTGGACGAAGCCATTCAATGGCTGCGGCGCCTCGACTGGTTCACGCCCGAGCCCGGGGTGTGGGTGGGTGATGCGAACGAAAGTTTCCTCGGGAATCTCTCGCGCGCCTGGCCCGAGAAACCCAAGGAGGCCCAATACCTCGGCAACGCCGCCTTCCAGCGGCTCTTCCTGTCGCCGCGCCAGCTCAAGCCCATGCTCGTGGTCAAGGGCAGCGGCATCGATTGGTTCAGCGTCTCCACCGAGTGGGAGCAGGAAGGGATGAAGCTGACCCCGGCGGATCTCCAGCGCCTGGCGGTCGCCACCAGCCGGTTCGTCAAACTTCCCGATGCCGGATGGGTCGAGTTGAATACCGAGGCCGTTCAAAATGCCCATGAAGCCATGGCGGATCTCGGCGTCGACGAACTCAACGCCACCGCGGTCAAGCTCGGCCTCGAACAGGCGGCTCATCTCGACGATGCCGGGCTGAAAAAGTTTTGCGACAGCCCGGAGGCCCGCGCGCTCAAGCAAAAGCTCGCCGATTTCGAAGGCATTCCCAGCCTCGACCTGCCTGGAAACATCAAGGCCGAGATGCGCCCGTACCAAAAGGATGGGTTTAATTTCCTCTGTCATCTCACCAATATCCGCCTCGGCGGCATCCTTGCCGACGACATGGGCCTCGGTAAAACGCTGCAAACCCTGGCCTGGCTCGCGTGGCTCAAGGAACGCAACCGGAAAAATCCCCAGCCCGCGCTCGTCATCTGCCCGGCGTCCGTTCTTCACAACTGGCGCCGGGAAACCGAACGCTTCACGCCGCACCTGAAAGTCCTGGTCCTGCAGAGCGGCAGCGCGCGTCATAATCTTCGAAAGCAAATTCCGCAGCACGACATCATCGTCACAAATTATGCGCTGCTGCGCCGGGACCTCGAGGAGCTCCAAAAATTTCCCTTCCGCGCCGTGATCCTGGACGAGGCGCAATTCATCAAAAACCCGACGGCGCAAGTGACGCAGTCGGTGAAGCAGCTGAATGCCGACCAGCGCCTGGCCCTCACCGGCACGCCGCTCGAGAATCGCCTGATGGATCTTTGGAGCATCACCGACTTCATCCAGCCCGGGTATCTCGGCACACAGGAACATTTCACCCAGACTTACGAGCCCAAGGCGGCGGGCGAGGAGGGCGTGGACGCCCAACGGATCGCCCGGCGTCGGCTGAGCGCGAAGCTTCGCCCGTTGATGTTGCGGCGTCTAAAGAACCAGGTGGCCAAGGATCTCCCTGAACGGATCGAGATCCGCCGGGATTGCGAGCTCGGTGAAGCCCAGCGCAAATTGTATCTTGCCGAGCTGCGCCGCAGCCGGGACCAGGTGATGCAGGCGGTGGCGGAGAAGGGGCTTTCAAAGAGCAAGATGCACGTGCTCGCCGCCCTCACGCGCCTGCGGCAGGTTTGCTGTCATCCCAAGCTGGTGGGCAACGATTCGCTCAGCGGCAAGACCGACACGCTGTTCGAACTCCTCGAGCCGTTGATCCAGGAGGGGCAGAAGGTCCTCATCTTCTCCCAGTTCGTACAAATGCTGCGCCTGCTCGAAGCCGAGTGCAAAACGCGGCAGATTTCAACGCACATGCTCACCGGAGAGACCAAGGAACGGCAGACAGTCGTGCAGAACTTCCAGGACGACGGCAACGCCGCGGTCTTTCTGCTCAGCCTGCGCGCCGCTGGCACCGGCTTGAATCTGACGAACGCGAGTTACGTGATTCTTTACGATCCGTGGTGGAATCCGGCGGTGGAGGCGCAAGCCATCGATCGCTCGCATCGCATCGGCCAAACGCGCACCGTGCACGCCTACCGGCTCATCGCGCCGGGAACCGTGGAGGAAAAAATTTGGGAATTGCAGCAACGCAAGGCGCAGGCGATCGCGGACGTGCTCGGCGAGGAAGGCTTCGCGAAGAGCCTCAGTCAAACGGATCTCGAATACCTTTTCTCCGAGGAATAACCGGGCGCGAAGCTCTACGACAGGTTCAGCGGCCCGCCTTCGCAAAGCTTGGCTTTGCCGAAGGTTTCGATGCGATGCCCGACTCCATGCGCCAGCGCGAGGTGAAGGCGGTTGTGAGGGACCTTTTCCATCTTCAACGAACGGCCCATCTGAAAGCCGAATCCGCCGCCCAGAAGCAGGAACGGGATGTTATCGAGCGTATGCGAGTTCCCCTTCCCCAGCTCGTTGGTCCACACGATCAAGGTGTGATCCAGAAGGCTGCCTGAGCCTCCGGGCTCGGGGGTCGTCGCCAGCTTTTCCGTGAGGTACCGCAATTCGCCGCAGAACCACTTGTTGATCTGGATCAGCTTGGATAGCGCGCCCTCGTCCTTGTCGGGTTCATGCGAGAGGGCATGGTGGCCGTCCTTGATCCCCAGCCAGTTCATCCGGGCTGACCCGACGGATTTCGTGTATTGCAAAGTGGCCACTCGAGCCATGTCATTGACGAAACTGTTCACGAGCAGATCGATTTGCATGCGGCTCAAGCGCGGGACATTATCGTTCTGATCGGCGATTCCCTCCTCGAGGCTCGGCGGACCGACCCGCAATTTCTGGCGGCTCGCCTCGGCAATTTCCCGTTCCATCTGGCGGACAAGCGCCTGGTGTTCCTCCAACAACCGGCGATCTTCCGAGCTGATTAATTTGCGAACTTTCTTCAGGTCACCTTGCACATCGTCCAGCACGCTTTGCAGGCTCTCCTTGTCCTTCAGCTGTCCGTACAACTTTTGATACATCTGGTACGGATCCGAAATCGGCGCGACCGGCTTGTTCGGGCCGGCATAGGACATCCGCGTCCAGGGATCGGCCCGATCCGTGACACCCACCCCGAATTCGAGCGCTCCAAAGCGGGTGCGCGTCTCCTCCTTGCTCTGGAAGTAATTCCGGATCTCCTGATCGATGGAAATCCCGCTGGCCCAGCCTGCCGGGGTGTCGGAGCCGCCCTGGATATTGCCGGGAAACAATTCAATGCCCGTCAGCAGGCAGCTCATCCCCCTCATGTGCCCGTCGCCGTCGCCGCGCACCTTGTTCGACAGGCCATGCAGCAACAGCATGCGATCCTTGAACGCTTCCAGCGGCGAGAGAATTTCCTTGAGCTTGAAATCGCGCCCCGTCTCGTCGGGCCAATAGGAGGAGGGGATTGTGCCGTTCGGGCTGAACATCACGATCAACCTCTGGCGCGGTCGCGCCGGCGCCGCGAGACCCAGGCTCGGGAGCCCCATGAGAAACGGCAGCGACGCGGCAGTGAGCCCCGCGCGCTTGATGAAATCCCGACGATGGATTCGAGTCATATGATGCATTCTCAGACGTTGGCGCCTCCGGAATGTTCACCCGGTCCAGCCACGGGCCGCGCGCCACTGGACGCCGCAGCGCCGCATCCATGCGGAACGGGGATCAAAAGCGCGCAGCGTGGCCGTCGCCAAAAAGCCCAAAGCGCGTTCCGGCCGGCCCGCCAGCGTGGAAATTTTGATAATCGTACATCAGCACGGATTTATCGGTCAGCGAATCCAGGCGCCGTCCCCGCAGTGTCAGGTTGAATTCCCACTGGTAACTCGCGCCTTCCACATCGAAATAGATTTCCGGCCATGCGGGGGGCCCTGTGTCCTTGGTGCAACGAAACACCGTGAGCGTGGTGGGCATGGCGTTGGTGTTGTAATCCAGGTAACGCGCGAGGATGTGCGAGATGCGGGCCATGGGCGGATTCGTTAGCGGCATGCTGGGCAGCGGCTCGGCATCAGGCAGCTTGCTTTCATGTTCATCGGCGTACATCCAGACGGCGATGCCCAGTTGTTTGAGGTTATTGATGCAGCGGGTGTCGTGCGCCTTGTCCTTTGCGCGGGCGAGGGCTGGCAGCAGCAACGAAGCGAGGATCGCGATGATGGCGATGACCACGAGCAACTCGATCAGGGTAAAGGCGGCTTCGCGGCGGACGTGCGCGCCTTTGCAAGCGGGAGTGTTCATCGGCCCCTGCCCGGTCCGCCCTGGCCGGTCTGTCCCCGCGCTTCCCAGCGTTTCTGGCGTTCGATCATGGCGCGATAGCGATCCACTTTCTGCTCGGGAGTGGTGTTCTTGATGCGATCGAGATTCCGTTGATCGCGGTTGCCGCCGAACCGGCCACCCGGCCCGCCGCCGGATTGTGCCATTTGCTGAAAACGTTCGCGGCGCTGTTCATCCGTCAGGTTGGCCATCTCCTGTCGAAATTGATCCCGCTTCTGCTGCTCCTC
>JBEEGQ010000190.1:0-10472 GCA_041166945.1 Verrucomicrobiota bacterium
CTTCTTTCTTTATTTGAACGGCGCGACGAATGCGACGGCAGGCAACGATCGCGAGGTCATCAACATTCTGGACGTGGATCCGGCGCCGACACTCGACATCACGGACACGATGGTTGTGGAGGGAAATGGAGGCTCGACGGACATGGTGTTCATCGTCTCGCTCTCGGGGCCTCCCGCCGACCAGGTGACGGTCCGTTACGCCACGGTGGACGGGACGGCGACGGGCGGGCTGGATTACGCGACCAACGGCGGCGTCCTGACATTCACCACCAACACCACGGCGACGATCACGATCGGCGTGTTGGGCGACGTGCTGGATGAGCTGGACGAACATTTCACGGTGGTCCTCAGCGAGGCTCATAACGCCTCGCTGGAGCGCGGAGTGGCGACGGGCACGATCATCGATGACGATCCCCCGACTATCAGCATCGGCGACGTGGCGCTGAGCGAAGGGAACAGCAATTGGACCGTGTTCACCTTCGCGCTGACGCTGAGTTCGAGCAGCACAAACCCGGTGGCGGTGGGTTATTACACGAGCAACGGAACGGCGATTGCGGGGAGCGATTATGCGGCCACCAATGGAGTGGTGCTCTTTCCGCCGGGCGCCATCAGCGCGGAGCTGCAGGTGCTCGTAAAGGGGGACACCCTGTTCGAGTCGAATGAATTCTTCTTCGTGAACCTGGAGTCGCCGAGTCACGGAACCCTGGCGACGGTCCGGGCGCTCGGCACGATCGTCAACGACGATGCGCCCCCGCCGGTCACGGTGGAGAACCTGGTGGTGGTTGAGGGAACCTGCACCAACGTCCAGGTGACGCTGGCCTATTCGAGCACGATTCCGGTGATGGTCAGCTTTTGTGTCACCACGCTGCCGACGAATGTATTCCTGATCTGCGACGCGAACTGCTCGGTGGTGGTGCCGACGAATGTGCCGGGCGCCTGCAAGGTGCAATGCTGCGAATTGACGATCCCGCCGGGGGTGGTGAGCGCCAGCTTCCAGCTGTGCGTGGAACGAAACGGAATGGACGAAACGAACGCCGTGGGCGCGGGCCACGTCGATATCGTGGGAGGGCCGGGGCAGCATGGCACCAATCAAATTGTGGTGGTGAACGTCGATCCGCCCACGTTGTTCAGCTCGGAGGCCCGCGTGGTGGAAGGCAACAGCGGCCTGACAAACCTGTGCTATCTGCTACGGCTGAGTCGCGAGCGTGATACGAATGTGTCCGTCGATTTTGTGACGGTTCCGGGCACCGCGCGGGAGGGAATCGATTACCTCGGCCGCACCGGGACGGTGGTGTTTCCGCCCGGTGTCACGACACAGTTGGTGTGCGTACCGGTCGTTGGTGATCTCCTGTTTGAAGGGGATGAGACTGTGTATTTGCTGCTGACCAACGCGGTGAACATGGCGCTGCCGGTGGTGTTGTTTCGCGGATTGATTGTGGACGACGATCCGCCGCCGCCGCTTTCGATCTCCGACGCAACGGTGATTGAAGGCGACACCGGGTTCACGATGGCGGTCTTCACCGTCACGGTCGGCTCGCCGACGGACCTGGGGATCGATGTGGAATATACCGTGAACGACATCACGGCGGTTGGGGGCACCGATTACTTGCGCGACGTGGGCTCGCTCCATTTTGAGCCGGGGGTGACCAATCTAACCATCCTGGTGCCGGTGCTGGGCGACACGTTGGATGAGCCGAATGAGACATTTTTGGTGCGATTGCGGGATCCGCTGAACGCGACCTTCGCGAGGAGGGACGGGATTGGCACGATCATCGATGACGACGCGCCGGAGATTCGTGTGTCCAACCCGGATGTTGTGGAAGGGGACACTCGGGAGACAAACTTTCTGCGATTCGCGGTAACGCTTTCCAGCACGAGCGCCGTGCCGATTTCGGTGGATTTCCACACGGCGGATGGGACGGCGGCCGACGGGTTGGATTACTTGGGGACCACAGGAGCCGTGACCTTTCAGCCGGGACAGACCAGCGCCGTGGTGGTGGTGGCGGTGATCGGGGAGACGCTTCCGGAATTGAACGAGACGCTTTTTTTAAGCCTGACGAATGCCGTGGGGGGCACGATTCCGGGGCCCGATGGACGGGGCACGATCCTGGACGACGATGCGCCCTGTCTGTCGGTCGCGAGCGCGACGGTTCAGGAACCGTTTAGCGGCGGGGCGGAGGCGTTGTTTGTCGTCACGCTCGATCGCGCCAGCACGCTGGACATTGCCGTCAGCTATTCCACGTCCAATGGAACTGCGATTGCGGGGAGCGATTACATCGCGAAGAGCGGCACGATTATTTTTTCGAACGGTGTGACGGTTCAAACGGTGACGATTATCGTCAACAGCGATCTCATGCTGGAGCCGGACGAAACATTTTATCTGCATATTTTTAATCCCATCCATGCCGTGGTTTGCGGGCCTCCTGGGGTGGCGACGATTGTGGACGGGACGGTGCCGCCCATCGCCACCGTTGGTTCGGTGGCGGTTGTGGAGGGCAATTCGGGTTACACGAACGCCATCTTCCCGGTGACATTGAACCGGCCGAGTGAGCAAACGGTGTCGTTCAGTTTCGGGACGGTGGATGGCACGGCGACGGGTGGCGTGGATTACCTGGCGCGCGCCGGCGCGGTGGTGTTTCCTCCGGGAACGGTGTCGAATTTCTTCATCGTGCCGGTGGTGGGCGACTGCAACCTGGAACTGGACGAGACCTTTCTGGTGCAGTTGAGCGATCCGATCCTGGTCGGCCTCGCGAGCAACCAGGCAGTGGGGACGATTTTGAACGACGACGGGCCGCCCATCGTGACCGTCGAGGGTGTGACCGTCCAGGAGGGCGATACCGGCACGACCAATGCCGTTTTTCGCCTGCATTTGTCCTGTGCCAGCGGACTCCCCATTTCGCTCCATTATTCGACAGCCGATGGCACGGCGACGGCTGGCGCCGATTATATTCCGGCGGATGGGACCCTGACATTTCCCGCGGGAACCATGGAGGCGAGCGTGACGGTGGAGGTGAAGGGGGATGTGGAAGTGGAAGCCGACGAGACCTTTCAACTGGTGCTTTCAAATGCGGACGGGGCAACAATTGGAGTGGGGCAGGCGACAGGGCTGATCGTGGATGACGACGGGATTTTGATCGGGATCCAACCTGCATGGGGTGTGGAAGGGGGCACGGCGGTTTTCACGCTGACCTTATCGAAGCCCGCGGGGCGCGAGGTCACGGTGGTGTTCACGACGGCGGATGACACGGCGACGGCGAATCTGGATTATGTGCCGACCAACGTGATTGTCCGGTTCCCCGCCGGCACCACCAATCAAACCCAGGCGGTCGTGCTGTTGTCGGACAATATCGAGGAGCCTGATGAATACTTTTTTGCCATCCTGAGCAATCCGGTGCATGTGGCGCTGGGCACCGATCGCGCGCTGGGAACCATCATCGATGGGACGCTGCCCTGTTTTTCCATTTTTGATACCTCCGTTCAGGACGACGGGTCCGGGAACCAAACGGTTACTTTTTCGGTCACGCTGAACTCGCCGTCCCTGGTGACGGTATGCGTTCACTTCGCGACGACAAATGGGACGGCCATCGCCGGCCCGGATTTTATCGCGGCCGAAGGGGAGCTCTGTTTTCCACCCGGGACAACCAACGGTCACATCGTGATTCAGATCCTGCCCAACACGCGCGATGAGACGAACGAATTCTTTTATGTCATTTTCTCGAATTCCACCAATGCGACACTTTGCAAGGGGATTGCCGCCGCGACGATCATCAATCCGTTTGTGACGAACATGGCGCCGACGGTGGTGCTGGCGGCCGTGGCGCCGTGCCTGACGCTGCCCTCGAATCTTCTGCTTTCGGCGGCCGCGACAGATCCGGATGGACGGATCAGCAGCGTGGAATTCTTCGATCACACCAATCTGTTGGGAGTGGACCTCGAGGCGCCGTTCGAGTGGAACTGGCTCGACGTGCCGGTTGGCGATCACCTGCTCACGGCTGTGGCGGTCGACAATATTGGCGCGCGGGGCACGTCGGCCCCGGTGGCTTTCTCGGCGCGTTTCCCTGCGAGCCTCAGCATCAATGACAGCACAGTCGTGGAGGGCAACGCCGGGATCACCAACGCCATCTTCACCCTCACATTATCGTCGGCGAGCTGCCAGACGGTCACGGTGGAGGTGGTCACCTTTGATGGGAGCGCCATTCAGGGATCGGATTATCTCGGCGTTCGGACGGTCATCACATTTGCGCCGGGACAGACTGAGCGGACGGTTGCGGTTGCGGTGCTCGGAGACACCGAGATCGAGCCGGACGAGACATTTGTGGTTTGCCTGACGAATGCATCGCACGCGGTGCTGTCCCGCGCCTGTGGTTTGGGAACGATCCTCAATGACGACACGAATCGAGCACCGACGGTGGTGCTGTCCGCGATCGCACCCTGCCTGACACTTCCCGCCAATCTTGTCGTCCGGGCGAATGCCGCCGACCCGGATGGCCTGGTCACGATGGTCCAATTCTTCGACCACGGCATTCTGCTGGGGGTGCGTTCCAAGCCGCCGTTCGAGTTCAACTGGTTGAATGTTCCTCCCGGAAGCCATCTTGTGAGCGCGATTGCGATGGACCGGGAGGGGGCGCGCAGCACTTCCGCACCGGTCGCATTTGTCGCCAGTTTTCCCGCCGATCTCAGCATCGACGATCGCACCGTGGTCGAAGGGAACAGCGGATTCACTGATGCCATTTTTACGATCACTCTCTCATCGCCCAGCTGCCATACAGTCACGGTGGATGTGGCGACATTTAATGGCACGGCAACGGCCGGCGTAGATTACCTGGCGGCGCAAACCAATTTCGTATTTCTGCCCGGCGAAGTTCAAAAGACTCTCACGATCCGCGTTGTGGGCGACACCGAGGAGGAGCCGGATGAGACCTTCTTTGTGTGCCTGACGAACGTGTCGCACGCCGTGGTGACGCGCCCTCGCGGTTTGGGGACCATCATCAATGACGATACAAATGCCGCGCCCCACGTGTCGCTGGCGGCCATCGCGCCCTGCCTGATGTTGCCGACAAATCTGACCTTGTCGGCGGTGGCCACTGATCCGGATGGTGTTGTCAGCCGGGTCGAATTCTTCGATTACACCAATTTGATTGGGATGTGCCTGGTCAGCCCGTTCGAGTTTTTGTGGCAGGGCGTCAGGGCGGGCGCTCACAGCGTCACTGCGGTTGCTATCGATAATTACGGAGCCCGCGCGACATCCGCGCCGGTCGTTTTCGTCGCGAGCTTTCCGGCCAACCTTTCCATCAATGACCAGACCGTGGTCGAAGGAAACAGCGGGATGACCCCGATGGTCTTTACAGTGACGCTGTCGGCGGCGACGTGTCACGCGGTGACAGTGGATGTCGCGACTTATGACGGCACGGCGACGGCCGGTTCTGATTACCTGGCGGGCCAGACAAACCTGGTGTTTCTTCCAGGGGAAACTCAAAAAACGATCGCGATCAACATCCTGGGCGACACCGAGGAGGAGCCGGATGAAACCCTCTTTATCTGCCTGATGAATGTGTCCAACGCGGTGGTGGTGCGTCCGTGCGGGTTGGGCACCATCATCAATGACGATACAAACGCGCCTCCGGACATCTCCCTGGCGGCGGTGGCGCCCTGCCTGATGCTGCCGACGAATCTGACCATCAGCGCGGTCGCGACGGATCGCGACGGCACGATCAGCCGGGTCGAGTTCTTCGATTATACAAACATGATCGGCATGTGCCTGGCGCGGCCGTTCGAACTGAACTGGCAGGACGTGGCCGCGGGCCAGCATCTGCTGAGAGCCATCGCCGTGGACAATCACGGTGCGCGCGCGACGTCTGCTCCGATCGCGTTCTTTGCCAGTTACCCGGCGTTTCTGACAATCGATGATCAAACGGTCGTGGAAGGCAACAGCGGCTTCACCGATATGCGTTTCACCCTGACGCTGTCTGAGGCGAGCTGTCACACGGTGATGGTGGATGTGGGGACCCTGGACGGCACGGCGAGCGCCGGGTCCGATTATGTGGCGGCGCAAACACAGTTCACATTTCTGCCGGGGGAGACCCAGAAAACACTTGTCGTGAGCGTGATGGGCGACACGGAGATCGAGCCGGATGAAACGTTTTTCGTCGGGCTGACAAATGTGATTCACGCGATTTTGTCGAAGCCGCGCGGCGTGGGAACGATTCTGAACGATGACACGAACGTGCCCCCTTCGATTTCGCTGGCATCGGTGGCGCCGTGCGTGACGATCCCAGCAAACCTCAGCCTTTCGGCAACCGCGCTGGATTCGGACGGCACCATCAGCCGGGTTGAATTCTTTGATCAGGGCGGGATGATCGGGTTATGCCTGACCAATCCATTCACCTTCACCTGGACGGATGTTTCGGCGGGCGAACATCGGCTCACGGCGGTGGCTGTGGACAACCGCGGCGCGCGCGCGACGTCGGCGCCGGTCGTGTTTTTTGCGAGTTTCCCAGCCGCCTTGAGCATCAATGACAGCACGGTGGTCGAGGGCAATACAGGGATGACCAGCGCGGTCTTTACCGTGAGCCTTTCCTCTGCGAGCTGCCACACTGTCGCGGTGGAGGTGGTGACGGTGGACCAAACGGCGTTGGGCGGATCCGACTATATCGCGGGGCGGACGCAATTGATCTTTCAGCCGGGCGAGACACAGCAGACGTTTGTGGTTTCGGTTCTTGGGGACACGGAGATCGAGCCGGACGAAACCTTTGGGGTGTGTTTAACGAACATTTCGCATGCCGTCGTGGCGCGGGGCTGCGGCGTGGGGACCATTCTGAACGACGATACGAACCATGCCCCCGCTGTGGCATTGGCCGCCATCGAACCGTGCGTGACGCTGCCCACCAATCTTCTCCTTTCGGCCACTGCCACCGATATGGATGGACTGGTGACGCGCGTTGAATTTTTCGACCAGGCCATATTCCTGGGCGTCCGGACGATACCGCCGTTCGAGTTTATTTGGCGTGATGTCACTCCGGGCGATCATTTGGTGTCCGCCGTTGCGATGGATTCCTTTGGCGCGAGAGCGACTTCGGCGCCAGTGGCCTTTTCGGCGAGCTTCCTGCCGGTGCTGTCGATCGATGACCAGGTGATCGTGGAGGGGAACAGCGGCATCACCAACGCCGTGTTTACCGTGAGCCTTTCGTCCGCCAGCTGCCACACGGTTTTGGTGGACGTGGCAACCTCCGATGGCAGCGCGATCGCCGGAATGGATTACATTGCCGCCCAGGCGCACCTGGTTTTTCTGCCGGGCGAAACGCAAAATAGCTTCCCGGTCGGAGTCATCGGCGACACGCGGATCGAGCCGGATGAGAGTTTTCACGTCTGCCTGACCAACGTCGCGCATGCCAGTGTGGCGCGCCTCTGCGGGCTGGGAACCATCTTGAATGATGACGTAAACCTTCCGCCGACAGTAACGATTGTGAATCCCGCCGATGGCGCCATTTTTTACACGCCGCCCGGCATTGTGCCGATCGAAGCAGTGGCGCAGGATCCGGATGGCTATGTCACGCATGTGGATTTCTTTGCGGACACGAGTTTTGTCGGCGTGGACGGCAGCGTTCCCTTCACGGCGCAATGGATCAATCTGGTGCCCGGTTCGTATGTCCTGAGAGCGATCGCGACGGATGACCTGGGTGCGAGGGGCACCTCGGCGCCGGTGCGGATAACGATTCGCGGTTGCTCGACCGATCTGGCCGCGACGCCAATGCCCGACCAGGCTCGTTGCGTATGTGACGAGGTGATTTTCAGCACGACGGTGACGTCGCCGGAGCCGGTGACATTTGTGTGGAAGTTGAACGGCGTGGTCTTGCCGGGGGAAAACAGGAATACGCTGGTGTTGCAGGGATTGAAGCCCAGCCAGGCGGGGTTGTACACGGTGGAAATCAGCACGGCCTGTGCGAGCACCAGCCGGAGTGCGACGCTCGCCCTGCACGGCGCAGGAAATCTCAACCCCGTTTCGTTCACCAACCTCACCCGGATTGACATTCTCGATCACACCGTCGCCTCGCCCTATCCTTCATCAATTCCCGTGACCTGCCTTCCCGGGCCTGTGAAGCATATTTCAGTGACGCTGGATGGCCTGAGCCACAGTTTTCCTGACGATGTGGATGTGCTCCTGGTCGGCCCGACCGGGCAGGCGCTCAAACTGATGTCGGATGCCGGCGGCAATACGTCCCAGAAGCTTACCAATGTCATCCTGACCTTCACGGACACGGCGACGCTGGATTTGCCGGACTCGACCCGGATTTTTTCAGGGAACTACAAGCCGACGGACTACGGCCTGGTGGATCCGTTCATCCCGCCGGCGCCGCAAACAAACCCGGCCGCGAGCTTCGCGCCGTTCATGGGAACGAACCCCAACGGCGACTGGTCGTTGTATGTGGTGGATGACCAGGGCGGGGACGCGGGGGCCATTTTACGCGGGTGGTATCTGACGATTGAATGGGCGGACACCGTGCCGCTGCTGACGTCGCCGGCGCTTTTGCCCGACGGCCGTTTCGCAGTGACGTTGCTGGGGTTGCCGCACATGACGCATGTTCTCGAGGCGTCGAGCGACCTGGTGAATTGGACTCCGATTGCGACCAACACGCTCGCGGGGCCAAGCGCGCTGCTGTTTGATCTTCGGCCGGGTCGCGAGCCGAACCGGTTTTATCGGGCGGCGCGTTGTCCGTGATGCTGCGTTCTCGGATCCGGTGTAGGCCTCAGTAATGATTCTTTTTCCTTCGGCGCGTGGGAGAGCGCGCGTTGGCCTGCAACCATTCTGCGTAAGCCACTTCGCTGAGTTTGTTTGCCGCCGCAGCCAGGGTCTTTAACACCACCTCGCTCTCGGCCGCCTCGAAGTCGATGCCATTGAGGCCAAGAAACACGAAGGCAGCCATAAATCCAGTGCGCTTGTTTCCGTCAACAAACGGATGGTTTTTGATGATGCCAAAGGCGTAGGCTGCGGCGAGATCGGAAAGCGATGGTTTTCCGCAGGTCGCGAGATGCTTCGGGCGCGCCAGCGCCGATTCCAAAAGCGATTCATCCCGAAAGCCCGTATCTCCTCCGTGCTCAAACAAAAGGCGGTCGTGCATCGCAAGAACGACATCCGTTCTGAGCCATTTTGGCGGCTTCACTTGGCGAGTTCACGGAGCGCATTTCTGTAGCGGCGCATACCCTTTTCAGCGACTGCCATTTGTCTGGCAAATTCGGGGTCCGCCGCAGTGAGGCGAAAGCCGCCCGGCGCTTCCGTGACGTAGAGACGATCTCCGTCGCCAACGTTAAGCTGGTGGAGCGCCTCCTTCGGAAGAACGAGGCCCAGCGAATTTCCAACGCAACGAACTTTAAGTTCTATTGTCATATGCACGTGCCTATAATGTAGCTACAAATGTAATAACATCATCGGCCGCTTCGTTCAATCCTTAAATTGAGCGGGGAACAAGCGGAGGGGGAGAGGAGGCGCTTCTGTTCAGTGGTCACTGGGCAGGCGACCCAAAAAGGCGAATGACCTCCCGACCGTGCTGAAACCTGGGAATCGAACGAGCCCCTGCCGGTTAACAACCGGCGAAACAGCCGACTGCCAGTCGGCGCTACGGTCGCGCCGCAAGAACGAGGCTATGCGGGCTGACGGATTAAAGGCCATTGGGATTTGCGGCGGGGAATGGGTTCGAACATACTTGCCGGGCAGATGTCCGCGATTCGCGAGAAGCTGAAAGCGTCCCTTGCCGTGCTGGCGAGCCAGGGCGTTTATGTCGGAACCTCCTCCTGGAAATATCCAGGATGGTGCGGGCTTCTTTATGATCGCGACCGTTACATCACACGTGGTAAATTTGCCGAGACCCGCTTCGAGCGCGATTGCCTGGCCGAGTATGCGGAAGTATTCAAAACGGTGTGCGTGGACGGCGCCTATTACCGTTTTCCAGAGCGGCGCCAGATTGAAAAGCTTTTGTCGCAGGTGCCCGGGGATTTTCTTTTCAGCTTCAAGGTCACGGATCAAATCACTCTGAAACATTTTCCAAGCCTGCCGCGGTTTGGGGAACGCGCCGGCCGCGCGAACGCCGATTTTTTGAATGCCGATTTGTTTGCATCGGCCTTCCTGAAACCATTCGAGGAGTTTCGATCGAACGTCGGCCTGTTCATGTTTGAGTTCTCGCGTTTTTATCCGGGCGATTTGGAGCGCGGACGTGATTTCGCGGCGGCGCTCGATGCCTTTTTGGGGGGCATTCCCAGGGATTGGCCGTATGGGATCGAGATCCGGAACCGCAATTTCCTGCACCCTGATTATTTTGAAGTGCTCAGGCGCCATCAGGTGGCGCATGTTTTCAACAACTGGGGCGACATGCCATCGGTCGGCGAGCAGATGGTTTTGGAGGGAAGCAGGCCGCATCCGCAATTGTGCGGAGCGCGTTTTTTGCTCAAACCGGGCAGGAAATATCAGGAGGCGGTCGAGC
>JBEEGQ010000191.1:0-8033 GCA_041166945.1 Verrucomicrobiota bacterium
GGCGTGCTGATTTCCATGGTGAATGAAGCCGGATTGCCAGGAAACAGAGTCCGTCCCCTCATTGCCAGCCTGAAGGCCGCGACGGCATCATTCGATCGGGGAGACACCAAGGCTGGGTTAAATCAACTCGGAGCGTTCCTGCACAAGGTGCGCGCCCAGATTTCCTCATCGAATCAGTCCCTGGCCGATTCGCTAAATCGCGTGACACAGATTATTTCGGATGCAGCCGTGGATACCTCGGCCCGTTAATCCCCTGACAGCGTTACCTGCTCAAGTGTCAGCCTCACGGGCTGGGTTCCCGTGAAGCTGCGAAATCTTTTTTCGGCCGGGGCTGCGTCCCAGGAGAAAAACTGGACACTGAATCCGCCGCATCGTTACAATAGAGGTATGGATTCTTTCGCAGCCATCCGCGTCGGTCAGTCCCACGACGCCCCATTTCCACCGATTTGTCTCCAAGACATGCGTTGACATGGGCCTCGACGTCAACGCGGTACAGTTTCTAATCGCGGCGCACAAACGCGGCGTGGGGTTGGGTGAGGTCGTCATGCTGGGTCGGCAGGACTTAAACGTATTTCCGGCTAAAATGCGCAGACTGCTACAAGAGGCCGAGCTCCCTTCGAATTTATTCGAGCCGGGAGCCCCCGACACTCGATTTGCCGAACCGGTATTTAAAGCGCTGGGCGCCCGCGAAATTTACTCCATTGATTTCTCCGCGTACGAGGGCGCGTCATTTGTCCATGACCTCAACAATCCCATCGGCCCGGAGTTGCGAGAGCGGTTTGATACTGTCTACGACGGCGGAACCTTGGAGCATGTTTTTCACTTTCCCACCGCGCTAAAAAATATGATGGAGATGCTGCGTCCCGGCGGACACCTCTTTATCCACACTGTTGCAAACAGTTACTGCGGGCATGGTTTCTATCAGTTCAGCCCGGAATTGTTTTTCCGCGCATTGAGTTCGGAGAATGGCTACGAACTGGAACGCATGGTCGCGCATCGCATGGGTCCCTACGGAAATTGGCATGAGGTAAATGATCCTGAAAAAATCGGCGCACGGGTGGAACTGATTAGTTATTCACCTATCCAATTGCTCGTTCAGGCGCGTCGAGCCAAAATCGTTCCGGTCTTTGAAAGAACTCCGCAACAAAGTGATTTCGTTCCGCGTTGGGACAACAAAGCCAGTGGGTCACAACCGCCCATTGCGGCATCGGCCGCTGCCCCGCCGCGCAAGTATGGCGCGCCACGCCCGCGACTCGCCAAATCGCTCCCCAGGCTTGCACGGCTTCTCAATGCATTCACGATAGGCGTGGGCCTTCTAAAAACGCATTCCCTGTGGAATCGGAAATCATTCCGCCGCGTGGGCAAAAAGGATTAGACGCAGACTGCGCCCAGCGCCGAACGTGACTTGACTTCCACGCATATTTATCCTCAATCCGCATGATTAAAACCGCCGTGCAACGCTTCCTGAACGCCAGGGGATTCGAGGTGGTTCGCCAATCCTCAAATTTTACAGCGCACGAACTGGCGGCCATGCGAAAGGTAAAAGGTCTCACCGCGACAAGTCCGGGCCGCATGGTCGGCCTCATGGACGCGGTAAAACACGTTGTTGCCAACCGAATCGAAGGTTCATTTATCGAATGCGGCGTCTGGCGGGGCGGCAGCACGATGGTCGCCGCCTACACGCTGATGGATTTAGGCGACACTTCACGTGAACTCTACCTCTTTGACACCTTCGAGGGCATGTCAGCCCCTACCGAGAAGGACGTGATGTTCGACGGGACCAAGGCCCAGGACGTTCTCAACCCGAATGAAAAAAAAGAGGGAGTGGACAATTATTGGTGCATCGCAGGTGTGGAAAACGTGCGGAAAAATATCCTGTCCACCGGTTATCCCGCCGAACGCATTCACCTCGTCAAGGGCAAGGTCGAAGAGACCATCCCCAATAACGCGCCGGAAAAAATCGCGCTGTTGCGGCTCGATACCGATTGGTACGAATCCACCAAACACGAATTGGAACATTTATATCCGCGCCTCGCTCCCAACGGCGTTCTCATCATCGATGATTACGGCCATTGGGTCGGTGCCAAACAGGCTGTGGATGAATATTTCGCAACGCTCAAACTCAAGCCGTTCCTCAGCCGGCTCGATTACACCGGCCGCCTTGTCATTAAACCGGCGAACTGACCCTGCCGAAGCCCTCCTGTCATGGCTCTCCGCGAAATCGTCCGCCATACTGCCTTAGGCAGGTTGCTTGTCATCCCTGTCCGGCTCGTTTCCGGTCTCAAACATACCCTGCGACACGCAGGCCGCGTCATCCGATGGGCTTTTTCCTCCCGGGAATATTACAATCACACCTACCATCTCACCCCTCTCAATCGCGAGTATCTCATCAGTTATATCGCGGTCATCTCCGGCCATGATGAATCCCGGATCGAAGGCTTTTTTCGCGAACTCGAAAACGACGCGCCCTTGCGGCAACTGCTCGAGCGACAAACGTTGAACAGCCCCGACCGCCACAATTCCGACGTCGAACCCCGTTATGGCCGCCGCACCGGTTGGTACGCCCTCGTCCGCGCCACCAGGCCAAAGATCATCGTCGAAACCGGCGTCGACCGCGGCCTCGGCACCGTCGTCCTCGCCGCCGCCATCGCCCGCAACGTCGCCGAAGGTTTCCCCGGACTCGTCTACGCGACCGACATCGTTCCCGACTGCGGCCATCTGCTTGCCGAACCTTACAAAAGCCATTGCCGCATCCTCCTCGGTGACTCGGTGGAATCGCTGAAGAATTTTGCGGAGCCTGTCGACATTTTTCTTCACGACAGCGACCACCGTCCGGAATACGAATGGGCCGAATTCACCGCGATCGAACCCCGGTTGCACCCGCGCTCCATCGTGATGAGCGACAATTCGCAGCAATCCTCCAAGATGCGCGAATTCGCCGCCCGCCTCCGCAAGAACTATCTCTATTTCCAGGACGTGCCGGAGAATCATTGGTGGCCCGGCGACGGCATCGGGGCGGCATTTACACCCGGAGTCAGAACCTCGTTTCAACAGGCATGAGCCGCTCCGCCATTGTCACGGTTGCCTTCGGACATTCGACGGAGAAACTGGATCATACCTTCGCCAGTTTTGGGAAACACAATCCCGGCGTGGCGCTGCACGCCTTCATCATCGGAACGGATCTGCCAAAACGGCGTCTGGATGCCATCCAATATCATCTCGTCGCGCCCGTGCCGGACTTTTCAGATCCCCTTCGCGAGGTTTATTTCCGGCGCATTGAACTGATCGATCGCCTCGATGTGGATCAGGCGCTCGTGGTGGACTCCTACGATGTGTTGTGCCTGCAAGCCTTGCCGCCATTCGAAGTCCTCCTGGCGGGCTCCGATGTCGCGGCTTGCGTCGAACACATGGGCGCGCGCTACGTGAAGGGCCAGGGCTACACCGCGAATTTTCTCAATGGCGGTGTTTTTTTCTGGAACCTCGCGGGGAGCCGCGCCATGCGAAAGGAAATCGTCGAGCGCGGCCGCGCTCATTTTCGAACGATTGCCGACGATCAATACGTCATCAACGAAGTGATCCAGACCAAATACTTCGACCGCCTCCGCATCCTTCCCTGCCAATATAATTACCGCGCCTACCTGAACAGGAAACAGCGCGGTTGGCCGACAGTCACACACTTGGATGGCGTGCTGATCTACCACAACGCGGTCTGCATGCATGCCGCAAAGAATCTGGGCCCCGTGAAACCCAGGGCGGAACTGCCGGAACTCGAGCGCGACGCGCGACCCTTGACGGAGAAGGAACAGTTTTGGCGAAAACTCCAGCTTCGCTTCGAGAAACACGTCATCCGATAGAACTCATCCTTCAAACCGACCCTTTCCAAAGACGAGCGAAACCGGCGCTGGCTATCGTCGGAAAAATGCGGTCCCCATTTGATCGGTCTCCTCGACGGTTTTGACAAAGACGAAGCCCTGTTGATCCAGGAAGGCCCTGAGCTCATCCAGTTGCACCCTCCACTTGTGCCACTCGACAAGAACTGAATCGCAAAGTTTGAGGAAACTTTCCTCGGCTTTGAGAAAGCTCAATTCCGAGCCTTCGATGTCAATTTTGAGAATGTGGCAACGTCTGTCGCCGAAATGTTTCCGCCAGTGTTCCTCCATGTTGACGCACGGCACACGAATCGTTTCCCATTTTCCCTTGAGATCCATCTTTTGCGTGTCGGGCAGATGGCTCGTCGAACAAATGTTGGATTCGTAGAGATAAAACTCCGCAAAACCGCCCGCCACGCCCTCGCCGGCAATACCGTGAATGCCGAATACTTCCGGCATCCCATTCGCGCGCGCATGCCAGCGGGCCTCGTCCACCGCCTGCGGATTCGCGTCGAGCATCAGCCCGCTCAACGTGCGGCCGGCGGCAAGATGCGCCAGCCAGCAGGTAAAATAACCGACGTTGCAGCCCAGATCGGCAAACGTGGTAAACTCCTTCGGCAACAGCGACGCATCGTAAAGGTTGCCCTTTTCAAACATCTCGACCGCCAGCGGAATACTCTCCAGCCGTGTGGCGCGGTAAACCACGCCGCTGCCCGGCAATCTCCTCGTGAGCGGAAACCGCCGCAGCCAGGCATTCACAACGCGGTGCAACCGCAGCCATTGCACCAACCGCCGCAGCCCCGCGGAACGTGAAAGACTGGAAATAAGCCGGCGCATGAAAAGCGGTCAGCCCTTCTTCTTCCGGTAAAGAAGAAACGACGGATGCATAAAATTGTAACGCACGAACTGATGTATCTTCAGCCCCACGTCGCTGTATTCGAGGTCTGGAAAGTTCGTCGCGACATACTCCCGCCATTGTGGATTGGTCCACTGCGTCTGGTGCAGTTCGATCCCCTCATGGATGTCGGAGGTTTCTGTCGTGGAAGCGATGAAATAGCCCCCCGGCTCCAGGTGCCGGCTGACGTTCTCAAAAACCTGTTTCAAATCCGCAGGCGCGATGTGTTCCATGACCTCCCACGCGGTAATTAGATGAAACCGCGCTGGCTGGGCATCGAGGGTGACCTGGAATGGCTTGGTGATATCGCAGGTGAAGAGGTGAGTGTTGGCGAGGTGCGCCCAGTTTGCGCGTCGATGCTTCAGCGAAAAATCGGAGCCTTCGAGCCCCACTCCCTGCCATTGCAACGTCATGAAGTCCGCAACCGTCTGTCCGCCGGCGCAACCCATGTCCATCATCCGCAGCGCCGCCTGCGCCCCGAATTCGCGCCGCAGCTTGGCGTCCATGAACAGGATGAACTTCTTGTTGGTGCTGTTGTTGACCGCAGTCCCCTTGGGCGCGATGTGATCCGGAGATTCGAAGGCAACGGGGAACTGAGTTTCGCGCGCCAGGATGCCGACAGGCGCCCGGCGGCCGCTGCGCCGAAAGGGCATGATGAACCACCACAACACCGCCCATGCCGCCCGATAAATCCGCACGTGTACTTCGTTCCAAACCCGGCCGAACTGGCCTGTCAGCAGGAAACGGATGGCTTTGGTGAGGTTTTCCCACATGCGGCGGCGAAGCTACGGACTGACATCGACGGTTGCCAGTCGAAACTTGAAGTGCCCGCGACGCTTCGGGCTCACAACAAACGCTTGCGCGCCAACCGGGTGTTGATTAATGTCCGCACCCTCTTTCGGGCTGGTAGCTCAGCGGTAGAGCAGCGGCCTTTTAAGCCGTTGGTCCAGGGTTCAAATCCCTGCCGGCCCACTTCTCTTTGTTTTGCGTCCATCATTTACAAATTGCCCCGCCGCCGACACAGTGGCGCGCCCGCGGAGAAACCACGATTCCGCAGGCCAGTTAACTCAGCAAACCAGCCAAACACATGGGCGATAGATCTCCGAAATCCAATCAAAAGAAGTCCTCGCAAAAGCAATCCAAAGCCAACAGCGCAGACCAAAAGAAAAAGCAGGCCATGGCCGCCCAACAACCCGCCGCCAAAAAGAAGTAAGCTCGCAATATTCCGCTTTCACCCGCGCTGTCTCCTCCGGCACAAAATTCCTGGGGAGACAGCTCAGGAAAGGTCCCGCTCCGCCAGGTGATGCTTCTCCTTCAGCAGCAGGTAAACACCACCCCCCACCAGACTCCAGAAGAGACTGCCCGCGTACGCCAGCAGAGACAGCGATAGCCCCGACGTCGCCAGGACCGGATCGTCGAGCATCTGGACGAAAAGAATGTCCCGCACTCCCAGGCCGCTGGGCGTCAGCGGCAGCGCGGCGATGCAAATGACCATCGGCACCACCACGAACATGGCCAGCGGAGGTATCGACAGTCCCAAGCCGCGTCCCACCACCTGCCATTGCACGACGCACATGACGTTGAGCAGCATCGACACGGCGAATGTGCGCAGAAGAAAATGCGGCGCCTGGCCGAACCGCCGGCAGGCATCGAGGGAGCGCTCCAAATGTTCCCCCTTCGGAAGCCGCCGCAATTGCGCCCGCGCGCCCGGCCAGTGCTTCGAAAGACCGCCTCGAAAAGCCAGGATCATCACAACACTGCACGCGATCAGCATCGCCAGGATCAACAATGCCGGCAGCATCGTCACTCGATCCCGCCCGAAAATGAGCCTCGCGTTGGGGATCGGAATCATCATCACGCCGGCAAACAACAGCATCGCCCACAGCCCGATGAGCCGATCCACAAAAACCGTCGTGACGGCCTCGGTTTTCCTGTGATGCGTTTCGCGCGCTGCGTAATAAGCCTTCATCAGATCGCCGCCGGTCGAGCCCAGCAGGAAGGAATTAAAAAAATGGGCCACCAGCGAGATTTCGGCCGTGCGCCAGAACGGGAGATGAATTCCCTGCACGCGCAAAACCATTCGCCAGCGGAACACGCCCAACAGGATGGTGGACCCCATCAACACGAGGGAAAGGAGAAACCATCCGGGCTGAATGCTCGTCAGGGTTTGCCACAAGGCAGGCGGGCCCTCGATCCATCCGCGCCGCCACTGGTCGAGCCGCGAGAGCTTGGGCCAGGCCTCGCCATGTGCAATGCGAGCCTCGTTGACGAAGATGCAGTGAAAAATCCAGAGGAGCAGCACGGCGCAGAGCGCCACACGCCACCCAATCTGCCAGAGTTTTTTCACGGATGAATTCGCCGGGGCGCCATCACTCCGGACCCCAGATCGCCTTCAAATACTCGATGCCCGCTTTGGCCTCCTCAGGGCTGACGGATGGGCTGAGCTCAAAGGTTTTCAAGTGATCGGGTTTCACCAGGTCCTTGAGGCCTGCGAAATCGATCGTGCCGGCGCCCGGCGGGCGATGATCGCGGCCGGGGGGTTCGACGTCATGAACATGAAATCCGAAAAGCCTGGGGCTCATGGCTTCGAGGTGAAGACGGTGGTTGATGAAACCGAGGTTCTCCTTGATTTGGGCATGGCCCGTATCATGCCAGTAGACCACGGTCGGATCGCGAAATTCCTTGAAGAACAGATCGAAATCGGTTTCGAAGGGGATCTCCTCGAGCGCCTCGCGGTTTTCGATTCCCAGCTTAAGTCCCCGTGGCTTGGCTTCATCCACAACCCGCCAGATCGACGCGTAGGCGTTTTTAACGTAGCGCTCCTTTTTCTCCTCGCGCTTCGCCAATACCTCGGCGCACAGCTTGGCATATTTCGGCGTGTCCTTCTTACCTTCACTAATCATGTCGATCAATTTGTCGGTATAATCCTTCATGTCGACAGCCCCGGTGTGAAGCACCACCAATCGCGCACCCACCCGCACCGCCGTGTCCAGGGTCTTGACCGTGTGTTTGAAAGCGCTCTCCCTCTCGCGATCATCTGTGGCCGAGAATTTGTAAACGTTGGGAGCGGCGCGTTCGACGCCCATCGGCAACGGACAAAAGTTGTGCAGCGTCGAAATCCGGATCTCGCCGGCATCGACGGCTTCGAAAATTCCCGGGAGCAGGCTGATGCGGATGCCGTGGCTCAACTCGGCATACTCAAAACCGAGATCTCGAATCTCGCGGAGCATCGCCCGTCCGTCCGTATGACGGTGCGAGTTCCAGCAGGT
>JBEEGQ010000192.1:0-9869 GCA_041166945.1 Verrucomicrobiota bacterium
GAGCGCAAAGAATACGATTCCTTCCGCGAAGGCGGTGCTGAGAATGGCTTGAACCAGGATCTTCGTCGCCGCGCCGGGATTGCGTCCCACCGCTTCCGACGCCTTCATGCCAATCAGTCCCACGCCCAGCGCCGCGCCCAGGCAGGCGAGGCCGATGTGAATGTTACCTGTCATTTCTGCCAACAATGGTGTCATACGTAGTGCCTTTCGTTTTTCTCAGAGACCCCCGCGCAAATGCACGGTCTGGCCCCCGAAAGCTGTTTAGTGGTGCGCCTTTTCGTGGGCGTGCCCCTCCTCGTGAGTGCAGATCAACAGGGTGAACACTGCCGTCAGCAGCATGAATACCAGCGCCTGGACCAACCCGACCAGCACCTCCAGAAAATAGAACGGAATCGGAATCAGCCAGCCCAGCCCCGGCACCAGCCGCGACATCGCCTCCAGCATGTTCTCGCCCGCAAAAACATTCCCATACAGCCGGAAGCTCAATGTCAACGGCCGGAATAAAATCGTCACCACCTCCAACACGCCCACCACCATGAAGATCACGACCATCAGCACCTTCAACGCCCCCGTGGTGTCCCCTTTCGGACCAAAGATGTGCATGATGAAACCGCCGGGCCCATTCGCTTGCAGCGCCCACACGATCCAGCACGCAAAGAAAATAATCGACATCGCGAACGTCATGTTCAAATCGGCATTCACGCCCCGCAACAACGGCCGCGAGATGTGATGCAGGCTCCCATCGGCGTCCGGACGCCCCCATCCGATCGTTCCCACGCCTGGAATCAACCCCGCCCAGTTTGCGAAAAGGATGAAGATGAAGATCGTGGCAAAAAACCAAAACGCTTTTTTCACCAAATCATGCCCGATGATGTCCTCCAGGAACAGATAGAGGCTCTCGACCATCCATTCCCAGAAATTCTGTTTTCCATCGGGCACCGCCTTGACGTTTTTCATGGCGGACCGCGCGAAAACAATCAGGAACAACGCCACAATCCAGGTCACCACCATCGAGCTGCTGATAAATCCGCTCTTCCCCAGGCGCGGCGAGGCTTGTGGCAGACCGGATTCGGCATGCTCGCTTTTTTCCTCGTGCGCGGCCTCCAAAACAGGAACGGCCGCCGCCAATATGTAACCCCCAGGAACAGTGCTGACGCTGGGGAGGCCCATCGCGCCGGTCCCGGCGGGCGCCGCGAATGACGCCGCATGGCACAAAACCGGAGTCGCCACCAGCAACGCCAAAGCCAGGAATGATTTCAGGAAACGCATCGAATATCCGCAAAAACAGCTTCTACAAACCGGGATTTCTCAGATGAAAATCCGGGGTCCCCGTCGGAAGCGCGGTGAAATTGCCGAAACGTGAAATTTTTCACAAGTGTTATTTTTGATTTTGCCCACCGCCATTTTCAATAAATCTGATGACGTTCAAAAAACGATTTGGTGAAACCCTGGTTCAGATAAATCCCCTTGCGAAGAGGCCGATCCACAGCGAGATTGCGCGCGCCCCCAGCCAGGATGGATTGGAGCCGCCTACTTACGAAAGCCAACATATCGGACGATAATTAATTCATGAATCCACTTGTTGTTTCAGGTCGCCCACCGCGATGGGGACTCGTTCTATTCATGGCGGTGATCTGCCTCGCGCCGGGGACCAGTCGCGGCTGCGAGCTCTGCGCTATTTACGGCGCGGCTTCCGCGCGGGGCGAATCCGGGTCCGGCTTCGTGTTCACCTTGTCCGAACAATACGTGGCCATGGACACTCCCCAGTTTGAAAGCAAACCTTACACTCTCAACCACGATTACGTGGACAGTTCCTACCTGCACATCGTTCCCACCTACAATTTCAGCGGCCGCTTCGGGGTCAGCCTCAACCTGCCTTATATCCATCGTGAATTTCGGCGGCAGGATGTTCGATTCAGCTCGTCAGGTTCCACCTTCGCCGAGGTGCACGGGACCGAGTCGGGCATCGGCGATTTGGCAGCGGTGCTGCGATGGACCGTTTTGCAGAAGGCTGAAATGGAATGGGGTTACTCGATGACCCTTCTGGCGGGCGTCAAGTTTCCGACCGGCGACACCGATCCGATCCGTGATGAGGTGGACCAGGTTCACATTTATAACCAGCTTGTCGGCCCCGGCCATTTTCATGACGCGCTCGGCGTCGGCGCCAGCGGCGTTCACCAAAGCATGATTTCCCTCGGGTCGGGCTCCTACGACGGCGTGTTCGGCCTGACCGCGAATGCGCGCTGGGACCGATGGTTCTTCAATGCCCAGGCGCAATATTATCTGCGAACCGCCGGCGAGTCCGGTTACACCTTCGGCGATGAAGTCATTATCTCCGGCGGACCGGGCGGCTATTTGTGGCTGAGCAAAACCCGCACTCTGAGTCTCGCGGCAAATATCATTTACGACAGCGAGGCGCGCGCGTCCCTCGACGGCCGCAAATCGAATGCCACCGGCATGACGATCGTTTACGCGGGACCGCAACTGGCATTTACCTCGGGACGCCATTTCAGCATGCAGGCCGGAGTCGATGTTCCGGTCTGGATTCAAAACAATGGCTTTCAGAATGTGCCGGATTACCGGGCTTATGGTGGATTGACCTGGCGCTTTTGAGCATTGGAGTTTTGGCGGGAAATGGGCTTAAATGGAGATACCCTGTGAATTCCCACGGAAACAAAGAACCCATCCAGAGCGCGCATCGTCCAGCAGGACGCGTCAGCGTTGTGCTGCTGGTTTTGTGGACCCTGGCGATTCCGTTGAGCAGCGACGCACAAAGTCTTACTATCACTAACTTCACCTCCTACGTGGACGTCCATTTCATCACCATTCCGAACAAGAACAATTTCCTTCAGGCTGCGTGGGTGTATCCGACAAATGGGATTCGGCTCGGCTATACGAACTTGGTCTGGGCAAACGTCTCGAGTTATCCCGCAACCCCGCTGGCAGCTCACCTTTTTTACAAGGATTACTCCGTCACCAACCGGATCCCGAATCGTTACCGGATCTATCGGTCCAGGGCCTTGTGATCAGGTTTGCGCCGGCTTACGCCAAGATCTGCTGAACCACTTCCCCCTGGACGTCGGTGAGCCGAAAATCGCGGCCCTGGAAACGGAACGTCAGCTTCTCGTGATCGAACCCCAGCAGATGCAGGATCGTCGCGTGCAGATCATGCACATGCACCGCGTCACGCGTCACATGAAAGCCTAACTCATCGGTCTCGCCCATGGTGACCCCGGGCCGGACGCCGCCGCCGGCCAGCCAGACAGTGAACGCCTGTGGATGATGATCGCGGCCGAGCTTGCGGCCAAAATCGGAGTTGGCTTCCACCATCGGGGTGCGCCCGAATTCGCCGCCCCAAATCACCAGTGTGTCGTCGAGCAACCCGCGGGCTTTCAGATCCGCGATCAGCGCGGCGCTGGCGCGGTCGGTTTTCGAGGTCTGATCGCGGATGCCATTGGCCACTTCGCTGTGATGATCCCAGCCCTCGTGAAACAACTGGACGAAGCGCACGCCGCGTTCGATCAGGCGCCGCGCCAGCAGGCAGTTCATCGCGAAACTCGGTTTGCCCGGCTCAACACCATACATCTTCAGTGTCGCCGGTGTTTCCCGCGAAATGTCCATCAGCTCCGGCGCGCTGGCCTGCATCCGGCACGCCATCTCAAAGGCATTGATCCGCGTCGCAATCTCCGGATCACCCACCGAAGCGAGATGTTGCTCGTTGAGTTCTTTAACCACGTCCAGGGTCTGCCGCTGCATCCGCTCGGTGACGCCCGCCGGATTGGAAAGATAAAGAACCGGGTCACCGCTTTTGCGAAAGGGCACGCCCTGGTAAACCGTGGGAAGAAAACCGCCGCCGTAAAGCGCCGACCCGCCGCTGAGGCCGCTCGCGGAATTCATCACAACAAACCCCGGCAGGTTCTGCGATTCACTCCCCAGCCCGTACAGCGTCCATGCACCCAGGCACGGACGCCCGAATTGCGTCGACCCGGTCTGCATCATCACCTGTCCCGGGGCATGGTTGAACGCCTCGGTGTGCATCGACTTGATGATGGCGATCTCATCCACAACGCCCGCGAGATGAGGCAGCGCTTCTGACAACTCGGCGCCGCAGCGGCCGTGTTTGGCAAATTTAAACTCGCTGGCAAACAAGGCCGCATCCGGCTTGATGAAGGCATATTTCTGGCCACGGACAACCTCCGGCGGCACCGGCTGGCCGTTGTATTTTTCCAGGGCCGGCTTGTGATCAAAGAGATCGAGTTGCGACGGGGCGCCTCCCATGAACAGGTAAATAACCCGCTTCGCTTTGGCCGCGTGATGGGGCTTTCGCGGGCCGAGCGGGTCCAGGGTTTTGGGAACCGCCCCCTGGGCTCGTCCGGCACCCAGCAATGACCCGAGCGCGATCGAACCCAGACCGACACCGCACTGCTTAAGAAACCAGCGGCGCGCCGTCAAACGCGCGGTTTCATGGCGGAGCTCCTGGAGGTAATTCACGATGACGAAACGTTACGCTCGTCGCACCATTCAAGCCAGCGCGAAAGATCCAGTGCATCCTCTCCCGCCTTTCGGGCACCCTCTCCTCCATTTCCGAAATGGAGGAGAGTGACGGGGAGAGGAGGCGCTTCTCTTCAGCGGTTACCGGGCAGGGGCGGGGAGAGGGAGCACCCAACCGTGGGAGGAAGAATCAATCATTTAAGCCCGCACCGCGATGCCATCGCGCCTTCAGCTCATTCCTGAGCCCTATTCCTTCGTCACAGTTTCATCGAGGTTCAGGATGGCCCGGCTGACCATTGCCCACGCCGCTGCTTTGTGAAGGTTCACATTCGGCGGCAGGTTGGTCGGGTTGCTGAGCGCGACCTGCAACGCCGCCGCGCTGCGATCCTCGAAATAATGAAATTGTTCATCCCAGAATCTGAGCAGCTTTTTGAGCTCGCCATCGTCCGGCGCCCGGCCGGTGGCGAGGCGAAAAGCATAACGCGCACGGCTAGCATTGTCATTTCCACCCTCCTTCATCACCCGCAAACCCATCGCCTGGGCGGCTTCGACAAATGTTTTCTCATTCAAAGTCGTCAGCGCCTGCAATGGCGTGTTGGATCGGTTCCGCCGCGGACAGGATGTCTCCGAAGTCGGCCCATCGAAAGCCATGAGCGCCGGGAATGGCAGGGCTCTCTTCCAAAAAGTGTAGAGTCCACGGCGATATCGATCCTCGCCGCTGCTCTCCGGCCACACAAATCCGCCATAGACAGTGTCCGCGACACTTGCCGGTATCGGCGGACGCACACTCGGTCCGCCGATTTTCGGACTGAGCAATCCGCTGGCGGACAGTGCGATGTCCTGCACCACCTCGCCTTCGACCCGAAAGCGGGGACCGCGGCTGAGCAAGCGGTTGTAAGGGTCCTTCGCAACTATCGCGGGCGCAAACCGGCTGCTCTGCCGATAGGTGGCGCTCTTGACGATGAGCCGATGCAGATGCTTGAAGCTCCAGGGAACGGACTGCTCGCCGTTGACCGGCTCCGGCTCCATGAATTCGCACGCCAGCCAGTCGAGCAATTCAGGATGACTGGGCGGCTCGACCCTCGTCCCGATATCTTCAGGCGTTGTAAAAAGGCCCTGGCCAAAATAGGCCTGCCAGACGCGGTTCACCACCACGCGCGCCGTCGTCGGGCTGCGCCGATCCACCAGCCAACGGGCAAAACCGAGACGGTTGCGCGGCGCGCCGGCCGGTAGCGGATGGAGCAGCCCGGGAACATCCGGGCCGACAACCTCGCCCGGCTTCTGCCAGTCGCCTCGCTTGAAAAGATGGGTCTCTCTCCGCTCCGGCCGCGCCGACAGCGCCAGCGTGGTCGGCACATAAACCCAGTTCGTCCACGCGTCCGAGATCTGCCGGTTCCATTTCGCGAAGGACGGCTCGGTGCGGCGGTAAATATTGAACCATTCACGCTGCATCGCCGGCGTGAGCTCACTCCACGGAACCGGGAGAGATTGTCGCAGTGCGGCTGAAAGCGGATCGACCCGCAATGGGCCGGGCTGGGTCGTGGCGCTCAAACGAAACCGGCCCAGCGTGTGACAGTCGAGGCCTGTGTCCTTGTCGGGCAGGATTTGCCACCCTTCGGGCGTGCTGTGCTTTTGATAAATGGAAATTTTAAGGCGGGTGCCTCCGTCGAATCCCGCAATCGGCTCAGCGCATTCGAACACGGCCCGGGCTTCCTCGTTGTGCTCGACCGGCGCCGCCGAGGAGGTCCATCCGCCCTTGTCGATGACGCCGTCCACCGTGTTGCTGACACTGAACCCGGGCGCCTCCGCGCTGGCCATCGCGCGGCGGAACTTCACCTTGTTGGTGATGCCGGGATTGTGCTGGGCGTAAGCCTCGCACGTGAATTCTCTCAATAAAAAACTGCCGCGCGCCGTGAGGCCGGGGCCGCCGTAGGGAAGATTGGGATGCATCAAGACTTCGAGACGCAGGCCCGTAATGTTCGTCAGGGCTGTGTCCACCCACACATGCGTGATGCCGTAAGGTTTCACGTCGCCGCCTGCGAGGAGCGACAAATCATTCTGCTTCTCGTATTTGGTCGCGAAGTTATGCCACTCCTTGGGATCCAACACGGTCCATGACCCGGCCGCCTCCGGCAGGCTTTTTGTCCACGATGCCATCCGCTCGGCGAGGTTGGTCACGCTGTTCATCGCTTTCTCCTCGATTTTCCGCACCGCCGTCCGAACGGCGTCGCGCTGCTGATCCTGTTGGGGATTGGGCACCTCCAGGAATGGTTCGTCGTCGCTGTTCAGAAAGGCAAAGACGCCGTAATAATCGCGCTGCGAAATCGGATCGAATTTGTGATCGTGGCATTGCGCGCAGGCAACGGTCAGCCCCAGCCATGTGCGGCCCACCGCATCGATGCGATCGATCATGGCATCGATGCGGAACTGCTCGGGCTCGATGCCCCCCTCCTGGTTCAGCATCGAATTGCGGAGAAACCCGGTGGCAACCCGTTGAGAAAGGGTGGGATTCACGAGGAGATCGCCCGCGATTTGCTCCAGCGTGAACTGATCAAAAGAGAGATCCCGATTGAACGCGTTGATCACATAATCCCGATAAGGCCAGATGCTGCGCGGCGCATCTTTTTCGTAGCCATTCGAATCCGCGTAGCGCGCCAGGTCCAGCCAGTGGCGCCCCCAGCGTTCGCCATAGTGCGGCGATGCCAGCAATCGTTCGACACACTTCTCGTAGGCGTCGGGCGACTTGTCCGCGATAAATTCGTCCACCTCGCGCGGCGTCGGAGGAAGTCCCAACAGGTCCAGGGAGAGCCGGCGGAGCAGCGTGACACGGTCGGCCTCGGGTGAAAACGCGAGCCCGCTGGCCTTGAGCTTCACGGCAATGAAGGCGTCGATGGCATTCTGCCCCTTCATTTTTAACCCGGCCATATCCGGCACCGCGGGTCGGACCGGCGCCTGGAAGGCCCAATGGGACGCATCCCGTTTCGGCGGCGCCGGGCGCGCCTCGCCGGGGGAGAGTTCCGCGGACCGCAGTTCGATTGCGATCGCGGACCAGCAGAGCCACAAGAGAAAAGTTGCTTTCATCATGTTGAGCGGGTGAAGCAGCATTCCGCATCCCGCGCCATTTCTCCAGCTGCATTTTGCGGCGTGCGAACAACCTTGGGCTGTGTGACGGAATCCCCTTGGGATCGGCCAAATGGTTTGCGATACCGGCGGTCATGGCCGGAGCGAACAATTTTGAAAATCCCAAAGGGATTTAGTCCGTAGCCCAGGGTTGCCCGGCCGACGGGCTACCCTGGGAGGAGAATTCCAGGAAGTCCGCAACCCCATCGGGGTTGAGGCCTCTGTCTCATTTCACCCAGGGTAGCTCGTGCCTCTCAACCTTGGGCTTTGTGACGGTATCCCTTTGGGATTCGGCCAAATGGGACGCGACATCGGCGGCCATGGCCGGAGCGAGCAATTTTGAAAATCCCAAAGGGATTTAGTCCGTAGCCCAGGGTTGCCCGGCCGACGGGCTACCCTGGGAGAAGAATCCCAGGAAGTCCGCAACCCCATCGGGGTTGAGGCCTCTGGCTTATTTCACCCAAGGTAGCTCGTGCCTCGCAACCTTGGGCTGGGTGACGGAATCCCTTTGGGATTCGGCGCAGCGGACACGGTCTCGAAAATTCTTTTGCAGCGCTGCGGTTGCTGGTTAAGTGAAGGGGCCATTCGATGAAACCATTAATCAAGCTGGCGCTTTACGTCATATTGGGAATCGCCTTGGCATTTTGCGTCCGCGGCTTCTTAACCAACGCGCGGGATCCGGCCGCCAAGGCCATCCGCGGCGAGACCAACAGCGTCTCCGCGACAAACCTCGTCAGCACCAACGCCACCAGCGGCACAAATGCGGTCGTCGCCACCAGCCTCACGAACGCATTCAGCCCGCCCGGCGCCACCAACGTCACCAATCCGACCGTGACCCCCATGGCCGAGGATGTCCCCACGCATAAAAGTTCCGAGCGCATGGGCCGCATGATGGGTTTCGGCGTGGCGGGATTTTTCGCGCTCGTCGGCCTCAGCGTCCTCGTCGGGTACGATGTGTCGCGCTTTTTCGCCAATCGATTTGAGGAGCTTGTCTTCAACGATGATCTCAAGGGCGTGCGCGATCCGGATTACGAGGAGGCCGAGGAGGAGTGGAAACGCGGTAATCACCTCGAGGCCATCCAACTGATGCGCGATTTTTACAAACGAAATCCGCGCGAGGCCCATGTCGCGCTTCGCATCGCGGAAATTTACGAGAATAACCTCGGCAATTACCTGGCCGCCGCGCTCGAATACGAAGAGGTGCTGAAAAAGCGGCTTCCTCCCGAACGCTGGGGCTGGGCCGCTGTTCACCTGGCAAATCTTTACTCCGGGAAACTGAACAAAACGGACGCCGCCACGAAACTCCTCCATCGCATCGTCAACGAGTACGGCCAGACCGCCGCCGCAAAAAAGGCGCGCGAACGTCTGGGCATCGCCGAACCCATCGCCGCGCCCGAGCTTTCCGCAGAAGGGGCCGCGTCCGACTCGAACACGCCCGAGGCGCCGCCCTCCAACCTGCCCCCAGGTTTCAGGCCCAAATGAGGTCCGCGGCGCCTGAGATTATCGCCCATCGCGGCGCGTCGCGTGATGCCCCCGAAAACACGCTCGCGGCCATCCGCCTAGCCTGGGAACAGGGCGCTGATGCCGTCGAGATCGACGTCCACCAATCACGCGACGGCCACATCGTCGTCATCCACGACGCGCACACGCGCAAGACTGCCGGTGTCATGCGACGGGTCCGAACGCAGACGCTCGATGAGCTCGGCGCGCTGGATGTCGGCCGTTGGAAACATCGCCGTTGGGCCGGCGAACGCATCCCCACCTTCGCGCAGGTCCTCGACGAAATCCCCGCCGGAAAACGGTTGTTCGTCGAACTCAAATGCGGGCCCGACTGCCTGCCGGAATGGGTCGACACTGTGCGGCGGTCTGGGAAAAAACCGCAGCAAATTGTTCCCATCGGTTTCTCCCTGACCACGATGAAATTGTTAAAATGGGCACTTCCTCAATTGGAGGTCGCGTGGGTCCAGGGCTTCCGCCGAACCTGGCACGGTCGATGGACACCCACCGCCGAGAAACTCATCGCCGCGGCGCGCCATGCCAACCTCGACGCGCTGGACTTGGGCGGACGCGGACCCGTCAACGAAACCTTCACTGAAAAGATCCATGCCGCGGGCCTCAAGCTGTATATTTGGACCGTCGATTCGCCCCGGCAGGCAAAGCGGTTGTCCAGCGCCGGCGTCGACGGCCTGACGACAAACCGGCCCGGCTGGCTGCGGGAAAAATTGGGACACTAAAATGCCCATCCCGCAAACAACCTT
>JBEEGQ010000193.1:0-11414 GCA_041166945.1 Verrucomicrobiota bacterium
TGTCAGCGGGCACTCAAAACCAGCCAGGGAGGGGCAGATGAAAACCAGCCACTTTGAGAGTGGGATTGCGCACGGAGCGGCGAGAGCCGCGATGATGCGCGATGTACCAACTCAACGTGAGCCTGCAACATTCCATCGCCACACTGGCAGCCAACGGCTGGTCGGCACGCAAAATCGCCCGGGAACTGCACATTCACCGGGAGACGGTGGCGCGGTATCTGGGCCCGTCTGAGCCGGATTCAAAACCAGCCATTCTGCCCGCCGGCTCGGCAGAGGAGTCTGACTCAAAACCGGCCATTCTGCCCACCGGGTCGCGGGAGGAGTTGGATTCAAAACCAGCCATTGTGCACGCCGGGTCCAAGGTGGGCAGGACCAGCCAGTGTGCGCCGTTGGCGGCCGTGATTGAGCAGGGGTTGTTGGCCGGGCTTTCGGCGCAGCGCCTGTATCAGGATTTGGTCGCCGAGCACGGTTTCACCGGCGCGTATGATGCGGTCAAGCGCTACGTGCGGCGGCTGGCGCAGAAGATTGAGCCGCCGTTCCGCCGGATGGAGTGTGCGCCGGGCCAGGAGTTGCAGGTGGATTTCGGGCAGGGCGCCTGGGTCACTCAGGAGGGCAAGCGGCGCCGGACGCATTTGTTTCGGTGCGTGTTGAGTCACTCCCGCAAGGGCTACACCGAGGCGGTGTGGCGACAGACGACGGAGAGTTTCATCCGAAGCCTGGAGAACGCGTTCCGGCATTTTGGTGGCGTCACCGCAACGGTGGTTATAGATAACTTGAAGGCGGGGGTGATTCAGGCCGACTGGTTTGATCCCATCCTCAATCCCAAGCTGGAGGAGTTCGCCCGGCACTACGGCACGGTCGTGTTGCCGACCAAACCGGCCATGCCGCGCCACAAGGGCAAGGTGGAGTCGGGCGTGAAGTATGCGCAGAACAACGCGGTCAAGGGGCACAGCTTTGAGAGCTTGAGCGGACAGAACCTCTTCCTGGCTGACTGGGAAAAGAAGGTGGCCGACACGCGCATTCATGGCACGACGCGCCAGCAGGTGGGTCGGCTCTTTGAGGCCGTGGAGCGCCCCGCATTGCAGCCGTTGCCGGCCGGGTTGTTCCCCGTGTTTGAAGAGGCCCGGCGCACGGTGCATCGCGACGGGTTCGTCGAGTTCAAGCGGGCCTATTACTCGGTGCCGCCCGAGTACGTCGGGCGCACGGTGTGGGTGCGACAGGAGTCGCGCCTCTTTCGCGTTCACAACACGCGTCGCGAACAAATCGCCCTGCACGCTCTGGCCGAGCCCGGCAAGTTCACCACCGATGCCGCGCATCTGGACAGCCGCAAACGCCATGCAATCGAGCGTGGGCAGGAGCACTTGCTGGATCGGTGCCGGCTCATCGGCCCGCTGACAGGCGCCTGGGCCCAGGCCATGCACCACAACCGCGGTCCGCAAGGCTTGCGCGTGATGCTGGGCCTGCTGCAACTGGCCCAAAAGCATCCCGTGCCTGAGTTGGAAAAGGCGGCCGGTATCGCGGTCCATCACGGCGCCTGGTGCCTGCGCGATCTCAAGCGCCTGCTGGGAGAGCCCGGCAACGTCGTGCAATTGGATTTCCTGGAAACCCATCCCCTCATCCGCCCGCTCGACGCCTACCGCATCGTGCCGGCGGTCAACCTCAACCCAGTTCCCACACCATGAACCAACTCCAAACCACCCTCCGTCAACTCCGGCTTTCCGGCCTGCTTCAAAGCCTGGACGTGCGCCTGCAGGAAGCAGCCGCCGGCCGTCTGGGCCACGGGGAGTTCCTGGAACTTATCTTTCAGGATGAACTCAACGTGCGCCACCAACGAATGCTGGCCCGAAGAACCAAAGCCGCTGACTTTCGCGCACTCAAAACGCTCGAAGATTTCGAGTGGCAGTTCAACTCATCGATCAACCGCAAAGCGATCTTCGAGTTGGCTGCAGGGAGTTATCTGCGCGAGGGCAAGGACATCCTCTTCCTGGGCCCGCCCGGCGTCGGCAAGACCCATCTGGCCCAGGCCCTGGGCTACGAAGCCATAAAGCAGGGCAAGGAAGTTCTCTACCGCTCCATCTTCGATCTGGTGCGCGACTTCATGAAGGACGAAGCCTTCAAACAGCAGGACAAGACGCTTCGAAGATATCTGAAACCCGATTTGGTCATCATTGACGACATGGGCCTCAAAGCCCTGCCCAGACAGTCGGGCGAATACCTGTTGGAAGTGGTGATGCGCCGCTACGAGAACCGCTCGACGATCATGACCAGCAACCGGCCGCTGGAAGACTGGGGCAAGCTCCTGAGCGACGTGCCCACGGCGGGGGCCATCCTGGACCGGTTCCTGCACCACGCCATCACCTTCGCGATCACCGGCCGCAGCTACAGGATTAAGGACTCGCTGCCATCGACTCCCGAACCCAAAAACACAATAAGCAAGGAAGCCCAACGGACATCGACCGCCGGGGCCGCGAGCTGAGGCTCGACAGCCGGCCCCGGCTCGTTTTACCTCGCTGCCGAACGCCTCTTGAAGAAACTGGAGAAAACTGCTATGAAACTCCCGCCTCAGACTGGCTGGTTTTGAAGTGCCCGCAAGTGGCTGGTTTTGATCTGCCCGGTGACACATATTCTTCTTGGCTGCAGCGTGCATTGCACTGTTCAGGGTCGCAGCCGATGGTTTTTGCTTGTCCTCTTTGTGCGCATACGTTCCTTGCGGACCAACTGGTGCCAAGGGTTGCGCATCAACTAAGCACGCAGTTGCATCGTCAGGGTATTCCTTCCCGCACCAAGTGCATTTCTTCATAAACACGTCAAGCTGCCTAACGATCAAAGCTTCGCGACCGGCGCGAAAACTTCGGCGTCCCGGTCCGAAATGAACGTAAATCCAAAGTGGCTCCGCCGATTCGCTGGAGCGTCTTGTTAGGCCACGTCGTCGGCATCTCCATAAATCTCATGTCAAGTCTCCGCTCTCGTCCAAATCAAATCAAGCGTCTGTGTCGGCACCCGCATCCGAGCGGGCAAAGCCGTGCACCGGCCAAGCTATCCAACAACTCACGTCCCGAAATCCAAAGCACCTGGGCGTCCGACCAAAAACTCAAATGGTCCGAAGTGGCCTAAAACAAAGCTGACCGATGACGAGCAGCGCGCCGAGGACGTCCAGCGTGGAACAGGAACGTGATCGCGCTCCTCGTCATTCGGTCGAGCGTCTGGTTGGGCGATAGATTGATCAAAAACATCAAACTCTCCTAACTGACTCTTCGCGCTTCGACTTGTAAAACAGCCCGAGAAAGCAGAGACCGCTGCCAAACGCCAAGCTAGCCAAAGATGCGAGATACCCAGCATAAAGAGGGGCGCGAGTAATTAACTCAATATTGGCAGCCTCTCCTATCATCCGAGCATGCGCACGGTATGAGTCGCAATAAAACCCGAGGACCGCAGACACAACCCCAACCACGGCCGAAATGACCGCCGCGACCAAATGAACCTTTGAACTCATACGATGCCGCAAGATTTATTAGCCCACCGACCCAAGCTCAGCGACCCGGCGGGTGTCACGCAAGCCGTCGAGCACCGGGCAAAACGTGCGACCTGAAACAGCTCCGCCGGTTCGCGTTTGGTTAGGCGGCATTGTTTTCACGGTGGGAAAGTATCTCGCGGTAGTACGGCATGCCAATGCGAAACAATGTGCGGCCATGCCATGCCATGCCACGCCCAACAGGAAGCCGCACGCTGCTCCGATAGTGCCATTGGGTTTATCACCAAACCAATGCCGTGCAATCCAACTCCCAACGACCGTCGTAACCATCAGCAGGATGATGGCGATCCAAAACTGCCAGTGCTTCATCGATCGCTGGCGGGCTTCCCAAGCCGCTTTGCGCCGCTCCCGAATTGGAACATGCCGAAACTCTCGAGAGTTGTAGAGGAATGAGAGCATGGCGCGTGGTGCCGCTTAGTCAGTATGGCTGGCGATGAAAGCAAAAGCGGTGTCTGTTTCCTATGATAAACGTGGGTTGCCAGCCGTGATGCGGCCGGCCTTGCCACATGAAAGACTGCATACTCCGCACCCATGCAACGGTCGAGCCGCAAATGACCTCAACCTCGCAACGCGCCGACATGCAACGGGTATTGGCGACAAGCGTGGAAGGACACCAACCCCACGCCTCCTCGTGGCTCCGTCCAAAATCCCGCGCAAACCGGGCGACCGCGTCAAGACCGACCGCCGTGATGCTGACCAACTTGGAGGGTTGGGGCCGCGTTTTTGGGCTTTGAGCTTTGCGACGGTGCGGTAAAATGGAGTTCATGTCGCAACTACCCACCGCACCTCGTGGCCGCGGGGCCGTGGACAATCCCGCGAACCGGTTCGAGTCGATTCATTTGGAACGGGACATCGATTGGGATCCCGCGGCCGATCCCGCCCCGCGCACCGAGTTTCTCCGCGACACCACCCGCGCGATCATCAATTACAACGACAGCCCCGACATCGGTTTCAATGCGAGTATCAATCCTTACCGCGGCTGCGAACACGGCTGCATTTATTGTTACGCCCGGCCTTTCCACGAATATCTCGGGTTCTCGGCCGGACTCGATTTTGAATCGCGAATCATGGTGAAGGACAATGCCCCGGAATTGTTGCGCGCAGAATTGTCCCACAAGAAATGGAAACCCCAGGTCATCGCCATGAGCGGGGTGACCGACTGCTACCAGCCCGTCGAACGCCGGCTGAAGTTGACGCGGCGCTGTCTCGAGGTGCTTGCCGAGTTTCGCAATCCTGTCGCGATCATCACGAAGAACCACCTGGTGACGCGGGACATTGATGTCCTTGGAGAGCTTGCCGCCCATAACGCGGCGGTGGTGTATGTCTCGGTGACGACGCTGGATTCGAGCCTGACGCCGAAGTTGGAGCCGCGCGCATCGTTGCCGGCGCACCGGCTGGACGCGATAGAGAAGCTCAACCGCGCGGGGATTCCGGCCGGGGTACTCATCGCTCCGGTGATCCCGGGCATTACCGATCATGAAATTCCGAGCATCCTTGAGGCGGCGTCGGCAGCGGGCGCCGCGTGTGCCGGGTATGTGATGCTGCGGCTGCCGCACGGGGTTGGGCCGTTGTTTGAAGAATGGCTGGGACGCCATTTCCCGGACCGCGCGGAAAACGTATTAAACCGCATCCGCAGCCTGCGCGGCGGGCGGCTCAATGATCCTCAATTTGGCAGCCGGATGCGAGGAGAAGGAGCGTATGCGGATCAGGCGGAAGCGTTGTTTGAAGTGGCTTCGCGGCGGGCGGGATTTGGGGACCGGCGGCCTGAACTCTCTGCCGCTGCTTTTCGTGTTCCTTTTTCAGAACCTGCGAATAGACAAAATACGTTTCCATTTTGACCTGTGGCGGTGCCTGGCGAGCGCCGAATCGATCCCCTGTTCGGGGTTGCAGGATACGGGTACCGGCCGGAGGGACGGTTCGTTGTCGCCCTCTCCGGCCGGCGTTCCACGTATGTTCCTACGGCGTGAACCTCGCGCAGCGCAGAACTTTTCACCATCCGCACACGCACGCTCAGGGAAGTCCGCGCGGCTACCGGGATGGCTTTAGGGGAAACGCGGAAGGGATCCACGCGCGCGACAGGGAGCGGCGGATCGCGAAGAGCAAATGTCCGAGCCCGATCAACCCGGCCGGATCTCTGGCGGCAGGATTGGAGCTGCGTGCGGATCGTTCAGATCAACGCCGCGGAATCGGCATCCAGATATAACGTGCAATGGGGCTGGCGGCGCAGCACGGACGCCGGGCAGTTTTTTGAGAATGGTCCGCGCAACGCATCGCGCACGGAGGCTGCCTTGCGGCGCTCCGGCACCACGCAGAGCATCCGGCGCGCGGCGCACAAGGCCGGTATCGTGAGCGTGAACGCATATTGGGGCACGGCGTCGATGCTGGGAAAATGTCCCTCGCCGACCTGCTGCCGCCGGCACGCGTCCTCGAGCTTCACCAGCTTCACCCGATGCCGATCCGCAAAGTCCGCCACTGGCGGATCGTTGAAGGCCAGGTGGCCATTTTCGCCGATGCCCAGCAGGCACAGGTCGATGGGTTGAGCCGCCAGCAATTGGCTGTAACGTTCGCATTCATCGAGCGGCTCGCTCGACGCTCCGTCGAGGCAATGAAAGCTCCGGGCGCGAATTTTCTCCTGAACATGCTCGCGCAGGAACCGGCGAAAGCTGGCGGGATGCTCGGCATCGATCCCGAGGTATTCATCCATGTGAAACATCACCACTTTGGACCAATCAATTCCCTCGAGTGCGACGAGGCTGGCAAGGGTCTGGGTCTGGGAAGGAGCCGCAGCGAGAATGATCGTCGCAACGCCATTTTTGGCAATCGCCTCCTGAAGCTGATTTCGGGCGGCCAACGCCGCGTCGCGCGCGAGTTGTTCCTGGGAGGGATAAACGCGAACAGCCAGCGATTCGATTTGAAAAGTGTGCAGCGGCGGGTGGGGCGTTTCGACCGGTTTGCTCATGTGCGATGCCTTGTCGAATAAGCCAACTCTCTGCCGGAAAGCAATGCGTTTGTCCCGGATGAAAGCACACCGCGGTCGAGCCGGCCGAGTTCAGACCAATTGAGCCAAAATCCGCGCCAGCTCGGGATCGGCATCAGGACCCGAGGAGCGTGCCTGTGCGAAAGCGCGCCAGCGTTCTTCGCGCGCAAAGGGATCGCCCAGGTCCAACATCATGCCGTTTCCCACGTCGAAGATGGCTTTCCAATCGCAATTAAAACGATCCTTCAAATGCGCGACACGCTGGATCACCTCGCCCCGAAGCCGCGCACGGCCGGAATTGGGCGGATGAACCATCGCGTGATGAATGTTGTCCACCCCTGGCTGGTGGTGAGCGAGGACTCCTGCCCGATCGAGTTGTGTAAAAAGACTGCGTTCGCCCAGTTCTCCGAACCGCCAATCAATCTCGAAAAGTTCCCGGCGCAACTGCAGCAGGTGCGGCAGCTGGTCCCAGTCGAGACCGGGACCCGGCGGGGCTCCCAGAATTTCGCGAACGGGTTCTGTGATCGGGATTCGCGTCCCAGGAACTGTGATGCCGGTGGACGGCTTTTCACCGTCCCTGGCGACGCCCAGCGGCACGACGTGGTGCAAACGCCGCAGCGCCTCGTTCCAGATCGGGAGCGACTGCCATGCGATGCCGCGCCGCTCGGCGTGTTCCCGGTAGAGATCCAATTTGATGGCCCAATCCAGAGTGCGCCGGACGCTGGCCTCGCCTGATTCGAGACGATCCAACAGCCGCCGCCATGCAACGCAAACAGGCTCGGTCCAAAACGCGGGCATGAACCCCGCATGCTGATGCCGCTCGGCCAGGTGAAGGAAATGACGCTGAACATCGAGCGCGGTGACCGTACGGCCGTCGGTCAGCAACGCACGGCTGCGACAACCCGGGTCGCTGGCAAAAATGCGGATGGCATCGAGTGGCGAAACGAATTGGACACCCTGGCCGGGGTCCAGACCGGCATCGATCATGGCCACGACGACCGCGGTGGTTCCAATCTTCAACCACGCCGATTGTTCCGAGCAGAGGGACTCGCCGCAAATGACGTGGAGCCGATGATAGCCGTCGCACAAAGGTTCATCGCGGGTGTGAAAGATGGGGCGATCGTGCTGGGACCCGGCGTTTTCAACGGTGGTCAGATGGGCCACGCGGGGTGAAACCAAAAACTCGATGCCTGGCGAACGACTGTTGAAGCCACCGGCGCCCGTGAGTGGGATTCGCGAAACGAGGTGCGGAATCAATTGCGCCGAGATAGCCCCGATTCCGCGCGTGGTGAGATAGCTTTCATGGCAGCCCCAGGTGGTCTGGCATCCGCTGTAGTCAATGTTCGTCTTGTTGAAAGCGGCATCGGCCACCGAACTGTCCGCCTGGAGAAGCGCCGATGCCAGTTCCACCAACTGGCGTTCACCCGCCTGCACGTACCGCACGGCATCCCACGGATTCGAGCATTCGGGACCGGCGATCTCGAGGTGAGTGTAGCTGCCGGCGGGATCGCGATAAAAGCGCGAGGCGTTCTGAAGAAACATTCCCGAGGAACGAAGTCCCGGCAGGCTCGGCAGGATTCGGGACGCGATGCGTTCGATCCGCTCCACCAGCGGCCCGGGCGACAGGACCCGCCCATCCACTGCGCGCGCCGTAAACGCATACTCTGTTTCCATTCCGAAAATTCGATCGGCCATAGAGCACCTCACATTCCCCAAAAATCTTCATCGCCCTCGCCTCGCACACCGGACACCCAATCCTCCCAGTGCGCCATGATACGGTTCATCAGCGGGCAATCTCGCAACATCGGAAGGTCGCGATGCCACGCCAGCAGGATTCGCTTGCGGCGCTGATTGTGCCACAGCGAGGGAAACAGACGGGCCTGCAGCAGCACCGTTTTTACCATCCCCACACGGTGCCCGAGGCGTCTTTGAATAAGACGCGCCTGGTTGAGAAGGCTCTTGGCCATCGCGCGCCCGGCGATCATCCGGGCGCGGCGCGGCAGGTTGAACTCGGCAAAATCTCCTTCGTATCGATTGGAAATCTGAATGAGACCGGCGCGCTCCAGGCAATCTTCCGCACTCCGTTCATCCCCGAGCCGGCGGTGCAACTCCGCCAGATCGCAAAGATTCCGGGCCAAAACACGGGACTGGGGATTATGGGTGGAGCCGATTGTAAATGCGTGGACGAGCATGCCACGGGCTTCGGCAAGGCTTCCCGTCCGCGCCAGCAACGCCGCCTTGTGCCCGGGAATTGCCAGGCGCAGCGACAACGGAGGCTCGGGGGACTGCGCCAGAAGTTCGTCAGCCTGCTGCACCCAGGGCAGCATCAGTTCCGGGCGAGCCACGAGGCCATTGAAACGGAGCGTGGAAATCACGTCGTTTACTTTTTCGAGATCGCGCGAGTTGCCGCCGGCGAGTTCATCGAGGGCCTGCAACGCTTCGGCCGGCTGCCCACGGCGCGACTGGACCCAGGCGGTGAGTTGGAGCGTTCGCTCCATGACGGGCCGCGGCAATTGCCGGCGGATCTGGCGAAGGGTGTTGAGAGCGCTCCAAGCGGCCTCATATTCACCACTGTCGTATTGGCGCTCGATTCGTTCGAGCAACTGCCGGGCAGGATGCAGCCCCGCCGTATCTTCACCAAACGAAGGCTGCCAGTCGGGAGTGCCGGCAGGGAAAGGGTCCGAAAGATTGATCCAGCGGCCGGCGAGATCCGAAACACCGCTCCAATCCGCGGTGTAACGCCCGTGGCCCTGGAGTTTGCGAATTAATGCGCCGCGCACTCCCGCACGGCCGCGGGCCGGCGGGGTTTCTGTTGCCTCCTCGATGCTGGCGAGCGTCACCTCCGGCACCGCGTGTTGGAGGAAGCCGGCGCGGTCGAGCGCGTGGAAAATGCCCTTGGGTCCGAGCCGGCTGAAGCGCACCTCCAGCTCGCAGAGTTCGGCGCGCAGTTGGAGAACATTATCAACCTCCTCCCACGCCAGCCCCAGCTCGCTACGGGACGTCTCGAATTTGCGAAGCGTCTCCACCGCCCCCAGAACACACCCTGCTGTGAGAGGTGGAATGGCTGCGGGCGCCTCGGTCCGCCGGGTTCCAAACTTGCGAAGCACCTGGTTCCAAAAAGCCAGCTGCTGGCTCGTAATGCCGCGACGGCGGATTCGTTCCTCGTAGAGTGAATGTTTGATTGCCCAGTCCAGCATGCGATCGACCGCGGGGATTCCGCGCCGCAGGGAATCGAGCGTTTCGCGCCAGCAACGACAGAGCGGAGCCGCCCAGGCGGGCATGCAGCCATGCGCCAGATGCGCCTCGGCGAACTCAAGGTAATGCCGTTGTATTTCGAGGGCCGTCATGTGGCCGCCGGCGGCGAGCCTGCCGGTCGCGCCAGCAGTGGTGTCCGCATTGAACGCGCGCATCGCCTCGATCGGCATCTTCAGGCGCACGTCCACTCCTGGATTCAGTCCGCCCTCGATCATCGCCACGACGAGCGCGGTCGTGCCGGCTTTCAGCAGCATGGCCCGATGGGACATCACGCTTTCCCCGCACAACAAATGCAGCCGGGACCAGCCCGGGCAGCTCAGCGATTCATCCTTGAAATGATAAATGCCACGGCTGTCGGTCGAGCTGTGGCATGTGGCGCCATGCAGGTGGCAGGCTCGAGGCGACAGCACGAATTCGATCCCGTGAGCATGCGGATCCAAGCCGCCGGCGCCGCAGATCAAAAGTCGCGAGGCCAGGTGCGGAATGAGCTGGGCGGGCAGCGCGTTCGGCGATCCCCGATGAGCAAAGTTTTCGTGACAGCCCCACGTGGAACAATCCCGGTAATCGACGTGGCATTTGTGAAACACAATCTCCGGCGTTTGCTCCGCAACGAGGGTTTCTTCAGCAAGCCGTTGCAGGATTAAATCCCCGGCGCAGATGTACCGAACCAGCTGCCATGGATCATCGACCTCTGGTGTGCAGAACTCGGGATGCGCGCCGGTATCGATGTAAAAGCGCGACCCGTTCGCCAAAAAGATCCCGGTCCCATGGCATGCGGGCAGATGAACCATACGTTTCCGCGCCACCCGCATCACCTTCTCGAGCACGCCGCCGCGTTGGTCGATGTCCAGACCCTCGACATAAAATCCGTGCTCGGTCTCCAAGCCCATCATGCGCTCGGCCATGGCGAATCCTGTTGGCTGTGGGTCAGCGGCGCGCGCGGGCACACGTCGAGCGCGGGCAGGGGCTATTGCCCGCCTTGTTGCCGATTCGCCTGAAGGAATGCCTGGCTGTCGCCCGACAACGCGGCGTCGATGATCGCGTTGCCCGCCGCGAGAAAAGCGGAGCCTTCGGCGCGAATCGAATCGAGTTGGCTGTTCGGTTCTGAAGGGCCCGGGACGCCGGCGTTTTCGGCCGGGGATTCCTGTTGTCGTTCACGGAATTGCATGGTGTTTCCTTTGGTTATGGTTGAAGGACTTTTCCGCCTGGCCGCCGCCGAGCGCCTCGATGGCGTCTTCGAGCCGGCCCGATTCCGGGAGGAGACCGCTGGTGGCCGCCTTGGTGTGACCCAGCGGATTAGGGAGGCGAACGGTGTGAAATCGTGAAAGCCAATGCCCTTGGCTGCGCAGGCGAAAACGAATGCGGTCCCAATCCACATCATCGATCTGTCCGTCGCCGGCGAGGGCGAGCAGCGTTCCGCGGGTCCAGGCGCGCGTGTCTTCAGGAGGCGATTGAACAAAACGCGCCACGCGTCCCTCGGTTACCAGTCGCTGGACGAAGCCGGCTCGTTCATAGGCCCAGTAGAGACCCTGGGCCGGATCGAGATTGCTGTATTGATGATCGAGATATTTGATTTGCGGCGAGTCCCATCGAAGGGCCGGTTTGCGACGCATCGCCTCCTGCAAAATTTTCCGTTTCAACACCCAATCC
>JBEEGQ010000194.1:0-12556 GCA_041166945.1 Verrucomicrobiota bacterium
GTGCCGGATCAGAACAGCGTTTCGTCCGAGACGCGTGAACCATTTCACGACGTCCTGTGGATTGGCGACGCTGCCGCTCAACAGCAATAATTGGGTCTGCGGCGGCGCGAGCGCGATGGCCAGCTCATAATTCAATCCGCGATCCGCATCGCCCAGCATCTGGTATTCATCGACCACGAGAAGAGTCGGGCCCTCGCCGGCAATCAACCGGTTCTTTTGCGTCTCCAGGGTTGCAACAAGGATGGGCGCATCCAGATTCTCGGCGAGATCCCCTGTGGCAATGCCGACGTTCCAGCCGCGCGCACGCCATTCCGCCAGCTTGTCGTTGGCCAGCGCGCGGGTGGGAACGGTATAAATCGCCTGGCCTCGTGGTTTTCCCTGGTTGGACCACAACTCGAAAACAAGGGTTTTCCCCGCGCCCGTCGGGGCGTGAACCACGACGTCCTGACCGGCACGCAATGCGCTGACCGCCTGTTGTTGCCATAGATCCGGCACGGTCACGCCTTGCAGGGCGGCAAAGGGACTCGATTGTTCGGCGCTGTTCTGCACAGTCGGAATATACCGGCTGAACCGGGGGTAACAAGTCAGACCCCGAAAACGTGAACCTTACGCGGGTATCACTGCAGTGCCGTTGACGGTGGCAGGCTCCGCGCTGCGAAGACTCGAACTGGTTCCAAACGCCGTTCTCCCGCGTGGCGGGTAACCTCCGGAATTATTTGAACACGGAAAGCGCCAGCGCCCCGCCGATGAGAAGCGTTTCCACAAGGCTCACCGCCATCCCAATCTTTGCCAGCGCGCCATAAATGGCGGGCAGCGCCCGTATATCCTCTTTTTTCACCGAGAAAAAAATGATCGCCACAATCAGGCCCACCGTTGCCGTGCAGGGCAGGACGCAGGCGACGAAGCACCAGACCACCTGTTTGCGCAATGCCGGACTCCTCGACGACTGCCACAATTTTTGAGCGAACTGATCCCGATCCGTTGGCGCCGCCGATTCAAACGTTGTTCCGCACGACCGGCAGCGCGTCGCCGCCGCCAGCATCTGCGTGCCGCAGACCGGGCAGTTCTTGTGCTCCTGCCCCCAGTAAGCCATCGGCACTTCCAACGTGTCCTGTTTTTCGGTCTGGGGAACCTGCGGGCAGCCATAAACGGCGCAGCCGCGATTCTCCTCCCAACAGTCGGCATGATACGTCGAAGCGCAATCCGGGCACGCGTGCCGCTGTTCTTCCGCGCTCAAGGGCGACTGGCAGATGGCGCAAAAATCCGAAGTTGCCGTTCCTACGGCCGCTCCGGACGGCGCGAGCGCCGGCATCGGGACCGTGGCAGGGACGGTGGCGACTGCCGGGACACGGATCTGCTGTTTGCAGCCGGGACATTCCGCAGCCACGCCCACCAGGTCGAATGTGGCGATCAACTCCTTGCTGCAGTTCGGGCAGGGAAATGAGAATTCGCTCGGCACGCAGTTCGACGGCGGATTTTCTACCCGCCCTTTTTATGGAACGTGAACACGGTTTTTCCAACGGTGATTTGGTCTCCGTGTCGCAGGCGCGCGCTGGGAGCGGGGCGCCCGTTGAGGAGGACCGGCTGCCCCTTGTTCACGGTCTCGATTTCACAATCATCCCCCGCCGTGCGTATCGTCGCATGGTGCTCGGCCACCCCGGGATCGTTGAAGAGATAAATGTCCGAGCGCGGGGATGAGCCAACGCGGAGGACATCCTTGAAGATGAGGAATTCCTTGCCGGAAAGCGGGCCCTGGGTCATTCGCAACCAGGCGTCGCGCGCCAGCCGTTCCACGATGCCGATCATCGCGCCGACACACATGCCAATGATCGTGAAACCGACCATGCGGCTCAGATGGCCGCTCGGCGAATCGTCTCCGACCAGCACGAGGTGAATCGGATCGAACACGAGTCCGCCCAGCAGTCCGCCCACGACGCCGCCCAGGAATCCATAGAGCAAAAGTCGTTTGGATCGAAGGGCAATCCCCTGGCCCAGGCCCATCGCCAGTCCTGCCATCATCCACGCCAAACCGCGCCCCATCATCTGCAAAAAGATCCCAAATGCGTTCGGTCCGCCCGCGGCCCCATGCTGCTTCATGGCCAGCGCCGTGATGGGCGCGTAAACCGCCCCGGCAACAAACTGCGACAGGAAACCTCCGATGAACCCCACCAGCAAACCGACGAAACCCGAGAGCAACGCGCGCCGCGGCAGGCGGCAAACCAGCCCGTCCACGGCGCCAATCGCCAATCCCACCAGCCCGGCCACCAGTGGGAACAACAGCAGGCTCGCGACATTCGATCGGCGTTCCAGCTGATCCAATTCCACCGCCGCCTCCGAAGCTTTTTGGGGCGGCGGATTCCGATCCAAAAACCGCGCTATCGCAATCTCCTTTCGGCGCAGACTCGATTTTTCGAGATAAACACCCACGGTCTGGCCTGTCTCGATGTCGTCCACGTCGAGGTAGCCCTTGGTATGTCCCTTGACATAATTGCGTGTGCTCTGGCTCAAGTAAACCTTCTGGCCCCGGATCGTAATGGATCCCGCGGGGGATCCAAAGCGCGCATCCACGTCGTGATCCGACTTGTCGGCGCCCAGAAGTGCGGTGAGCAATGAATCGGCGCGATCGATGTTGGTGACGGTGCCCTGCCAGTAAACGGTGTCGTTATAGTACGGCTCGAGGATGCCCCAGGCGATGAAAGCCGCGAGGCCCCCGACGAACAGCAGGATGAACCAGCTCTGGTAATACCAGGCGCGCCCGCGATCCCGCGTCACGCCCGATTCGCCCCGCAGGCTCATCTGCCGCTTGATCAAGTCGTCGACATGACCGCTAGTCGCCTCCTCGTGTGAAATGCGGATGACATCCTTGTTCGGATCAGACATAGCCTTAAATAAGTTCCCGTGAACGGATCATGGTTTTGCGGCCGGTGCGTTGGTGATCGCGCCGGGGAGGCCATTGGTCCCGGCCTCCTTCAAGGCCTTTTCCACAGCTTCCCGCTGTGCTTTTTCAAGCTTCAGGAGCAGCGCGTTCATTTCCGGCGGCACCTGCCAGTCCACCACCTGCAGACCGACAAGCACGGTCTTGTCACCAAGCTGAATCGGCACCTGGATGTAACTGTTGAGCTTTGGAGGCTCGGCTCTCGATGAATAACTTTGCCAGACGCTCCAGCCGAGAAACAACGCCACTGACATCGCCACAAATATAAATAAAGTCATCAGCGTTCCGCTGAAACGCCGTCGCTGTTCCTCCAATCCCTGCAGCACCTGGTTCAGGCGCGCCTCAAGGTTGCGCAATTCCTCCTGCAGTTTTCCGGTCGCTCCCGGGCTTCCTCCGCCTGTCCCGGCGCTCGAAACTTCCCGCGCTGGCGCCTTCGCCTGGTGCTCGCGACCGTCCACCCAAAACCGATCCAGATGCTGGATCCCCTCCGGCGTGTTGAAGCATATCGCCGCATCCCCTCCCAATGGGTCCGTCACGAAGGCGATTTGCGTCGGGGCCGGAAAAAAGTTGCGCTGGATAAACGTGTCCATCTCGCTGAACTCGACGCCGAAACCGGGATGCGAGTGGTACCATCCCACAATTTGCAGCTTGGGAAACTGACGCTCGATCGTCTTGTGGATCGTGTTCCATGTCTCCTGGGTAAACGTGACGTGCGTGCTGCCCTCCTTCGCCGCGCTCCCACGAATGGCCGCCTTGATGTGCACGAACGGCCCCTCCGCGTCCTCGCACACGTCCCCCGCCAGCGCGCCGCAAATCTCCGCCTTCAACGATTCCTTGGCATGCGCAATCACATCGGCAAAAGCGCCCCGTTCAAATGCCACGCGCAACGGCGCCGCCGATCCGCGGGGCCCTGGAAAATCACGATGAATCGGTTTCTTCCGCTCGATCCACTCCGTCGTGGCGATTTTTGAACCCTCCTGTTTTGTGTCGGCAGGATTCTTCGCAGGCCCCGGTTCGGTGGATTGTTTTTCGTCAGGCATGGCAGCGCAGGAGTTTAGGAAGGCGGCCGATGGAATGGATTGTCACCGGCCAGTTCCAGGCCGATCGATTGCCCGCCGTAACGCGCCCAAAGAATCTCCCAGGCGGGCAAGCCGAGCTCGCGCGCCGTTTTCGCCAGCAATGGATTTCCGGACGCAATCGAGTTGAGAAATTTCGGGGCCGCTTCAATACCGCAGCCAGAACAAAGCGCCTGGTCTTCGGAGACCTTTTCGGCCGGCTTTAACACGACCTCCACACGATGACATTTGGGACACTCGAGATGCTCCACGATCTCACGCGCCAAATCGAGGGCGTCAAACCCGCCGAGCCGGCGTCCGGCCTCATCCGCCAGCGCCTGCAACGGCGTGTCCAACCCCGCATCCGGCAAGGCGATGATCTCCGGCGGAGCTTCGTGCCACGGACAATCGGGATTGATCGGATAAGTGGTAGAATAGCTCTGATGATTTCGGCCTTCAAAAACGAAGCCGCGTCCAAACAGGGCATCGATGCCGTGCAAAAACTTGAGTGCCTCCTGTGTCTGGATCGCGCCGATGATCGATGCCGTCGTGGGGGTCGTCGGCGTCCCACGCTGTTCCAACGCCCGCCGCGCCAGCATCGAACAGGAGCGGCGTTTGTTGAGGATTTGCCAATCCACGTCGCTCATCGTGCATTCGTAGCAGGCCGTGGCCGGTGGGCTGAAACCGCGCACCACCCCATTCAGCACCTCAATCCCGCCGTCGATCCACGGACGGCCTGTCCGCGCGCAGGCGGCATTCACGAACACACGCGCCTCGCGGTTGTCGAGGGCGCCGATGACGATTTGGGCCCAGCGAAAAAAACCGAGGCCGACGTCGGAAAGCAGATTTCCATGGATGGGATGGATGCGAAGGCCTGGATAGATCGCGCGCGCAGCCCGGGCCGCGGCTTCGGTCTTTGGCTGGCCTTCATCGCTTTCCCGAAACAGCACCGAGCGGCTCAGGTTGCTGAGTTCGATGCGGTCCATGTCGATGACCACGATGTTGCCGATGCCCAGCAGCGCGAGGTTTTTGAGGACTTCATTGCCGAGGGCGCCGGCTCCGACAACCAGGATGCGCGCATCGCGCAGGAGCGACTGGTTCCACCACTCGATGGCCTCAAACCGCGCGAACCGGCCTTCGTTCAACGAGATGGCGGAGGCAGCGGTCACGCGCGCGACGATTCGAATGGCGCCCCGGGATGGTGTCCCGATGCACCGCGGCTTGTGGCGGACATCGAACAACCCGCCGTGATTTCGGGTTGGAGCCGCAGTTCGTCGCCCGCCTGGACACCCGACTGCGCGAGGGTCTGATTGTCGAGCAGTTGCTGGCCGGTGCGGCGATGATGCAGCTTGTAACTCATGATCTGGCCGTCAGGGCTGTGCAACGGAAGATTCATCTTCTCCACGAGCAGCAGCAGGATTCGATTGACGGCCACGTCGTCCGGAGCTTCGACCTCACTGGATCGACTGCCGGACACGTCCAGAATTTTTACGCGCACCACGCCCATAATTTTATATTGCTGTCCGACTTTTGTGCTGCCGCGAGCGACATCGCTCCATGCGATTCAACGCGACAGCTTGTTCACCACCATAATCAGGATGATGACCCCCAGCAGGAGGACGTTCCAAACCAGCCCGATCCAGACGCCCAGCGGATTGGGGCCGCCTTTGCGCAATGCCGCCCAGGCGACGCCCGTGCCGATGGTGGTCGGGACGGTTGTGGCGAGCAATATGCCGAGCCCCACGATGATCGCCATTGTTCGGTCGTCCTTCACCATCGCGGCGAGCATGCCGCTCATCCACACCACGATGCCCACCGAGGCGAAACCCGCCATGATCAAGGCCGTCGTCATGTAACTCTTCCTCATCGGCGTCAGCGCGTTTTGCGACGAAACGACGCACACCGGGCAGAGGTGAATGTTGGGCGGGAAGAAAAAGTCGCACGTGACGCACGAGCCCGCCCCGCACACACGGCATAGGGCCGCCGGCGGAAGAAGCGGATGCTGTGGACAGCCGCGCGTGACCGGAACCGCGCCGGCCACCAAAGCGACGGGAGTGGGAGGGGTGGCTATGGATGCGGCAGGAACCGGCCAAGGGGCCTGATTATAACAGGTGGAGCAGCAGACGCTGCGATCCGGCATCGAATAGCAGCAGTTCAAGCAACACAACGACTGGCATCGCGAGCAGGTGTATTGCGCGACAACCCCCGGATGATTGGGGCACATGACGGCGGCGATGTCGCTCATGAAAGGATTGAGGGTTGCCGGGTATTCACGCCGTTCAATTGCCGGATTTCGCGCGGCCAATGATCCCGAGCAACCACAGGATGCAAGCCATCGAGCCCAGGATCAGCGCGATATTCGCCTTGGCCTCGCCGGTGAGCCGCGGATCCTCCTGGATCAATTTGCGGGCCTGGAGGGCCTTGGTCACGCCCATCGCCGAGAAAATAATGGCCATGATGCCGGCCGAGCAGAGGATGCCGGCGAGCACAATGCCGGCGATGGAATAACCCAGGGCCTTGCCGGCTTCGTCGCACGGGATATTTCCGTCCATCACTTGCGGCGGCGCCTTGACGGTCATGACTTTGCACGCCGTGCAATATTTGCGTCCGGCTACGAGCACCAGGCAGTGATGACAAAAACCCTCAGCACAACCGGCGCATCGATCGTCCGCGGGTACGCCCTCATGATTTCGGCAATTCATCGGCTAGAATTGCGCGGAGAATTGCCACCGAACTTCCGACCGTCAAGGGGATTTGGTCCCTCGTCTTTCGTCACTCGTCATTTCTCGGAAAGAAGCATGAGTCTCGTCACCTCGACTGCTCCGCATGGCAGCCCATTCGTCATTCGTTATTCGTCATTCCCCGCTCGTCACTGGTCACTGGTCACTGGTCACTGGTCACTCATCCTAGTTTACGAATGACGCTTCATTGGCGAGGAGCAACGCATGGGCGTATTCCGCCCAGGCGGAAAGCGGTTTGACTTCGCGCACGCCGGCCTGGCGGGCGGCGATCATCGCGGCGCGCCGTTTTTTTAACTGCTGCTGGACGTTTCCCCTGCGGAAGTTGATCGCCGCCGCAGCCTGGCCCACCGGGGCCGCATCCTCCGGAGTCGCTGCGTCCTCCAGGAATTCCAATCCCAATTGCATTTCGTCCGGGCGCGGCGGCCGCTGGTAAATGACTTCGTAAAGGCGCCGCAACCGCTCCTCGTCCGTCGTCAAAGATTTGAAATCCGAACGCTCGACCAGGTTGCGCGCCTGTTCCACCACCAGGGGACTGTTCATCAGATACAACGCCTGCTGCGGCACGGTGGTTTCATAGCGGCGGCCTCCCGACATCGCGGGATTGGCGAAATCAAAGTTGTTAAACACCTCGGGAAGATCCGCGCGGTCGATGTAGCCGTAGATGGTTCGCCGGGTGGTGTAGCCCACATCCTGCGGACGGTGCGTCGGTTCCAGGACCATCGTGACGCGCTGGCCGCGACCCTTGCTCATGGCGAGCGGAACCGGCTTGCCAAACATGTTGGTGTCCAGTTTGCCTCCAAAAACGAGGAGCGAATCGCGCACCGGTTCAAATTCGAGACGCCGGATATTCGCGCGCCAAATGAGTTTGTTGAAGGGATCGAGTTGGGCGAAGCGCGGATTGTCGGCGCTGCCCTGCTGCCACGCGCTGGAAAGGAGGATGACCCTGTGCATCGATTTGATCGACCATCCCTGATCCATGAAATAAACCGCCAGCCAGTCGAGCAGTTCCGGGTGAGTGGGCGGGGAACCCATCGCGCCGAAATCATCCACACTGCTCACCAGCCCCTCGCCGAAATGATGCTGCCAGATGCGATTCACCTCGACGCGCGCCGTCAATGGGTTTGCCCGGCTGGCAATGGCGTTGGCCAGTTCGAGGCGGCCGCTTCCCAGCGTAAATGGTTTCCGAACAGGTCCCGAGAGGCATTCCAGAAACCGCCGCGGCGCGATCGGTCCCGGATTCTCGGCTTCACCCCGCAGGAAGACATGAGAGTCGCGAGGCGACGCGGTGTCCGACAGCGTCATGGCTCGCGGCGGCGATCCGGGATGGCTGAGATCCAGCGCGTCGATCCGGTTCATCAATTCGATCCGCTGCCGCAACAGGTCCTTGTTTTTTTGCGGGTCGCGTTTCCTGGGATTGAACTGCGCCTGGAGGGTCTCCCGCTCTTTTTCCAGGGCCATTCGTTGTTTGTAGTAATCGGCATAGTCCGGGTTGAGGGTGGCGTCACCGATCACGGGATGAATCTTCGGCTCGGGCGAGCTCTTGAAAATGCCGTGGAGCGAATAGTAATCCTGAGTGGGGATCGGATCGAACATGTGATCGTGACAACGCGCGCAGCTCACAGTCAGCCCAAGAAATCCTTTCGTCACGACATCGATGCGATCATTGATGATATCGTTTTCGTTGTTTTGAAACCGCTCGCCGAGTGTCAGAAAACCGAGCGCCGCCAGCATCGAGTTGTCCTTGCCGGGGGGAAGTTTGTCCGCGGCGATCTGTTCCAGGATGAAGCGATCAAATGGCTTGTCCTGGTTGAAGGCGTTGATGACGTAATCGCGGTAGGTCCAAGCAAACGGATAAACCGGCGTGTCCCGCTGTCGTTTGATTTCCCCCTTGGTATCCGAATACCGGGCGACGTCGAGCCAGTGACGACCCCAGCGCTCGCCGTAGCGCGGGGACGCCAGGAGGCCATCGACGACTTTGGCGAAAGCGCCGGGCGACGAGTCGTCCAGGAAACTTTGCACCTCCTCGGGGCTGGGAGGCAGTCCGATAAGGTCATAATACGCCCGGCGAATCAGGGTCCTTTTGTCGGCCGGCGGGGCGAGCTTCATCCCCTGTTGCTCGAGTTTCGAAAGGATGAAGGCATCGATGGGACCCGCGATGCGATCGCGATTTTGGACAGTGGGAACCGACGGTTTGGTGATTGGTTTGAAGGACCAATGATCCTGAGCCGTTTGCTCGGGCGCCGCCGCGCGAGCCGCAACGACTTCAACCAGCAGGATTCCAACGACCAGGAAAACACGCGCGCCATGATGGACGCTCAGCGGGAGCGGGAGCCAGCCGCGTTTGTTTCGGATTTTAAAAGATTTTTTCAACGATTTATCAGGCCAGAATGCCTTTTACCACTTTCCCGTAAACGTCTGTAAGCCGGAAATCCCGGCCATTGTAACGGTAGGTGAGCTTTTCGTGATCGAATCCCAGCAGATGAAGCATCGTCGCGTGAAGGTCGTGAACATGAACGCGATTCTCGACGGCGGCGGATCCAAACTCGTCCGTGGCGCCGTAAACCGTGCCGCCCTTTACGCCGCCGCCGGCGAGCCAGGTGGTGAAGCCTTTATTATTATGGTCGCGGCCAGGGTTGTCGTTGCCATTCCGGTCGCGGGTGGGTTTGCGGCCAAATTCGCCGCCCCAAACAACGAGCGTGTTCTCGAACAGCCCGCGATCCTTGAGGTCTTTTAAAAAAGCCGCCAGCGGGCCATCGATCTCGGCGGCGCTTTTCGGAAGGCGATCGTCGATGTCCTGGTGATGATCCCAGCCGCCGGCCCAGACTTGCACACATCGAACGCCGCGCTCGATCAGGCGACGGGTGATCAGCAATTGATTTCCCTGCGCGCTCGAGCCGTACATCGCCCGGGTCTCCGCGGATTCCTTGGTCACGTCGAAGGCATCGCTGGCTTCCATCTGCATCTTGTAAGCCATCTCGAACGACTCGATGCGCGCCTCCAGATGCTCCTCCTTTTGAAGATTCTGCGAATGGATGGCATTGAGTTTGTGGACGAGGTCGAGTTGTTTGCGCTGCTCCTTGGGACCGAGAAACGGGTTGCGGATATTCTCGATCATTTGATCGACGCTGGCGCTGCGCGTATTGACGCTCGTGCCCTGGTAGAGGCCCGGGAGGAACGAAGCCTGCCAGTTGGCTGACCCGCCGGGCGGCACGTTGCCGGGCCGCAACGAGATGAACCCGGGCATGTTTTGGTTCTCGGTGCCGAGCCCATAATAGAGCCACGAGCCCACACTCGGCCGCGCTTGGCGCAACGAACCGGTGTTCATGAAAACTGTCGCGATGTCATGCGCCGGGATGTCCGTGTAACACGAACGGATAATCGCCATGTCATCCACATGCGCGGCGAGCTTCGAGAAAACTTCGCTCACCTCGATGCCCGATTTCCCGTGCCGGTTGAACTTGAAGGGTGACCCATACGCGACGCCGCCGACGCCCGGGATGGCCTTCCCATCTTGCCGTGTCAGGGCCGGTTTCGGGTCCCATGTGTCCACGTGTGACGGCGCTCCCTGGGCGAAGATATGAACGATATGTTTTGCGCGGGCGTTGAAATGCGGTTTGCGGGGCGCAAGCGGATTTAAATCGGCTCCTGCATCACCCGCCGACGCGTCGGCCGGAAACATCCCCGGTCCGAGCAGCGACGCGAGGCCGACGGCGCCGAAGCCCATGCCGAACCGGTTCAGAAACTGGCGGCGCGTGACAGGTAGCTCGTCAGGTTTCGCGGAACGATGACGCAGGAAATCGGGGTCCAATGAATGTGGCTGGCTCATACGACGTGCGCCCTGTTAGACGGGTCGCCCCGTGCAAAGGTATCAGACTGTTTCCACGAAGGAAATCGGATGAATCGAGAAGGGACACAAGCCGGCATGAACGTTCATCCCGGCGCAACGCTTCGAGCCCTGCGGCTTCCGGGCGCAGGCACAATTTCACTTTCGAACCGTGACTTTGATTTCCTTGAACCGTTTCATGAGCACTTTGCGCGATTCCGCACTCGGTTTTTCGGTCGCCAGCGACAGATGAATGTCGATCCATGTTCCCGCCTCCCTCCAATGCGCCCGGATGTGGGGATTGCTGCCGCCGGGAATGGGCGTTTCGTAAAGCACGGCATCCCACTTGTTAATTTTATCGAATGTAACATTGGCGGGAGAGGGCAGCCCTGGACGGCTCAACGCGTGCGATTCCTTCTCCCAAAAATCCTGAATGCCGAACGATCCTGTTTCCGCTTCAAACCATCCGGATACTACAAAGCCGTTGGTACCGCCCGTAAAATAAAAATAGCGCGGGCTTGAGGTGGCCCCACCCATGTTGTTGGTGGCGCGAGTCAGGCCTTCCCGGGGAATGGTGAGGACGAGACGGCTGATGGCTACCGACACCTCAAACCCATCAGCCGCTTCCCTCACCCGGACGCTTTGCTCCGGACCAACAGTTCCACCCGCTCGCGGTTTTATCTTCAGGCTGTTGACGATGGCCAGCATCGCCTTGAACTCGGTGCTCGTGACGTCGTCAGCGAGGAGGCTCACCACCCCCAGCACGTCCTCGGAGGGTTGCACCTGGCCATTCGCCACGACCTTATATTCCCCTCGTTGGACCGCCTTGCCGACGAGCGACGCATCGGTGAACACGCAATATGCCCCGCAGCCTTTGGCGAGCGTGAACTCTTTCAAGACCTGTTGCTTCTCCACGGACTCCGCGATCATGTGTTCGCTCGCCTTCAAAACGTCTTTACGCAGCGTCGTCATCTGCGGCGCCCGGGCGGGAATGTAGATGAGGCTCAGGAGGCATTCGGCGTTGGCTTCGTTCGTGGGCTTGAAGGCAATCGCGAAGGCGGAGCGAGAAGGGCCGGATCTTGCCGCAACACGGCTGGCCGTCCACCCGGCCGGCACGGTGGACGAGAGCACGCCATGAGCCCCCAGATCAAAATCAGCGCCCGCGCACGCGAAAGCGCACAGCAGGAGGAAGCCAGCCAGGCTCCTGGTTTTCATGGACAACAAAACGAACTCGGATTCAACGGATCCCCTCGACCGCGTAGCCGACCCATCGCATCAGCGTCGCAGGATAAATTCCGAGCCAGAGCATCCCGACAATGCAGGCGCCGAGCGAAAGTTTCATGGGAAAGGAAATGGGGATCGCCGAAAGATCCGTAGCCCCCTCGCCCCAATAGATCATGCGGATCACGCCGAAATAGTAATAGATCGAAATGACCACACTGACGATGGCGATGCCGACGACCCAATAATAAGCCGGGCCCTGCTCGATGGCGGCCTTGAACAACAGAAATTTTCCGAGGAAACCTGCGAGGGGCGGCACGCCCGCCAGTGAGACCATTGAAAGGGTCATCGTGCCGGCCAGAAGGGGGGAACGTTTGTTGAGACCGGCAAGCGCCGTGATGTCATCCGTGTCCGTGGCGCGGATCGCGAGGCAGAGCACGGTGAAGGCAGCCAGGACAGTGAAGAGGTAACCGGCAAGATAATAGAGAATGGCGACGGAGCCGGCATTGCTCAGGGCGGCGACGCCCAGCAGCAGATAGCCCGCGTTGGCGATGCTCGAGTAACCGAGCAACCGTTTCAGATTACGCTGGGGGATGGCGCACAGGCTTCCGTAGAGAATGGTGACGGCTGAAAGCCCCAGCAGCAGCTTGCTCCAATGCACCGTGAACTGGTGTGGCAACACCAAAAACAGCAATCGCACGAGCAGCACGAACCCCGCTGCCTTGGAGCCCACCGCAAGGAACGCCGTCGTGGGAGTGGGCGATCCCTGGTAGACATCCGG
>JBEEGQ010000195.1:0-3686 GCA_041166945.1 Verrucomicrobiota bacterium
TCGTCGCTCCAGACGGGAAGAACTACATTGTTGGACCGGATGGGCATCGATTGCTGCTTATTCCGGCGCCTGCGATGCCCCCTCCATTTCAACAACCATCGCGATCCCCGCCTCCGCAGAAGTGATCAATTCATCGCGCTCTGTTGACTCTCCTGCGCATGAGCCGGTCCCGGCAGCGCAGCGGGTTCAATCCCACCCACGAAAGAGATCCGCAGAATCCTCATTTTTCCTCCCCTAAACTTATGAGACGTCGATCCTTTCTCAAATCCACCGCCGCCGCGGGCGCCCTTGCGGGCCTCGGCGACCTGGGCTTCCTGGCTCAACTCCCTCCCGTGAGCGCGGCGGAGGCGACTCTCGATCCGAAGGTCGTGCGGTTTCATCCCGACATGGAACCGCTGGTGCGCCTTATCGAGGAAACTCCGCGCGAGCGCGTGCTGGAGGAGGTGGCCGCGAGGATCAAACGGGGGACGACCTATCGCGAGGTTCTCACCGCCCTGATGCTGGCCGGCGTTAGGAATATTCAGCCGCGTCCGGTGGGCTTTCGTTTTCATGCGGTGCTGGTGGTCAATTCCGCACACCTCGCCAGCCTGGCTTCACCCGACGCCGATCGGTGGCTCCCCATTTTCTGGGCCATCCATCAGTTCAAATTTTCGCAGGCCGAGGATGTGGTGAAGGGGGACTGGACGATGGGCCCGGTGGACGAATCGGCGGTCCCGCCCAGCCACCGCGCCCGGCAGGCGCTGATCGACGCATTGGACACCTGGGATGAATCGGCCGCCGACGCCGCCATCACCGGCATGGCCAGGACCGCGGGCGCCAACGAAATTTACGAAATCCTCTGCCGTTATGGAGTGCGCGACTTCCGCGAACTCGGCCACAAGGAAATTTATACCGCGAACAGTTTTCGCACGCTCGGCGCGATAGGATGGCATCACGCTGAACCCATTTTAAGATCGCTCGTGTATGCGATGCTGGACCGCGTGGGCGCCAGGGAAAATCCGTCGAAGGCGGATTTGCCCGCCGACCGGCCTTTCCGCAAGAACCTCGAAAATGCGAAAGAGATTCGCTCCGGATGGCTCGACGGAAAACCGGATCCCAATGCCACCCTGGAGTTGTTGGAATTATCCCGGCACGGCTCCGCCGCCGACATGAGCGTCCGGACAGTCGCGCTTTTGAACAAAGGTGTCGCGCCACAGAGCATATTTGATGCGCTGTTCGACGGCGCGGCGGAGATGTTGATGCAGGCGCCGGGGATCGCGTCACTGCATGCGACCACGTTCACGAATGCTGTTCATTATTCCTGGAAGCACGCCCAGAGCGACGAGACACGGCGGCTTTTGCTGCTGCAAAATGCGGCCTTCCTGCCGCTTTATCGGGGCAATGCAAAGGACAAGGGGATCCGGATCGACAAACTGGAGCCCGCCGAGTTGAAACAACCGGCGGCGCTCGACGAAATTTGCGCCGCGATCACCCAGGACAAGCCGGCAGCCGCGCGCCAGATCCTCGCCTGGCTCAAGGAAAACCCCGATGTCGGCCCGCTGGCGGCCGCGATGCGGCGGTTGGTTTTCCTAAAAGGTCGCGATGCCCATGATTACAAGTTCAGCTCGGCGGTTCTTGAAGATTATCAAACATTGGCCCCGCCGTGGCGCGAGCGGTTCCTGGCCTCGATGCCTTTCTGGTTGCGCGGTTCCGGGGACAAGGACAACGAGTTGGTGCAACGAACACGCGCCGCGCTCTCCTGACCCACGGCCATTGGCGGAGTCTCGACAGGAGGCCCGCGAGTGCTTCATTCGAGCAATGTCGCGGGCGAATGTCGTGTCGCGCTCGATGCCGTGGTGTTCATCCACCCGGATCACTTCGCCGGGCCGCATCCGTCATTGACACCCCTTCACAAAACACCAACCTCCCTGAATGAACCCCGTTGTCACCCGCCGCGACATGATTAAAGGCAGCATGGCTTTTGCGGCATTCGCATTCGCCCAGCAGCCGCTCTCCAGCTTCGGATTTGCGGACGTCGAAAAAGGCGCGGAGACGATTCCGCTGCTCGATGCGCAGATGGGCAAGGATGGGATCAAATGGGTGAAACAGGCGGGCGGGGGGGTTCGTTGGGAAAAGCTCTCGAATTGGATCACTCCCAATCCGGAGGTCTACCAGGTCCAGCATTATGGGGTCCCGAAATTTGACGTGGGAACCTGGGAACTGGAGATCGGGGGGCTGGTTCGGAAACCCCTAAAACTGACGGTGGCCGATCTCAAAAATCGCCGGCGCAAAACCGTCACCGCCACCATTGAATGCTCGGGGAACAACGCCGCACCCGGGTTCATGGGAGCGATTGGCAACGTGCGGTGGACCGGCACGCCTCTGGCCCCGCTGCTCAAGGAATGCGCCCCTTACAAGCGCGCGATCGAAGTGGGCTTCTTCGGGATGGACACCGCCAAGGATGAAGATCGGAACAAGAAGGAATATCAGGCGACTTTTTCGCGCGGGTTGCACATCAGCGACGCCATGAGGGATGACATTCTGCTCTGTTACGAGATGAACGGCGAATCGTTGCCGATGATCCATGGAGCTCCCCTGCGCCTGGTGGTGCCCGGATGGTTCGGCATTGCGTGGGTGAAATGGCTGAGCCGCATCGAACTGCTGGATCGCCGAGTGATGAGCAAATACATGGGCCGGGAATACGTGACCGTTCGCGGCGAGCAACGCGATGACCGCACGCTCTGGCGCGAAACCAGCATCGGACCGATGCTCGTGAAATCAATGATCGCGCGCGCGGTGAAACTCAAGGACGGCACCGTGCGCCTGAACGGAGCGGCCTGGACCGACGGCACTCCCCTCGCAAAAGTGGAGATCAAAATTGACGATGGCCCCTGGCACCCTGTCCAACTCGATAAATCTCCACGATCAGAATTCAGCTGGACCTTCTGGAGTTTCGACTGGAAAAAGCCTGTCGCCGGGAACCACGAGCTGATTTCTCGCGCGACCGACAGCGAGGGCCGCTCACAGCCCGCGGCCGAGGATCCCGTCATCAAACTGAAACGCACCTTTTGGGAAGCCAACCAGCAGTGGGCGCGGCGGATTCAGATTGAATGACGAGTGACGAGTGACGAGTGACGAGTGACGAGCCCTGGCGGTAGCAGTCGAGGTGACGAGACTCATACTTCGTCTCACAAAGTGGCAGCGGAAGGGTAACAAGGGGGAATGACGAATAACGAATGACGAATGGGGAGGGCTTTGCCGCGGCATGAGAATTGCATTTGAAGAGGCAGATGCGATTTCGGGAGTTTATCCCTCCCAGTAAAGTTCGCTTCCATGGTTGCCGATGACCTGATTGGACAGAGGTGGGCGAATCGTCCACATTATGGTCGCCGTAGACCAGGGATTTTGTCTGACATGCCACAAGCAAAGAACAACACGGTTTTTGTGAGGCCGAACCTAAAGGCTTTCCTGCTCGGCGCGGTGCTGCTCCTGCTGCTCCAACATCTCATCTCCAGCGGCCTTTCCCAAGGCTCGACCCCGCCGCGGGCCCTGACGGTCAACGCACGGGAACTGACGGACAACGACATTCAGGAAATACTGCATCACGCGACCGAGCATCCGGCGCCGGAATCCTACATGCGGATCAGCCAGGCCTACGAGCGCAGGGGCGACTACAAGAAAGCCCTTTTGTTCCTTCGCCGCGCCGA
>JBEEGQ010000196.1:0-23072 GCA_041166945.1 Verrucomicrobiota bacterium
GTTGCGTCAGAGCGGCCGCACTTACAGCCGCGGCCGCCATCGCGCCGGCTATCGCGATCCCGGATGTAAGGGCGACGGCTTTGAAGGATTCGATGTCGCGCGTGGCCTTGGCGAAGGTCCCAGTGAACTGGTCGACCCCCTTGATGACGACTTGAACGATGTTGCCCATAATTTGCCCCTTAGATTTCTCGCGCCTTCAAGGCCGCGAGAACCAGGGCGTCGGATGCGCGTTCTACCTGACCGCGGAGCGACCGGAGGGCGTCGTAAGGGGAAACGAGCGGGTCCACATCCGCGGCGCCCTGGGAAGGGTCGGCAAGGGTCGCGTTTGACGAACGGAGAAACTCAGCCTCCGCGCGGGCCAGCTCGAACTGCAGTACAGCGAGCGAGGCATAGGCCGGGCCAAAGTTGAGAGGTTTTGTTTCCACAAAAAAAACCGGACGCGCTTTTCATCACGCGCCCGGTCTCCATTCCCCAAAAACCCCGCGCGAATAAACGCAGGGAAGGTGTGGCTACTGGCGCTTGAGCTGGCCCGCGATGATGACGGCCATGTTCATGTCCGGCCCGCCCGCGAGCGTGCCCACGTAGCGCACGTAGCGCTTGCAGGATCGTTTATCGAGCTTCAGCTCCTGGAGCTGGTTCGCGGCGACCGCGGCGAATGTGGCGCCGGAGACGGCCGCCCAACCCGTCGCGCCGTCGGCGCTGTCCTCGATGGTGCCCGCACAGGTCCCCGCGGTAAGCGTGCCGACGGATTGCAGGACCAGAAGATCGCCCTCGTAATCGATGATGTCCAAAGCAGCCGAGGTCTGCGTTGTCGTTTTATTCCCGGGCTGGACCAGCGCGGTGACAGTGAGATGAGCGGAAAGGTCTTTGGTAAACATGAGTGGGGGAGGTTGTGCGGAGTTTTACCGCGTGGTTATAAGGATCTTCTGAACGAAAAGATTGCCCGCGAGGGATCCCCCGACGGCCCCATTGGTGGACATGAAGTTTTTCACCCGGACGGCGCTGATGTTGCCGAGGTTGGCCAGCGTCGTTTGAAAGTTGGTGAAGTAAGTATTGGTGGCCACGCCAGTGGGGAGGTAGCACACCGTCAGATTGTTGTTGGTCACGGCATTCACGCCATCGACGGAGGTTTCCAGAGTGAACCAGGTGTTTGTTGTGTGCGCTGCGTTGGTCGCATAGGCCATTATTCCCAGTCCAAAGCCAGAGGATCCAACGATCACCCACGGGAATTGGGTCAGTGGCGCGTTTACGGCAACAGTGGCGCCGTTGGATGCCGGCATGGTCCAGGTCCCGGTGTTGGTGATCGCGCTCCACCTCGTGACCGGTGGCACGTACTGGGCCCGCGCGGCGGTCGGAGTGAAGAGCGACAGGATCGCCAGAATGAACAGGAGTCCCACGAGGCCACGGCGCGCGGCCTTGGGGACGCTGGGTGGCGACGCGGGCGCCGGCGCCGCGGCCGCCTTCGCGTGGACCGGATTTTCCGGGTTGAACTCTTCCGCGCGGCCGCCCTCGCGGAGCAAACGAAACTCCGCATCGGTGCACGCGATGACAGACTTGGCGGGGACGTGCTGTCCGCGCAATTGGAGGCCGCGGAGAACATAGACGCGGCCGGAGAACTTGATTGAAGGATTCATTGGATTGAGTGGCTTTGACTGACCGTTGCGTAAAAAAAAACCCATCGATGGTGAATGACAGAGGATATTCAAGCGGCCCAAGGGAGGTTCGCGGCCGGAGAGTCGGCCGACACACTGAAGCTCCCGACGTGGCGAACGGCGATGTCGCACATCTGATGAATGACCACTTGGATTTGATGCTGGAGCGCAAGCGAGTACGGGTCCAAAACCAAATCGAGAGCGCCCCATTCGCCAACGAGGATGTCACTCCAATTCCCATAGATCATTTTATCCGCGACCATTTGGTTCGTTGAGAGCGCCGGGCGGCCGGCAATGGTTCCTTTTTGAACTGCCCCGGCCCAAAGATAAATCGCTTGGTTGGGGACCTCCGGAAGCGCTGCCCAGGCGGCGGCAACGGTCGGGTGCGTGAGGTAGGCGAGGGATCCCATTTCCGCGTTGCTGGCAATGACGTCAGTCTGGAATTCAAGAGCTCTGAATCGGTTAGGCTGGTTGCCTCCAAAGGACACGGAGCCGATGCCGGCTGTGTTAAGAATGCCGAGCGGCTCGCCAGAGGAACCGAGGCCATTGAGCGCGACTCGATCCTTCTCCAGGGCGAGCACGGTCATCAGATCCGATTGGACGAGATATTCAATGTCGCCGCCCGTTTGAGCCAGGAGTTGTTTGCTGAAGGCAGTCGACGCGCCGACGCGCTTCGGCGTCATCGTGAGTTGCCCGAAGGTTTGTTGACTCAATGTGAGCGCCGCGGTCTCCGGTAGCCAGTATGCCGTTGCGCCGCCGGTCTGCCGCGGGATCACAATGTCACCAACGAGATTGGCGAGCGAACGGGCGCCCAGCTCCATGATGACCATCTGATTTCGCAAAAGTTCGATCATGGACTGGCCACCATTATTGTTGCCAACCAGGTAACCAGCCCCGCTGGCGTTTCCCGCAACCAGCGCGCGCTGTTGGCGCGGGTTCTGCCGGGTCAACACGTCGTTAGGGATCCAGACGCCTTCCGGCTCCTTCCGAAGTGTCTGCGCAACGGCGCGACTCGCTTCGCCCTCAATGCCGTCGAGTGGGCGGCGCTCACTGAGCGCGCGCAAAACACGAAGCAACGAGTACCCCTTCACTTCGCGGGAATTCATCCCGAGCATTCCCCCATGGACGCTCGGGTCCAGGTTCAGCGGTTGCGCAAGGTATCTGTTTTCGAGAATCCACTTTTGCAGTTCCTGCACGCTGCGCCCCGTGGCCGTATACTCGCGAAGGACAACGCGACCGGGATCGATCTCCTGGCACGAGTGCATTTCGTAAACCGTGGTTAGATCGTGGATCCGGGCGCGCTCGGTGGCGGCGGCGCCGGGGGCTTCAGAACGGGACTCGCTCACGGGAAGGACATTGTCGGGCATGGGATTGTTGGTTGGTGTTGCGGAGCGACCCACGCCAACGGTCACGTCGGCTGGGCAGCTCACAAAAGAAATTTCGGATGGAGTCCAGGATCGGACAAAATAGGTCTGTACGCCGTTCAGCGGTTCGCCCTGGGGCTCTGCACGGTCGATTGCGTAGGAGACGGAGACGTTCCGGCGGATGCCATCGATGACGTCATTCCAGATCTCTTCGGCGCGAGTTGAACGGGAGAATCGAAGAGTTGCCCGGCCTTGCTTTTTCTTGGGGTCCAGCCAGGCGCGTTCAACAACGCCGATTTGATTGCGCGCGTCGTGGTCCATCAGGACGGGGCCCGCGGCATTGAGGCGCGACAGGTCCACCGCGGCGGCCGTGTGGTCCAGGATCTCGGTGCCCCAGTAGCGATCGACTGGCTCCTCGCTCGAAAAACTGACTTCGATCGTACGCGCCTCGACGTCTGCCTTTGCCCTGTCCAGGGCAAACGAGCGCGAGTAATTCCCGAGGGGTGCGGGCATAGCGGACAACGAGTCGAACCAACAGGAGGATCGTGGTCGAAACTCCCCGGCAAAACGCCAGGGCAACCAAGGGCAGGCGCCACCTTACGAGCGGCGATGTGTCAATCTCAACGGCCGGACAGGCGCGTCAAGATTCCGAAGTGGAAGATTGGTGAGAGGAGCCTTTACGGGGCGCGCGCGGGGCGCCTTGCGAGCGCCTGCGGTCTGTCACTGCACTTTCCACGGGCAACCACTTCTCACAGGTTCGGAGGTCTGTCAACTCGCGCGGCATTGAATTTGTGCGCCGACGGAGTAGCGTCCGAACGGTGACGGCGGGAAAAGCCTGCCACCTTCCACACATTGGGCGCGAGGCTTCCGGCCTCGCGTCCTTTTATTTCAAAGATCGTCCGCCACAGAGGGACCGCGCACCTGGGGCGCGCACGCATCCCGGGCTTACGGGTTGCAAGCCGGCGCGCCGTGATGACACGATGCCTCTGTTCTCGAACTGCCTGCCGTTACCCCGCGCGCGACGCGAGCGGCGACGGCGTCGCCGGCTTTCCTTTGCTGCGTTGGCGAAAGCTTTCCGCGGCTGATTCGGGCGTGCACGCCCCGGTGACAGCGACCGGTGAACCGCCCGCGGCCGCGGGCGAAATCTTTCCAGAAAAATGTTTCCAGTTGTTTTGAGCGACGGCGCCAACGTGCGCCTTAACCCTGCCTTCCCGTTCCTGATGCAGTGCGTCATCCCAGCAACGGCGAAACTTGCTGGGGTCCTCTTTCCACCGAGCCCACCATTGGCCCCCAAAATCGCGCTGAAATTCGACACCGCCCGCGGCGATGGCCCAGGCCACAAATTCAGGGTGAGACCTAAACGTCACGCATCGAGGCCGCTCTTCCCCGGCTTGGAGGTCTCGAGCGACCTCGCGCTTAGAAAGGTTCGAAGCCTTAGAACTTCTTTGAACTTCTAAGTTCTTAGAAGGGGGCGCCGGAATTGTCGGACCGTCCGATGTTTCATCGGGGGCCCGGCGCGCACGTGTCGGATGGTCCGATGTTTCGACCGCTCGCGGGGGGGTCGCAATTGTCGGACCGTCCGATGATTCGGGAGGGGCTTCGATTACCCGCCTCGCTTCTATCGCAAAGTTTCTGGCATGTCGGCCTATCTCGTCGTGGTCAATTGTCGGATGGTCCGATGATTCCGGATGCAGGCGATGAACGGCGGCCTTCATGTCCTCTTCGGCCAAAGTGGCGTCCAAGTCAGTAGGCTCGAAATTGGGAAGGGGAATCTGTTGGTCGTCTGGATCAGTGACAATGCCGCGCCGTGCCATGTCGACTTCGGCCTTGGTGACCCGTTCCTTCGCTGTCCAGTTTGCAGATCGGGCAATGAGGGTCACCTGCACCCGCCGCTTCGGCAGGACAATCCGTTGTCCTTCGATTTCAGCTTCAGGCAAATCGATCATGCGGTACCCTTTGAGGTCGACCAAAGCGCGGTCCAGCTCTTCGAGGGCGCGGCCGCCAATCAAAACTTGGATCGCGACCTTGGTAGGAAAGCAAACCTTGTGGGAACCGCGCATGGTCGCTTCATCGATGATGACGTCCATCACCATTGCGGCGACGGGGTTTAGATCCATCCGGCGCGCTTCGCGCCGAAGCTCTGCATTGATCGCGACATGCGCGCCGCTTGACGGCGCGCGGTCAGTGGGAGCAATCTCGGTTTGCACGTTTGGTTTTGGAGGCCGCTTCGCATGGCAAGGGGAGCGGCCTCCGATTTTTATAGGATGGTCGATTCAGTCGCGCGGCGTCCGGGGTACCCTCGCTGCAATCCAGGCGCGGAGGTCGCTGGTAAAATCCACGAAGGAACGATCGCGCGTGAGGCGGGGCTCGGCGGTCACCAACAACCGGGCCGCGTGTTCGATGGGCGATTTGCTGACCGACGGCCGCGGCGCCCGCGTCGCCGGCAACGGCGCTTCAGACCGCGCGTTCATGCGGCTTTGCGCTTGGTGATTCCTACCAGCGTGGGATTTTTCTCCGCGTGACTTCGGATGAACTCCGCCAGTTCGCGCAAGCTGACGAATACCATCCTGCCATGACGGTACCCGCGGAGACCTCGCTTGAACATTCCCCGGATGCTGTCGACGCTCATGTGAGCGATTTTGGCCGCCTGTGTCAGGCGGCACATGTCGAAAGTTGGCTGCCCGGGTTCCCCGTGTCCGACGCCAGTTGCTTCAATGGACTTGCTGCGTTTCATAGCAGCGAAGTTGTAGCACACGGTTTTTCACTTCCTTCGCCATCGCGCGCCGCTACTTAAGGTTGCCCTCTTAAATGTCCAGCATTGTCCTATGGTGTACTACCAATAGCGGCTTGGAGCCACTTCCACGGCGCTAAATACCCTATTTATTTTCTTGCGTGGGGGTCGGAAAAACGAGCAACGGCATTTGCTCGATGGCATGGATCATCGACTCAACCGGCAGGTGCGTATAGAGGTCGTTGACGGAATCGGAGGAGTGTCCGGCCAGCGCTTTTGCAACGGCCTGATTGCCTCCTGTTGCACGAAGGACCGTGACGAAGGTGTGTCTTAGGCTGTGAAAAGAAACGGCCGATGCATCGCGCTTTTTGTCGCGACCTTTTTTCGCTTTGGCCTTCGTCGCGCGTTTCGTCACGAGCCCGCACGGGGTCAACACATCGTCATAGAATTCCAGGGAGAAAGGACCCGCGCCCTGGGCGGCGTACTTGGTGGCCTGTTTGTGCCACACGAAATCGCCCGGGTTCCCCTTCTTTTTCGAAAGGACTCCTTGAAGCAATTGACGGAGCGGGGCGGCCATCGGGACCGTGACCGTCTTTCCGGTCTTGCCTTGAGTGAGCCGGATCAAGTTTTCCCCGAAGTCGACGGAGCCCCGCACGAGCGAGATCAGATCGCCCATGCGCTGCCCACAGTAGAAGCCGGCCAGGATCATGTACCGCCAGAAATCATCGGGAGCTTTCCCATACATGAGCTGCAACTCGACGAGGGTAAACGCGCGGCGCGCCCGGCGCTCTGCCTGGGGGACCTTAAATTGTTTGATGGACAGCACGGGGTTGACGGTGATCTCGCTCTGACGCATCGCGCGGAGGAAGAACACGGAAAGAATTTTCCGGTCCAGGTTGGCGCTGCTGGTTGAAACGTGAGCGAGCCGGTCCACCAGAAAGGCGCGGATTTGCTGGGGGGTGATGTCGCGCAGCAATGGAACCTTGTCAGATGCCCCGATGAAGGTGCTCAAGGATTCACCCACGCGCCGATATCGCTCCGCGGTTTTCGGCGCCGTGGTCCTCGAGGCCTCCGCCACCCAGTCACGAAGCGAGGCCGCCAATGTGATGTTGGGCAGGGCCCGGCCGGTGATGCCCCGATACAGCTCGTCAGTCAGCCGATCGGCCTTCTGTGCGGAGAGCATCGTTTCAACCTGCGCCAGGAGCTTGTCGGCGTCGGCGCGGTCGAGTTGCCCCGTGCTGCGTCGGACCTCTCCGCCGTTGGTGCGGTATCCCAGCCACCAAAACCGGGACCCTCGTTGTTTGTAGAGCCATGGCATATGCGTATTATCTACGCAAACGCTGGAAGTGGATACAAGTTTAAAGAAGGCGCACAAGCGGATTGCTGAGGGAAAAACGCTTTCATCGACTTCCACCGCGTGACGAAGGCCACCGGGGGTTCGAATCCCTCCCCTTCCGCCACTTCCTCCTCTCACATTCCCAGATTCATGAAACCGTTGCAGCGTCGCGAGGGTCACATGGATGCGATGCAACAACCGTAAAGTTCCCAAACGCCCAGCAGCTTTCAACAAAACCGATCAACAGATGGAGCTTCAATGAGATATCCACAATGGACGATGGTCGCGACCGCATGCGGCGCGCTTTTCCTCGTCACCCACGGCCTTCCTGCACAGGATTGGCCCCAATGGCGCGGCTCGAACCGCGATGCCAAGGCCGCCGACTTCAAGGCGCCCAAAACATGGCCCAAGGAACTCACCAAAAAATGGAAAGTCACCGTCGGCGATGGCGTGGCCACACCCGCCCTGGTGGGGAGCAAGCTCTATGTATTCTCGAGGCAGGATGGGAATGAAATCGCCCGCTGTCTGGATGCCGCCACTGGCACGGAGATTTGGCAGGAGAAATACGAGGCGCTCGGCGCGACCGGGCCGGCCTCCAGTTACTCGGGACCCCGCAGCTCCCCCGCGGTGGCCAGCGGCAAGGTCGTCACCCTCGGCGTTCGCGGCATGATCTCCTGTCTCGACGCAGCGACCGGCAAAAAACTTTGGCGCAAGGATGAATTCCAGTCCTGGCCTAATTTTTTCCCGTCGAGCTCGCCGCTGATCCTCGACGGCTTGTGCATCGCTCAACTGGGTGGACGCAACAATGGCGCGCTCGTTGCGTATGATCTGAACACAGGCGCCGAAAAATGGAAATGGAGCGGCGACAGTCCCGCCTACTCGTCCCCCTCGGTAATGACGGTCGGCGGCGCGAAGCTGATCATCGCCATGACGGAACGCCGTGTCGTGGCAGTGAATGCGGGAGATGGAAAACTGGCGTGGGAAACAGCCTTCGCTCCCCAAGGCATGGGCGGATACAATGCCGCCTCTCCGATTGTCGATGGACAAACCCTTATTTACGCTGGATCCGGGCGCGGGACCAAAGCCGTTAAGCTGGAAAAAATGGGCGATGGTTTTGTGGCGAACGAACTGTGGAGCAACCCCGATAAATCCGTCCAGTTCAACTCGCCAATCCTGAAAGACGGCTTGGTTTATGGTTTGACGCAAGGAAACGAACTTTTCTGCATCGATGCCAAGACGGGCAAGCTGGCGTGGAATGCTCCGGTGGGCCCGGCGGGCGGCCCGCCACCGGGAGGACCCGGCAATCGTCCCGGCGCGCCCGGGGCATACCTGGCTCCGGCCGATCCTCCAGGACCTGGGGAGCCGGGACGGCCTCCAGGCCCGCGAGGTCCGGGCGGTCCCGGAGGGCCCGGCGGATTTCGCGCACCCGGTGGACGCGGCGGTGGTGGAGGCCGCGGTGGTGGCTACGGATCGATTGTCGATGCGGGTTCCGTCCTTTTGGCTTTAACGCCGAGTTCCGAACTGGTGGTCTTCAAACCCGGCGACAAAAGTTATTCAGAGTTGGCCAGGATCAAGGTGGCTGAATCGCAGACGCACGCTTATCCGGTGGTATCGGGCAACCGGATTTTTATCAAGGACAAGGATTCGCTGACGCTGTGGACGGTGGAGTAACCAGTGACGAGTGGCGAGTGACCAGTGATTGGCGGGAATGACGAATGACGAATGGGAGGGTGTGTCGCGCTGTGACTGCTACTTCCGAATGCGTAGAAGACGAGGTGATGAGACTCACCTTGATGCGGCATAAATGGCGCGCGCCGCATCCCTCGGACAGGTAGGGGAGGAATCGGTACGAGTCTCGTTAGCTCGACTGCGGCCGGAGGGGCTATCGATATTTTTTCTGTTGCTGCAGCTTGGTCTCAACCGACGTGAGGCGGCGGACAAAAGCCGTGGAGTTCGTCTCATTCACTTCGTGGAGAACCCGCAGGGCGTCTGGAAAGCGTTCGGCATCCTCGAGGAGTTTGGCAAGATGCACCCGCAGCTTGTCGGCCTTCGCAGGGCGGGCTGACCGGACGATGAGCAGCCGGTAATTGCGAATGAGATTATCCATCTCGTCCGCGGCCTTGAATGCTTCCTCCGAGAGATCCAGCAGGCCGGCGGGGTCCAACGCGTTTTTATCCGATGTCGGGGCATCATCGAGGTTGGGCCAGAGATAGCCTTCGGCGATGCGCGCGGCGAGCCATCCGTTTTTGGCCGGGTCCAGGGCGGCGCGAGTCGCTTCCACAGCCAGCACCAGCGCGGATTTGGTTTGTTCGGGATCGTGAGCGGCGAGCAGTTGATCCACGCCGGCGAGGTTTTCACCGATCAATCGGTAAATGGATTTGTAATCGTTGGCTTCGCTGACGTGACGGCTGAAGTCCCGGGCGATCTCTTCAGCCGGCGAGCGCAGTTTGCGTTTCTTCTTTTTGTCCGCCTTTGTGGAATCCGCGGGATCGCCAGCCGCTGGTGAGTTGGTGGATGTATCCGGCAGCTGAAGGGGGCTGAACCTGCCGATGCCCGATTGTCTTTCGAGATAGGCCCGAATGGATGCCCGGGTTTGAGCGACAGAAAGCGGACGGGCCTTATATCTGACCCAGGCAAACCGCGCTCCCACTCCGAGGGCAAGGATGAGGAGCACCCAACCGACAGTGCGAAGGGCGGCTTTTCGGGAAAGAGGTTGATTGAATTGTTGAAGACTCACGAAGTAATTAAAGGATAAACGGCGCCAGCGGTGGGGCAAGCCTTTTCATGGGTTTTCATGCCGATTTCGGCCGAATTCTAGTCCTCGTCCTCCTTGAAATGCTCATCGGATTCCTCGTCGTCAGAGGGACGAACGCCCGAATTTTCCTTTGCACCGCGCGGCTTTCTGCCGGGGTTGGGTGGCAACGTGAATTGTTGGTCGGGAAGAAGGGAACCGGGCAATCGGCGGGCGGTAACGATGATGGTCTTGGTGCGGGAAAGCGTGCGCAGCGTCTGTGCGAATAACGCTTCAGTCTCGGGGTCCAGGGCGGATGCCGGTTCATCGATGAGAAGGATGGGCGGATTCACCGCGATCGCGCGGGCGAGAGCCAATTGGCGGCGTTGACCATGCGACAGCCGCGATGCGCCGCGGCCGACGCGGGTGTCCCAGCCCTTGGGAAGCTTCTCGATGAATTGATCGGCGCCCGCCAGTTGAGCGGCTTTGCGAAGCTGATCGACCGGAGCATCGGACGGCAACCCATACGCAATGTTTGCGCGAATGGTGCCGTCGAACAACGGAGAGTCCTCAGAGACCAATCCCACTTGCGAGCGCAATGATTTAAGGGAGATCGCGGTGATATCCTGCCCGTCGATGAGGATCTTTCCCTTGGAAACGGAGCGAAAAAGGACCAGCAATTCGAGCAAGGTTGTTTTGCCACAGCCATCCGGGCCGACGATCGCAGTGAGCGCGCCCCGCCGGGCCCGCAGAGTCGTTTCGGGCAGCAGGATGGTTTTTTTGTCGAGCTGACAGGAGACGTTTTGAACCAGGATTTCTCCGTCGGTCACCTTGAGATCCGGCGCTTTGTTTGTCGATGGGCCCTCGACGTCGAGTTCGAGAATCCGGATGATCCGGGACAACGAAATCTGGCCATCCTGAAAATAATCATTGGCGGCAGCGATCCTCAGGAAGGCAGGCAGCAACAATCCGAGCAACGCATAGAAAGCGACCAGCCCGCCAGTCGTGAGGCGTCCGGCCGCGGTTTCGGAGCCAACCAGCGCGAGGGCGGCCACCCCGGCGAGGGCGATGCCAGTGGCGCTCCATCCGCGGAAATAAGAGGCAAGCAGGGCGCGCCGTCCGCCACGCCGCGCCAGGTCGCGATTGAGTTCGGTGAAGTTGTCCGATTCGATCGAGTGCTGGACGAAAGCCTTGATGGTGGCCATGCCGAGGAGACGTTCATGAAGATGGCTGTTGAGGGTGCTGCTGCGCCGGCGCGCCGCGCGGCTTTCGTCGTGAAGGCGCGGCATGAGCCGCCAGAAGGCGAAGCCGACAAATGGAAGGACCGCACCGGCCGCGAGCGCCATTCGAGGATTGAGAAGCACCAGGGCCGCGAACGTTGCGACGATGAGCGACAGCGCCTGTATCAGCTGAGCCAGGCCGTGGGTGACGAGCCGTTGCACAGCCCGCGCATCGTTGATGAAGCGGGGGACCAGCCGGCCCGGACCCCGGGTGCGGACATAATCGAGAGGAAGATATTGCAGCTGTTCCCAGAGTTGATCCCGGAGCCTGGCCGCGGTGCGTTCGCCGATCCGTCCGGCAAGCCATCGCAACCGGGCGACCAACGCACCCCGCAGCAACGCGCACGCGACGAGCAGTCCGAGGAGAAGTCCCTTGCCAAAAAAAGGAGCGGGCGCGGGAGCGATTCCCCGGAGCGGATTAAGAATGGAATCGATCGTAAAACCGACGAGGAGAAGGGTGCCGGCTTCGACCAGCGAAAGAAAAACGGCCAGCAGCGCTGCGAAGCCCACGCGTCCGCTGGAAGAATGCAGGAACGGATGGAGCAGCCGCAAAACCTCAAATAGCTGAGGAATGGAACCGCCTTTGCGCGACTTTTTTTTCTTAGCGGACACAATTCATCGTCGTGAAATCCATGTTCAAGTCAAGGGTATGCCGACCGTGTGAACCCTCCCTGCCCAGTAACCGCCGAACAGAACCGCCTCCTCTCCCCTCCCTCTCCTCCATTTCGGAAATGGAGGAGAGGGTGTCCGAAGGGCGGGAGAGGAGGAGCGTCCCTCGGGAGGGGAGGCGACTACGCCTGATATCCCAACCGTTGTTGCAGCCAGTTTGTCGCCGCCTCGGTGGCGTGTCCTGGATTATAAAAAAGATCCTGTGCCATGGCCCGGCGGATGGGTGCGTAGCCCTTTGGATCGCCGAGGCTCTCCTCGACGGCCGCCACCACTTTGTCAGGCGTATGCACAAGGCGCCCCGCGCGCCGGCCCCAGGTTACCAGGTCCATTCCCGGATTTTTTTCCATGGCTTTGAGAAGTAATTTTGGCACATCGAGATAGACAATGGGACGATCGAGCAGGGAGTATTCATTGGCGACTGAGGAGGCGTCGGTAATGAGCAGGTCGGAGGCGAAGAGCAGCGGCATGACATCCGCATCCCGAACGACCCGGGTATGCTCATCCTCGAGAGGCGCCAGTCTTGTGAACCAATCGATGTCCCGCTTCGGATGATCGTGGGGTTTGATCAGAATGTCGAAGCGGCCTGTGGCTTTCAGCCTTTGAATGACCTCCTCGCCCATGGTTTCCAGCGAATTATATTTTTGGCCAGTAGGCGCGTAGCCAATGACAGGGCGGCTGCCGTCGAGTTTGAAGTGGCGCAGCACCTCGTCGCGGTGCATCTCTCCGTTGAGCAGCGGATCGGTTTTTGGAAAACCGATGCTGATGCCGCGGCCGTCATCCTCGTGCATCAGCCCGGCCTCCGCAAACTTGCGACGCATATACGGGCCGATGAGAAAATATTGGTCACACGGGCTCTTGGGTTTGCGGACCGCCACATTTCGAAAGGAGAGCCCGTGGAAAAGTTGGACACGCAGGCCGGCGCTCCGGGGTTCTATCAACTTCGTGTTGGCGGCCAGGACGACGTCGAAATCCTCATTTTTGATCTGTTCCATGCTGAGGATTTGTTCATCGGGCACGTCGAACCGCTTGTAAAGGCCGGCGGGGTCATAGACGGTTCCGTCGTCGGTTTTGGTGCGAAGACCGCCGGCTACAAACAGCTGCAAGCCGGGCAAGGTGGTCAGTTTGGAATAGAGGCGTCGAAAGCAGACAAAATGCACCGGCGCATAGCCCGTGAATAGAAGACGCATAGACGTTAATTGGCAGGTTTTGAGTGGGAATGAGGAATCAGGCGAGGTTCAACCGGGGCAAAATGCGTTCACGGGCATTTTTTAAATCCGATTGGTCGTCTATTTCAGTCCAGGGCAGTCCGGTGACGTCGATGCATTGAATAGCGACCTGTGCCGCGAGCCGATTTAAAGCGGCAGCCGCCCAGGTGTTGGTGACTCCTTCCAGAACAAGCCGGTCCGCCTCGTGCATGAGGCATCCCCCCGCGGCGCCCGAGAATTTCAGCATGCCGACATTCTCACCATGGATGGGATGGCCATTGCGGTCCTTGCCGATGTGAGCGAGGCGGCCGCCGGTCAAGCTGACTTTCATGTGCTCATCTTCATTGCCGGATGCCGAGTCATAGGCCAGCGCGGAACCGGGGGCCTGTCCGACGAGCTCATAGATGCGATGATCCGCGAGGACGTCACAGTTCAGCAGCATGAAGGAGCCTTTCAACCAATGACGGGCGGACCAGAGCGAATAGAGGCTGTTGGTCTCGGCATACAGTGCGTTGTAAATATATTCGCAGCCGGCGCCGGCGATGGCGCGAACCTGCTCGGCTGCGTGGCCGGTGACGATGCCGATCTGTTCCACGCCGATTTTTCGCAGGGAAGCGACCTGGTGTTCGATCAGGGTGCGGGCCCCGATCTCGAGAAGGGCTTTGGAGGTGTTGGCTTGAAGGCAACAGCGCTGACCCCGGCCCGCGGCCAGGATCAACGCCTGCAATGGCAACGCTGTGTCTTCAGGAGGCAAACTTTTACAGCTCATAACTCAGGAAATGCCCGGTGGTTGTTTTGGATGGTCCACTGCTGATTCATAATGAAATAGGTTGCGCAGCTTGTTCGGCCTGGGAGGGAGGTTGCAGCAGGAGTTCCTCGAGCCGATCCGAGCACGCGACGATCTTGCCGGTGCCCGCACCCTGACGTGCAAACTGAACCACAGGCGTTCGCAGCTGCATCGCGTAAAGCGCAAAAACCATGGCGACACCGCCTGACATTCGATGAGCAGCGACCTCCCGAAGGGCCAGAAGGAGGCCCAATGCCACGACGACGCCGAACACCGAGTAAACCGCCCAAGTCGTGTAGCCCTGCAACTTGGTCACCACCGTCTGCTGTTTTCCGCTCGAACGATTCAGCTTTTCCAGATACTCGCGATTCGCCTCGGTCAGGGCAGGGGTGGTGATGAGATTTCCCAATTCGCCCTCCTTGCTCCGGTTTTTGATGGAGCGCCGATACACAGCGGCCGCGCCTGCGAGAGTGATGCCGACGATGACCACGCCGCCCGCAGCGAGGAGCAGGCCCAGTTCGTGGTTTTTGAAGAAAAGGACGACGGTGATGCCCAGGAAGAGCACGACACTCGCGGAGATATGCACCAGGAAACCGTTCAGCCCGGTTTTCAGGCGGGCAGTGTCTCCAATCAAGCGGGCGACCATGTCGCCCCGTTCGATGGAACCATAATTCTGCTGGAGCACTCGATTCATGATGTGAGCGCGCAAATTGCGCACTGTCCGGATGACGAATCGTGCGAAATACAATCGTTCCATGAAATCTGCCCAGCCAAGAAGAAAGAACATGGCAACAATTAACGCGCCGAGCTTCAAGCCGGGAACCATCCATGCCTCCAAGGTAGGAGTGGTTTCCTGGGTGAGATGGTTCGCGGCGGCGGCCAGGGCTGGTTTGATGGCGGCTATCATGGCCCAAGGCACCGCCAATCGCATCGCCACCGCGGCCAAGGCTGCCACCAGGCCCACCGCAAGGCAGGGCCAATGTTTGACCGCATACGGCTGGATAAACCGCCAGGCGGCGGGCCAGCGCGCAAATGCATAACCATGCTTTCGCGCGTATTTGTTATGGGGGAGCTTAACCACGTCTGGATGTCTGTTCGTTAAAGACCTGACTTTCCGTTAGGCCGAAAACTGCGCTGCACAGGCCATCCATTGCCCCGCCATTTTTGCCGAGTCTGTCTCATTTTGTCCCGTCCCGATTTTCGCCCTAAAACAAAAGCAAACTGGATACTGATGCGCCGATTGCCAGCAGGAAGCAAACCAACCCGCAAACGGCGCCGTCGGAAGACATTTACATCATTGGAACCTTATGTCGTTGAGTTAGTTTTCGCACGGCCATTGCCGCTATTTCAAGGATGGAACAACCTGAAAAATCGCTGACGCTTTGCGGTGTCGATGAGAACATGGTGGGAAGTCGCGTCGGGCATGTCCGGTTCCGTAACTGCGTTCCAACTCGCCGAGTTGAGATTTGTTTTGGACTGCAGTACATACCCTGCCGATGGGGCTGTCCAAGATACCACTGCCTGGGTTTGACTAATGAGGCTCAAGGTAAGATACCGTCCCTGCGCCCAGAGCATCAGGTCAAAGCTAATGTCTGAGGACCCGGGATCTTCCTGGTGAATTTCGACAGCCACCACGTTCAGGCCGCTGACCAGAACCGACGGGTTGACATTGGTGACCTGGTAAAACGTGCCGTCATCCTCGACCTGTGGCCCCGCTCCCGCCGGTCCCGCGAGAGTGCCGTAGCTTATGAGGCCATTGGTCATATAGGAGCGGAACACTTCAGTGCCGTTGATGTAAACGACGCCGCCGTCATCACGGAGAAGCCGGACAATCAAGTTTCCATAGAGGTTCGGTTGAGACACATTGAAGGTCTTGCGAAAGTAAGTTGTGGGATATTTCGCGGCGCTGTTGGTTCCAAACCCAACAACAGTCACCTCGGGACGGCGGCCCTCTCCATCTCCATACCCGAGCTCCGCCACGCCGTTGCTCCAACCCACATCATTGAAGCCCAATTGCCGCCAGGCAGTACCCTGGTCGATGCCCTGGTCGAAATATTTCCACGTCGAACCATTGGGTACCAGGACCACGACGTCGGTGGGATTTGTGGCGATGAGGGTATTCGCGTTGGTGCCGCGCGCGCCGAATTGATCCACCGCGACCGCCTGAATCCGGTGCTGCCCGACAGTGGCGTCGGAGTAGTCGTAGGTGTATGGAAACGTCGTGTCTGTATACTTAAGGGTGCCGTCCAGATAGAATTCCACATGGGCAATGGAACCACCCGTATCATTGTCGGTCACGACGGCGGTGTTGACGATGTTGGACCCCACAAGGACCGTGCCGCCGGGCACGGTGGTGAGAGCGACGGTCGGAGGGTGATTGGACACTATGGTGACGTGGACGATGGGGGAGCTGATGTTGCCAAAGCCAATGACTTGAATGGAGTGGAGGCCAGGGGCCATGTTGCTATAGGTGATGCTAAACGGATAACTGGTGTCCGTTCCCACGAAGGTCGCCCCGTCATAGAAGTTGACGCTCGTGATAGCGCTGCTGGACACAACGCTCACGGGCATGTTGACGCCTTGAAGGACTGCGGATCCTTCGGTCGGGCTGATGATGTTGACGTGGGGGACGACCCGTGCGCCGCCGGATGTCATCACCGCAAAGCTGTCGATTTCGCACGAGGTATCCGTGCCGGGACCGTTGTCGTCCGCGAAGAGCAGATACAAGGGCATTCCATCGTTCCACGAGATGTTCAACGACGCGGTCAGCGTCCCTTTTTGAGCGATGGAAAATGGGGGAATGATGACCCAGCTTCCCGGGTCGCCGGTGAGACTGTAAAAAACAAGCTGTCCAACCACCTGCTCCGCGGAGAGAAGATTAGTGGCGAACTTGTAGCTTATCTTGACGGTGGTGACGTTTGAACCGGTGGTGTTTCTCAACGTGGCCATCAGGGCGGTAAAGCTGACATTATTCGGCCGTGTTTGAATATAGCCGGCATCACAATAAGCGCCGGCCGCGGATGCGATGGGCGGATTGGAACTGGTGCTGGTGAGCGGAGCGGTAAATGTGGAAGCGTCGAGCAATTGGACCGCCATTTGAAGATCGTTGCTTGTGACAATGTCGGCAACCAATCCACCAATACCTCGACCGGACCAATCCGCAGCGGTGGGCAATGTGGTGAATTCCGTCGTGTAACCTCCGGGACCGACCGAGGCCGCGCGAAGGTCGAACGCCAGGCAGGCGACCGCCACGGTGCAGAGCAGCAAGATAGCTTTCATAGAGAGTCAATTGAGAACGCGATTCGCGGGATCGATTACTTCAAAACAGCTGCGCCAAACCTTGCAACGCGGGCCACTTAAAGAGACAAGGATCAAAGCAGTGAAACGTTCTGTTTGCAAGAAAAATTAGAGAGAAACGCCCTCTCTATTACCTACCTGTTCAGTAACCGCCGAACAGAAACGCCTCCTCTCCCCATCCCTCTCCTCCATCTCAGAAATGGAGGAGAGGGTGCCCGAAGGGCGGGAGAGGAGGGCGCGGGCTGCTTAAGATGCCGATAGCAGTCGTTTCCTTCTCCAATCTTTAAAAATGCAATATTCGCTTTGCCCAGTTTTGCACAATGCAATTCAATAGGCCGGCTCATGATGAGGATGCATTGGATAAATCAGTCGAGGTAGGACGTATAAAGGCTGCAAGCAGGATGGACAGGCATTCCCATTGTCAAAGAAAAGGCTCGCCCCAACGCCTGCTGGATGTGTTAGGATCTGAAACTGCTTGTGAATGCGCTGGAATTTTATCCGGTCCAATAGGGTCCAGTTTAACGTTGGGTTTTAGTGTCGAGTTTCGCCATGTATCGCTTTCACCGAATTTGCCTCCCTCAGCTGAACCGGATGGTCACGATTCGGACCTCCAGGCTTGGCCTCCCTGCTGCCCAGCGGCGTGCTTTCACCCTAATCGAGCTGCTCGTTGTCATTGCGATTATTGCGATTCTCGCTGGTATGTTGTTGCCGGCGTTATCGCAGGCGAAAGAGATGGCCCGTCGAACTGCCTGCATTAACAACACAAAACAGCTCGGCATCGCGCTGCACATGTATTGCAATGATTATGAGGATAAATATCCCACGCGCCTGAGCCGCGATTATTGGCCGGCGCTGCTCTATGAAGGCTATGAGAGTCTCGCGATCCTGCATTGTCCGAGCGACATTGAGTTTCCGCGTTCCGTGGGGAGTCCGGCGTCGACCCCCCCGGATGTGGCGCCTCGAAGTTACATATTCAACGGTTGGAATGATTACTTCGGAGCTTTTCGCGTGACCAATTCCATCACCCAGAATGACATTCTGGAACCCTCCGCGACGATCACGTTTGGCGAGAAGGAATCCAATTCAGGACATGCCTGGATGGATTTCATGGAGGACACCCGGGCGGGTGTCACTGGCAATGACATCACGGAACTCGAACAGACGCGTCACAGCGCCCGTGCCAGCAATTCCGGAGGAGGCGGTTCGGTGTATGGGTTTGTGGACAGCAGCGTTCAATACCTGCGCTTCGGCCGCAGCCTGTCGCCCATCAATATGTGGGCAATCACTCCTCTCTGGCGCACCAATTCCTTTTAAGCGGATGGCTTATGTCGTCTGGTAATTGACGAAGCTAGAGCGCGGCATTTATGCCGCTTCACGGTGGATCGCGGGGAGGGGATCGGATTCTTCAGATGTAGCGAGCTGACGGATTTCCAGTTATGGCCCAGGCCGTGCCGATTCCTTGTTGCGGCCGTAGATAAACATCCGTTCGTAAATGCCGCTGGCGCCAAAGACATCCACATTGTTCAGCACGCGAACAGTAATCTGGTTGACTTGACCAGGGCGAACGAAGTTTGTGATGTCCAAATCGATTCCGTGGGGCCGGTACCATGGCATCTTGTGCTGGCGATGGCCGGCATACTGGCCATTGACCCATACCCACGCTTCGTCCACCACCGCCGGCGCGCAGAGCCACACTGAGAGCGTGGTGAGATCGCCGGGCAGAACCACGTCCTGGCGATACCACATGAGCCCGCGATACGAATGACCTTCAGCGTCAATGAAGCCCTGGTCCTCCCATCCGCGTGTCGTTCGAATTTTTTTCCATCCGGAATCATCCCGCTTCATTTCCTGCCAACGTTCGTAGCGGCCGTCATCGGAAGGGTCGGTGTGAACGCGCGCCCACTCGGGAAGAACGGCAAGGAGCCTCCCTTCGGATCCGTCTGTCTTCGCCGCGAATCCGCGCAGGCGTTTGGTTTCCCAGTCAGGCCCGTAAACAGCGTAGGGTTCGTAGCCAAGGAAGGGTGAAACACGATGGAACGCGGCCTGGCGATTCGTGAGCGCTTCGGCGAAGCCAGCGGCTTTGGCGAACTGGCACTCGCGCTTCGCATTTTCCATCTCCACGTAATCGCGAAGATAGTCGAACATCTGGCGTTCGAGTCCGACGCGGGCTTTCTCCGAATCGGACTCCGCGCGTCGTTCGGCCTGGCGAATGGCTGCCTCGAGTGTCTTGAGGAGGGCAGGGGTATAGATGGAATTGAGGACAACATCCTCGTGACCGTGCGAGGTGGTTTTCTCAAAAGCGGATTCGAGCGCATCATAGTAGGATTTCATCGGCGCGGCGGCGCGCCCGAACCATTGCAGATAGAAGTCGGCAAGCAGGGCGTCCACGTCGGTTTTGGTGTCCCATTCGAGGGCGGCGCGGACGATGCGCGTGGGGAGGCCGGAGAGCGTGAGATCCGATTCATCCTGGTCGTGAAATCCGAGGATACCCCATTGTTTCATCAGGGGAATATTGCGGCGCACGCGATGGACCATCGGGGTGATGGTGAATTTGCTGACGAGCATCGTGTAATTATAATTATAAACCCAAACCTTGTCGCTGAGACGCGCCCATTGCTCGAGCATCTGACCCTGGCGTCGCATCTGCCAGCAACGCGGATCATCGTACGCGTGCAGCGTGCAGGCGCAGATATTGGCGAACATCACGACGAGATTGCGGCGCCGGTTGAAGGAGGGAAGCTCTGGCGGGATGTCGCGGTTGGCGTAGCCATTGGTGACGATCTTATGGTCGGGAAACTCCTGGTTCACCTCATCGAGGACCGCGTCGACGAAATGAAACCATTCGTTGCTGATCGACGCTTCCGGGAGCGGATCCCGGTCGTTGGATCCATATCCGTCGAAACCGTTGGCCAGCTTCTGGCAGCGGCCGCAGAAGCATCGGGGGGTGCCGTCATCGGGCGCGAAGGCTGAGTAACGTTTGCCGGCACGGGCCTCGGTTTTCGCGCGCTCCGCAAAATGCGCCACCATGCCCGTGCTGGTCATGCAGACCATGTGCTCGTCCCGCTTGCCGTCGCGTTGCAGCGCAAACCAATCCGGATGCGCCTTGAAATCCTCCTTGCCCGGGATGTAATTGCGGATGGACGAATCACTCGGCACGCCGAACCATTTCTCCATTCGCGGATTCAGCTTGTGATGAATTTTCCACTCGGTGTCCTCATCCCCCATCCGCCCGCGGTAATGCTGCCAGTAATTGCGCATGGGAAAATCAGGGCTTTGGCGGACATCCATGTCGGGCACGGCGAGGTCGCGGCGGCGGGGAATGACTTCGCCAAAATCCCCCGGCATGAACCAGCGCACCCCCAGTCGATTTAACAATTCAGCGACGGCATAACGGGTCCCATAGTAAGGAGCGTCATCGTTCCCGGCCAGCACCAGCCGGTTGCTCCGGCAATGGATAACGAATCCTTCCTCGCGCAGTTCGCGCGTGACACCCGAGGGAATGCGCAGTTCCGGCGTCTGATCCGTCCAGCGACTGGCGCCCACGAGGATCACCGGACCGGAGCGGGGCTGCTCGTCGGTCGCGATGGCGAGTTCCGCGCCCGTCATCCTGCGAATGTAACGCTGGAGCTCGAGAGCCCCAGCACGCGCATTGGTGGAGGGATTTGCCGCTATGACGATTGTCGCTGCCGGCTGTCCGTTCTCGACCAGAACGAATCCTTTCCCGGCCGGGCGTGCCGCTATTGTTCCTGAGGCGAAAACCGCCAGTGCGAACGCGACTGCAACTGGAGTGATGGGCATGAGCCGAAGGAGATTGAAGAATTTCATGAGTGACGATGAGGGCAGGCCTGGGCGCGCGTCGGTTGAGAGTTTTGGTTTGAAAACGTCGTTTCTGCACGAGCCGGCGGTGTGAGTGATAATTTCGCCGCGGAGGCGGCGTTCCGTCAATGGAGAGCTGCGGGGGAGGGCTTTTAAATTTTTGCCGATCGCCTCCTCTCCCGCCCTCCGGGCACCCTCTCCTCCATTTCAGAAATGGAGGAGAGGGACGGGGAGAGGAGGCGTCGAGCGTCGATGCGATGCGGCGGGATGAAATGAGACTTCACAATGGCCCCCGATGTGGTGAACTGCGGCATGCCAGCAAAGCGATGGGTCGTGGCGGGGCTTTTCATGGTCGTGCTCGCCAGCGCGACGATGGAGGGCGCGGAGAAGAAATCGAGGAAGCTGATCGAGTTCGGCTGGGACGAGCCGGGCACCGGATTTTTGCGGGAGCATTTGGCGGAAATGGAACGCTCGCCTTTTGATGGATGCGTTTTCCACGCCGACTATGTGCGGTCTGGCAGCCGGAAGGGGAGTTTTACCTGGGACGCATGGGGGACCAACGCCTTCACCGAGGCGGACTTGAAGGGCGCGTTTGATGATTTAAGGGGACTCTCGCCGGCGCGTTTCAAACACAATTTTTTGCGGTTTAACACGACTCCCGCCCGGATGGATTGGTTTGATGATCACAGTGCGGTGATGAACAACGCGCGACTTGCGGCGCGACTGGTGCGCGCGGGCAAATGTCCCGGCCTGCTGTTCGACATCGAGCAATACGACGCGCCGCTTTTCGACTATCGCCAGCAGCGCGATGCCAAAACGAAATCATGGGAGGTTTATGCAACGCAGGTGCGGCGGCGGGGACGCGAGGTGATGGAAGCATTTCAGGAGGGTTATCCGGGCCTGACGGTGTTTCTGACATTTGGCTACTCCCTCCCATGGCAGGAATCCCAGGGGGGCAAGGTGTCTCTTGCGGCATGTCATTATGGAATGCTGGCCCCATTTTTGGACGGCATGATCGACGCCGCCCGCGGCCGCTCGCGGCTCGTGGATGGCCACGAGTCATCCTACGGCTACAGGGAGCCGCGGCAGTTTGTCGAGGCGCGCCGGATGATGGAAACCGGCCTGCTCCCGCTGGTTCGCGAACCGGAGAAGTATCGACGCGTCGTGTCGCTGGGATTTGGAGTGTGGATGGATCGAGACTGGCGCAAAAACGGATGGGATCCCGACAATGTGTCGAAGAATTATTTCACGCCCGACGCCTTCGAGACCAGCGTGCGCGCGGCGCTGGAAAATGCGGACGAGTTCGTCTGGATTTACACCGAGACTCCGCGGTGGTGGTCGAAGGAGGGCGTACCGGTGAAATTGCCCCGCCAATATGATGCCGCCCTTCGAAGTGCGCGCGGCCAATGATGTCCGCGCGGCTCTTTAATCACCCTTGCCGGTGGTTTTCCCGACATTAAGCGAGACGCGGCAGAGCTTGAGCGACGCGAGATCGAACCACGCCGCTCCGAGCGTCCCGTGAAGCGAGCACTGGATTTGCAGATCGGCCAGCGGTTGTCGCAGGTCGAATTCATGGATGAGCGTGGTCCATGGAGTATCGCCCGTCAGCCGCTGGGTCGTGTTGGTGGCGACCGGAATCAAACCGCCGAGGCTCGAGTCGCGAGAACTGTACGGAAACCATCCCCAGCTTGCCCCACGCGTCTCCTTGCGATGGCTCCAGACGCGAAAAACGGCCCCGCTCTCGCTCAACGCCGAGCCCTCGGCGGCGAGAGTCCGGGCGCGTCCTTCAAGGCGATACCGGCCCTCCTCCAGCCAGAGAGTCGTGATCCAGGCGCCGGCGCTCCGATCTCCATTGAGTTGAATTCGGAGCGTGCCCGGTGAATTTGTGAATCGGACATCGCCTGCAGCCGTGCGCGTTGTCCAATTCGTCAACGCGATCGGTGTGTTGAGTGGAATGGGGACGAATTCCCGGACCGCATCGAGTTGCGCGTCGACATCGCGGGCGCGGGCCACGATGCGGGCGGATAATTCATCGGCCGCCTCGCGTTGCCGGGCCAGGGTGATCAATCCCTGGTCTTTCAACGCCGGCTGCAACCGCGCTGTGAGTTCCTCGATGCGATTCGTCAGGGCGCGCACGTTGAAAATATTGGAGCGCAGCTGGCGGAACCGGTCGAGGTAGAGGAGGCGCCCTTCGGAAGTCTCGA
>JBEEGQ010000197.1:0-10316 GCA_041166945.1 Verrucomicrobiota bacterium
TAACCGGCGCAGCAACGGCACCGTGGGCGCGCTGCCGCCGCTGCCGGTGTTCGGCGGATTGAGCATGATGAAAATCGACGCATTGGTGTTGATGGGATAATAGCCCGAGCCCGTGTCGCCCTGGCCGAAGATGGTGTCGAAATCGTGATCGATGATCACGAACCGCTTGTCGACCTCGCCGCGATAGAGCGCGTAATCATCGCCGATCCCGTTGGCCAGCTTCGTTTCGCCATCGTTCATCAGCGTCGAGAGCGCGAAATAACGCATCCATTCGACGACATTGACATTGGTGCTGATGGCATTGACGTAATCCGAATTCGCCCCGGTCATGTTCATCGCAAGAGTGAGCGCGATGAAATCACTCCAGTTATTTTCGGTGCGATTGGATGTCTTGTAATAACCGCGGCTCACATACGCGGCGGGGTCGCCGTTTTGATAGGTGAAGTCCGCGTTATGTCCGGTAGTGGAGGCGCGATAGTAATTGCCCGAGCCATCGAGCGGGAAAAGATCGACAGCGACGTCGCCGTTGGGAGGCTCGAGGAGCAGGAAAGTTCCCCAACCGGCCCCGGCGCTGCCGCTGGGCGGATTGATGGGGGCAGGATTGACGCCGTTGATGCGGTATTGAACGACATAACTGGGCTCTGCGGGCACACCGGATTTCAACGCCAGGCTGTTGCCGAGCAGTTGCGCATGGACGAACTGGGAATTGAGATTGATGGCTCCCAAACCATTCCAGGTATTGTCCGCGGGAATGCCGATGCGGTTGTTGGGAGGTGTTCGCGTCCTGGTGCCTGCCCCGCGGACGCGCGTGTCACACAGGTAACGCACCCGCGTGCCCTCGCCGTCGGTGGTGATCATCGTGCAATTGGGAGAAGCGTCGCTGCTTCGGTCGCTGGGTGGAAACAGAGCGCGTTCGGTGCCGGAAAGGACGAGACGAATGGCCGGCATGGTGTTCGTGATGATCTCGTTGTCGACCTGATACATCGCGTTCGCGAACTGCCCGGGGTTCCCGTATGTCGCCGACGGCCCATTCGTTTCATAGGACGGAGCCGGCCATGTGCGGACGCGACCCCCGATGTCCGTGGCCTGAACGTAGAATTCAATGACGGTTCCGTTGACCTGCGATGGAAGCACCGCGCCGTAGAGGCCGTCGTTCGGAACGCCGTCGCTGTGTCCGCCGTCATCCAGCATGGCGGCGCTGCTGAATCCGGGCGGGCCGCCCGACGTGTGATTCCGGAAGAACAGAACGACGCTCGCGACGCCGTTGCTCAATTCGTCGCGAACGCGAGCCGTGATGGCGACAGGGACGCCGGCGCGCGGGATGGGCGGGAAATGGGTGACGTTGGCGATGAGCGGCGCCACGTTGTTGGTGGCGACAGAATTGGCCACTCCCGGGGTGCCGCCGCTGCCAAGGCTGGGAAGCCAGTTTTGGCCTGCGTTGTTCGAAAGATCGGGATTGACGAGCTCGAGCGAACTTCCGAATCCGGCGGCGGGGCTGTACCAGGACCAACCGGAGGCGCCGTTGTCGTGGACCTGATGAGAAACGATGTTGCCGGTGGCGGGCGTCGCGGCGGTCGAGGCGACTGAAATGGTAAACGTGGTGCTGCTGGCGCCGCCCACCGTGAAGCGCCCGTTGTATTCGGGTTGATTGGCGCCCGTGATGACCACCTGGTCGTTGTTGTTGTAGCCGTGATTGAAAACGGTGACGGTGGCAGTGGTGCCGTTGCGTGTAATGCTGGTGATAGCCGACGCGCCATTCCCGCGTTCCCGCCGGGCCCAATCGCCTTCGCTGGCGTAGGAAACGGAATTCACCGCCTCACCCAGGGCGGTCTTGAACTCCAGGGTTTCCGCCGAATTGGCGAGGCTGCCTGTCCAGCCGCCGACCACATTGTTGACCCCGGGATGCTGGGATTGAAAGGCGGCGAGATTGGCGGCGACGACGAGGTAGCCGTTGGCAGCGATCGAAACATTTGGAAATGTGAAACCGACACCTTTTGTGAAGCGCCAGCCAGTCAGATTGATCAGGCTGCCTGTCACGTTCCGCAATTCGATCCACTCGTTCGTGGTGCTGCCACCGGGCGGATCGAACATGATTTCGTTGATCACGATGTCGCCGGCAAACGCCGCGGTGGGATCGACGACGTAAGTCCAATCGCCGCCAGCGAACGAATTGGGCGGCCCGGCGAGATCGGTGATTCCATTTGTCGAGACCCATCGGACCTCGACCGGACCGTTGGAGGGAGCGGCAAAATTAAATGTATACGGACCCGCGCCCGAGCCCGTGACCTGCGTCGCCCGGCGGTTGTTGAGCAGCAGGTCATTGGTATCCACACCAAACACCGCTTCCGTAAACGTGACGCGGATCGTCGTCAACGTGCGCACCGTTACAAATGGAGCGGGGTCAATGCTCGCGATCTGCGGCGGCACATTGTCCGGTGTCAGATAATTCCATGTGGCGCCGGCGGCCGTCGAGTTGAACGAATTCGGCGTCACAGCCAAATCGTGAATTCCATGCGCCACCGCCCAGGTGACATTGATGACCACTGCGTTCGGCTGGGCAAAAGTGAACGTGTAAGGCCCGGCACCGGCGCCCGTGACAGCGCCGGCGGGAGATCCATTGAGCAGCAAATCGGCCGCATTGACACCGGCCACGGGCTTCGAGAACGTGACCGACACCGATGTCAGATTTGTGACGGTCGCGCCTGCCGATGGGAAAACAGAGGCGATCACCGGCGGCACTTGATCCACCAGGTTATAGGACCACGTGCTGCCCGGCCGGCTGGCGTCGAACGCATTGGCGGGAATTTCGATGTCCGCGATTCCATGATTGGCCGCCCACGCGATCGAAACAGGGCCGAACGGAGGTTGTGGAAACGTGAAGGAATAAACGGCCGGCCCGCCGCTGATGCCGGTCGCCGGAATGCCGTTGACGAGAAGGTCCTGGGCTCCGACGCCGGTGACGGCTTCGTTGAACGTGACTGCCAGTTGGTTGAGGTTGGTGACTGTAACGCCGGCGACGGGAGTTTGAGATGCCACAACCGGCGCGCTGGGGTTCTGGAGGGAATATTGAAACGCCGATCCGGCTGAGGTTTCATCGAACCCTTTCGGAGTGGCATCGAAATCGACGATGCCATGACCCGGGGCCCAGGTGATATTGACCTGTCCGAAGGCGGGTTGGGCGAAACGGAAGGAATAGATGTTGTTGCTGGCGCCCCCCGTCACACTGATTGCGGCGACACCGTTGATGAGGAGGTCGGCGGCGTCCACGTTGGCGACGGGCTCCGTGAATGTGATAATGATATTGGTAAGATAAAACACGTCGCCAGCGGACGGAAAGACGCTCGCGACGCGCGGCGAAACGAGGCTGGGGTCGGCGAGGTAGGTATATAGCTGGGCGTTTATTCCGAAGTCGCTGCTGGTCGCCGGCTGATTATTGAACGCATGAATGGCCAGCACGTTGGTCCCATCCGTCAGGTAACTGCCGGGGTTGGGAAATGAGTAAAGGATATAGGCTGCCCCCCGGTTATTCGGTTCATTGACCGCAGTCAACGCCGAGCCGTTGTAAGGAATGTCGCCGGCAGCCATGCCGTAGCGCAACAATTCCACTCCATTGATCCAGGCGATAAATCCGTCATCGCTTTGCGCATTCAAAAAGAGGTTGGTGACGGCCGAGGCATTGTTGAGAACAAATTTTGTCCGCATGTAAATGCTGCTGTAGCTGCCGCCCAGCATGTCGGTCAGTGGAGTGCCCGGATCCGTCACCGAGTTATAGGGGTCGCCGTAATAGAAGGGCGCCAGCGAATTGGCCCAGGCAGAGTCATTGAAATCATTCTGCCGCCAGGCATCGATCGGCGAGGACGCCTCCGCAAACGCCTTGATAAAGCGCCATGTGCCGTTGGACTGGACCAGCACCGTGCGGTTATCCAGGGTGTATGTCCACGACGACGCACCTCCGTTGAACGCGTTCTGCGCCGGCGAAAGATCCGTAATGCCATGACCGGTCGCCCACGAGACTGTGACCGCGGTGCTGGCCGGCTGCGAGAAGCTGAAGATATAATTCGCGCCGCCGCCGTTCAAACCGATCGCGGGTGAGCCATTGATGAGCAGATCCGCGGCGTCGACGCCTGTGACTGCTTCGCTGAACGTCACCGATATCTGGGTGAGGATGTTCACAGTCGAACCGGCCGTGGGTGTCAGCGATGCAATCGTCGGCGGCGCCAGATCCACAATGTTATAATTCCAGGTCGCCCCCGGGGCGGTCGCGTCGAACGCCAGCGACGGAACACCCAGATCGACGATGCCATGGTTGGCAACCCACGAAATCGCAGCCGTGCCCGGGCCCGGCGACGCCACCGTGAACGTGTAATTGGAGCCGCTGCCGACCACCGTCGATGCCGGAATGCCATTGACGAGAAGGTCGGACGGATTCACCCCCACAACTTTTTCGCTGAAAGTGACCTGAATCAGGGAAAGGCTTCCGAGAGTGTTGCCCCGGGCAGGAATCACCCCGGTGATCGTCGGAGCATCCAGATTCGGCGGCGGTGCGTGGACAATGATGGTCACCGGCGCGGAGGTCCCGGTAAGACCCGACGCGTCATAACTGATTCCGACGACGGATTGCGTCCCAAACGCTGCATTGGTCCAGGTGTAACTGGCGCTTACAGGAGTGAACAATGTCGGGAATGGAAGCCGCCCAATCGTCACCCCGTTGGCTTGAAAATCGACGTTGGTGACCCCGTTCGCCGCGGTCGTTCCCGCGAACAACGCGACATTGGTGGGGCCATCATAGCTAACGCCGTTCGTCGGTGTAAAAATCTGGATGCGAGGAGTTCCGACAGCGTCGTAGATAGTGACAAACGCGGCGGCGGAAGTCGCGACGGCGCCCAGCTCATCGGAGGCCACCGCATAGACATTGTACCATCCCTGGGTGGGCGAGTTCCACGCGGCCTCGTACGGCGGCGTCGCTATATTTCCGAGAAATAAATCGTTGCCGTAGAGATCCACAACATGGAGCGCGACATTGGTGACCATGTTGTCCGCATCCGACGCGGAGGCGCTCACGAGCACGCCGGAGGGTTCCAGGAAGGAACCGTTGTTGGCCGGATTGGTCAGCGTGACATTGGGCGGCTGGTTTCGGACCACCGAAGGAATGCCGAGAATGTCCATGACCATCCAGATGTCCGAGCTGTTCGGCGCATCCTGATGCATCTCGACGGCTACCACGTTGGCGCCTTCCACCAGATATGCAGCGGGAAGATTGATCGTAAAAAGGGTGGTTCCGTCGTCGGCCGCATTGGCCAAGGCGTAAGTCGTCGATGTAATCGTTCCCGCTGGAAGATTGATCCGGCTGACTTCAATTCCGTTAATGTAAATGATCGAGGCATCATCGCGCTCGAAATGCAGCACCAGGTTCGTGTAGCTGGAAGCATTCGTGGCGATGAACGTCTGCCGGAAATACGTGGTCACGAATTTGTTGTTGAGGTCGGGTCCATAGCCGGTCGTCGTCAACGGCAGCCGGCCATTCGAATCCCCGTAGCCCAATGGCGCCTGACCGGTGCTCCATCCGCTGTCGTCAAAGTTGGGAGCGCTCCATGTCGAACCTTGGTCGCTGCCGTTATCCAGGTATTTCCAGACCGAATTCGACGTGAGCAACGCGCGCGCGACCGAGATGGTCACCGCAGCCGACGTGTATAAAATTCCCGAGGTATCCCGGCCCGTTCCCGTCAATCGATGCAACCCGGGCGTCACGGATCCCCACGAGATGCTGAAGGGCGCCGTGGCGTCCTGGCCCACCACCACGCCGTCCACCAGGAACTGCACGTTGGTGACCGAACCGCCAGAGACCGCTGCCGCGGCGTTGATGGTGATCGGGTTGGCCGTCAGGTAGGTCGTGCCATCGGTGGGCGCGGTGATCGTCACCCCATTCGCCAATACGACCACGGTCACCGTAGAACTCACGCTCTGGCCGAACGTGTCCATCACAACGGCGGTCATGATGTTCGAGCCAAGCGCCGCGTTCGAGACCGTCACGCTGTAGGGCGATGAAGAGTCGCTGCCGAGCAAGGCGCCGTTCCGATAAAAATCGACGCGCGAAATCGATCCGACCTGGGCCGCGGCCGTGGCGGAAAAAACAAAATTACTGCCCGTGGGCAGCACCACATTGTTGGCCGGAGCGGTGATCGTGAGAGTCGGCGGCATGCTGATGTTGAATTGAAGTGTGCCGGTTTGGGTAAATCCGCCGCCAATCCGCCTGCCGCTGGTGCGAATTTGATACTGCACTCCCTGGGTCGCGTTGAACGTCACGACACTGGTGTTGGCGGAACCGCCGCCGTTATCATCGCAGGCCACCTGCGTCAGGGCGTTGACCGCCGCTCCGGTAAAAACATCGAGGACCGTGTCGAAGCTGCTTCCAATCGTGGTGATCCGGACCGAGCCGCTGACGGGAGCGGTCCATCGCCACCACAACGACGCACCGAGTCGCACGCACGTCTGGGTGTCTTCACCAGTCTCGGTGCCCGCTCCCACGTTCGACGTGGTGACGTTTGTGGTAACAGTGGTAATGGTGATGCGGTTGGCAAAAAGGTCGTTCGCTGGCTGCGCTTGGATCTGAAATCCGGCAAAACCGGCGAGAAGGACAAAGCAGGAACGGAGCGGGAACTTCTTCATGGGAATAATTTGGAAACTATGGCACACGTTACGGTTGTGCGTCGAGAAATATGCGGTGGAAATTCAAGGATCTCGGGTTACGACTTCCGTGACTTCAAGCGGTTACAAACAGCCCGGCGGGATGGCCGGCCCAGATGACTCGGGTTGTCGTCGTGCGCACTGGTTCAGTTCCACGAAACGCTTGCGTAACCGCTCGTAAAATGGTGAGTCTTGAACAGCACAACAATTCACCACGCCTCCCATGAAAAACACCTTCCTGCTGCTCTCCTTAACGGCCCTGATCGCGCTTCCTGCGGCGGGCGCCGATCCTTCCGAGGACGTCAAGTCCGCGGCAAAAAAACTCTCCGAAAAATCCAATTATTCCTGGACCGCCACATCCCAATCACCCCAAACCGGCGGTCGCCAGCCCGCACAAGGCGGTCAGGGCCGCGGCCGAAACGGTTTTGGCGGCACCAACACCACCACCGGCAAGGCCGACAAGGACGGATTCGCACTGGTCAGCTTTGGCTTTGGAACCAATAAAAGCGAAGCGGTGATCAAGGGGGACAAGGTCGCCATCAAGAGCGGCGACGAATGGAAGACGGGCGAGGAACTCACCGCCGACACCGGCGATGGCAACACACCGGGCCGCGGCCAGTTCATGGTTCAACGCGCGCGACGCACCAAGCTTCCCGCCACGGATGCCCAGGAGTTGGTCGGCAAGGTCAAGGAACTCAAAAAAGATGGCGACGCCTATTCGGGCGACCTGACTGCGGACGCGGTCAAGCAGATGAGCGCTGGCGGCGGCCGCGGAGCCCGTGGCAATGCTGGCGGCGCTGCGGCCCCGACCCTCGATACCTCTGGTCTCAAAGGAACGGCGAAGTTCTGGACCAAGGACGGCGTTCTGGCCAAATACGAAACCCACATCACTGGCAAGATGACCGTGCCCGGCCGGCAGGGCGGCGATGGCCGTGAAGTCGACGTGAACCGCACGACCACGGTGGAGATCAAGGATGTGGGCACCACGAAGCTCGACATTCCCGCCGAGGCCAAGAAGAAATTGAAATCCTGAGTTTAGGATCCCGCTGATTCCCCGGTTGCGACACCCGCCTTGATGGCGGACACGTTGCGCCGGGGAATTTTTTTTTGCGTTCAGGGGCAACTTGCGCCCTTGCAAAGTGGCGAGTGACGAGTGGCGAGTGGCGAGTGGGGGGGAATGCGCGAAGCGTTCACCGGGACGTAGCGCAGGCGTCCGCGCCTGCGGGTTCAGGCGGCGTCCCGCCGCCCAGGCTTTCTCCGGGCACCGTTACGACCTCGAATCCGCGCACCGGGACGGTGCCGGAACTCGCAGCCGGTGACGGCCGCGCTACGGGAGACCTACCCCACAAATCCAGGCGGAGCGCCGATGCGGAAATCGAGTCACTCTAAAGAATCCGGACCCTTCCCCCCGATCTATCTTGAAGCGGCATAAATGCCGCGCGCCGATCAATGAACGCCGGCGCTCAGGCGCCTACAGCCCACAGAACAACCGCCGCAACGAGCGCGGCGCTGCCGCTCCAGTGCAAAAACCGCTTTGACCGCGCGTGGCGTCTCAAAACTCGCGCGGCGATCCAGCAGCCGGCGCCCATCAGCGACAACACTGCAATATGATAGGGGCTCGCCAGCAAATGGGTCGCGCCCCGGTCGAGCAGGCCGTGGCCGGGATGGGCCATCGCCGACGCGCCGCTGAGCAGAAAGGCGGCTGTCGAGATTGCCCGGGAAGCAAATCGGATAATCATGAGCGGATGGTGGATTCTACAGGCGCAGGTGTCAAACGAGGAGATTCGCGTCCATTCCGAGGCGCCACTCGATGAATATTAATTTGGAGGCGCCCAGCGAAAGCGGGCGTTGGGCCCGCTACGAGCCGACGGTAATCACGTTCTTGATGCCGGTCGCTTTGCCCAACAACAGGTCACGATATTTTTCCATCGGATGCCGCCCGCTGATCACGCGGCGGATGGCGTCGGGCCAGCGTGTGTTGAACTCGACCAGATCGCGGATGGCGCTTTCGAAGGCCCCGCGGTCGGCATTGACCGTCCCTATGAGCACCTGGTTTTTCAAGACGATCTGGCGCATGAGCGTGTCCGCCGCGATCGGTATCGGTGGTTTTTCGGCAGGGATGCCGGTGAAGATGAATGCGCCGTTCAAGCCCAGGATTCCCAGCACGTCAAAACTGATCTTCGCGACCCCGAGAGCTTCATAGACGAGATCAATAGGTCCGGTGAGTTTGGAAAAATCCTGTAGCGAAACTTTTTCGCTCGAGACATAAGTGGCGCCGATCGAGTTGACCAAATCCGACTTTGGATTCGGATCGGCACTTCGACTGTAAACGAAGGTTTTGAACCCGCGGACGACGAGAGCCATGGCGCCAAGAATTCCGACCGGGCCCGCGCCGAGCACGACCGCGGTCTTGCCCGCCCCGGGCGCCGAATCCTTCGAAGAAGCCCACTGGAGCCGGCCTTGCACCTGCCACAACTGGGCGAGGGCTTTTTCAGCGACTGTGAGCGGTTCCACCAACACGGCGATGTCCCTCAGGCTGCGCGGCACCAGGTTGAGATGGGCCTGATCTTCCACGAAGAATTCGGTCATGTACCCATGGACCATCTTGATTCCGCGCTCGGTGAAATCGCCGGTGAAACAAAAATCCTGGCGTTCACCCTGGCATGAAACGCAGCGCGAATGCGGGCAGGGACGCCGGACGGTGGGAACGACCAGATCGCCGACCTTGAAGCCAGTCACCCGCGGCCCGGTTTCCACGACCTCGCCCAGCGCTTCATGCCCGAGCACCAGGTAGTCGCTGTCGACAGGGGGGGTGCCGTAAGCGAACGTGCAAATCTCGCGATCGGTGCCGCAGATTCCGACTTCGATGGTTCGAATCCGAAGGTCAGTCGGCCTGCCGATGCGGGGTGCGGGATGCTGGAGCAACGACACCTCCCGCTTTGCAGGAAAGACACCCACGGCTTTCATTGTCGCGCTGTTCATGTGCTCGTTGCGGCTGGCCGGCGAAACGCTGGATAAGATCCGCCGGTGACCCTGTCGATGATGCTTCGCACTATATCGAACGCAGGCCCGCTGGAAATCAAAATATGCTCCAGCGCGACAACTGCTACCATGCCGCAAGAAGCTTATTTTCCGATCGTAGCGCGGACTTCCAGTCCGCTGTATCGCCGGTTTCCAACCGGCTGGTAAAAATCGCTTCAAACCACACGGCCTGCGATCTCCTCCGTCGGAAAACTGGCATCGGACGGCGCCTGCCGGTTAACAACCGGCGAATCAGCCGACTGCCAGTCGGCGCCACGGTCGCGCCGCGCTCGCCAACTGCATCAATGTGCGTTTACCCTTCGCTGGGAGGCGTGGGATGATTTCGCTTTTCGTCGGCGTCGATGAAATCAATAAAGCATCGAATATCGTCGCGAGTCCCGAGGTTTGCGGCCTCTTTGCGCTGCTTGAGGCGATCCTGCATCGCGGCGTCATCGGCTTTCGGATAGTTCATCATGCCTTCGGCATGCGCCCGTTTCTCGGCCTCGGAACGTTTCACATTATGGTTCACCCATTCGGCAACCTCGCCGTCGGTCACGGTATCCATCACAAACCCGACAAACGGTTCGATAGAGAGCCCCGCTTCCCTGATC
>JBEEGQ010000198.1:0-16660 GCA_041166945.1 Verrucomicrobiota bacterium
GTCGGTTACGGGCCGGTTGAGCAATCGATGCGGGGACCGGCTGAAGCCGAGACTCCAAACACTGAAACCGAACGAGGACTCGGCTGCGATGCGCACCATCGGAACTCTGGCCAATTGCGCCTCGGGATGTTAATCACCCAGTCCATGCACGCTTCATTCCTGGCCGGGTGGATCCTCGTTCTCACTGCCATCTCTCTGCCGGCGGCGGAACGGGAATTTTTGCCGGGCGTCAAACGGGTCGTTTTCCTGGGGGACAGCATCACCTACAGCGGGCAATACATCGAATACATCGAGACCTGCGCAGCGCTCCAATTCCCCGAAAAACGCATCGAGTTTCTAAATCTGGGCCTGCCCAGCGAGACGGTGTCGGGGCTTTCAGAACCGGGTCACGCCAACGGCGCCTTTCCGCGACCGGACCTCCACGAAAGGCTCGCCCGGGTTTTGGCGGAGACGAAACCTGATTTGATTGTGGCCTGTTACGGCATGAACGACGGCATTTATTATCCGTTCGGTCCGGAGCGATTTCAAAAGTTTAAGGACGGGATGACACGCTTGCGGGAGCGGGCGGGCGCAGCGGGAGCCAAAGTGTTGCACGTCACTCCCCCCGTTTTCGATCCAGTGCCGCTTGCGGGCAGAACTCTGCCGGCGGGACGCGATGAATATCGCGAGCCCTACGAGGGCTATGATGACGTCCTGGAGCGTTATTCGGCATGGCTCATCGGCCAAAGAACTAAGGGTTGGGAGGTCGTGGATGTGCATGGCCCTATAAAACGGCATCTGGCACAAGCCCGATCCACCAACGCCGCGTATCGGCTGGCAGGGGATGGCGTTCATATCAATGCCACTGGCCACTGGCTGATGGCACGGGAGATCCTCGTCCAGTTGGGCGCGCCGGCAAAAATTTCGGCGATGGAGAGCCCAACAGGCCTGTGGGCGGGCCAGACGAATGGCAGGGAGATTCTAAAATTGGTCCAGGACCAGCAGCGTATGCTCAAGGATGCATGGCTCAACAAAGTGGGTCACCAGCGTCCGGGAATGAACAAGGGCCTGCCCCTGGCGGATGCGGAAAAACGGTCGGCGGAACTCGGCGAAAAAATTCGTGCACTGGCGCGGACGGAGCGTTGATGGGCACAGCCGCGGTGTGCTTTGCCGGGAAGAGCCCCATTTCAGTCGGAGTGGCCTCCAGCATGCGGAGAGCACGCCCCACCTCATCCGGCATTGCTGCGCCCCTTCCCGCTCCTCCTTACCAACAATGGGTTTTCCGCAAATGTCGCTGAGGCAGCGTGCCAGCGCGGCGCAATCGTAGCGCCGACTGGCAGTCGGCCGTTTCGCGGAGTGGCACTCCGCAAGGGCGCCGGCTTGCTGTGAGCGACGCAACCAAATGAACGGCTCGCCATGGGTAAGTTGGTGGCTCTGCCGGTTGCCAACCGGCGATACAGCGGACTGCCAGTCCGCGCTACAGCCGCTGCGTAGCGCGGAACGGCACCAAGCCCGGAAAACCTTTTGACGCTGCGGATTGCTTGTTCAAAAATGGTGCGGTGCCACTTATTGATCCCGCCAAGCTTCGCGGTGCGATGCATTTGTGTTTCGATGCCGGAACGCTCGCCAAGGGCAAGGTATACCAGGCGCAACGCCGCGTTTTGAGTTGCTCGATGGGTGGAACGGAAGTCGCCTGCAAAATTACCGCGGAAGTTAGAGGGTCCAATTCGCCCCGCTACGAAGTGGACGTCGCCATCGAGGAGCTCGATGCGGTTTTGAAGATTCACGGGCAGTGCTCCTGTCCGATGGAGTACAACTGCAAACATGCCGCGGCCGTTTTGTTCCATTTGCTGGAGGATCCGAAACGGTGGTTCACCGACAGCACCTCCCCTTCGACGCTCCTGCCGGACGGCTTGAAGGTGGCGCTCGATGCCCAGTGGACGAACTGGCTGACCAATGTCGACATCACCACGGCGTCCCGGATGGAGAGTGGCGAGTTCGCGTTCGGCACGAATTCGGGCCCCACGGAACAACTCCGCTATGTGTTGCGCGCGCGCGGTGGCCGCATTCGAATTGAGTTCGTCGCGGTGCGCCGGCTGAAAAGCGGCGAATTCGGCAAGCCCCAAAACGTCGCCTTCAGCTACCTGTTGCAGAAAGACAAGCCCGCGATCATTCCCGAGGCCGACATGGAGCTCGCCCGCAAGATATTCCTCGCGCAAGCAGGGCTGAACACCTACGAGCCGCAGCTCGAAGGCGCGGCCGGCGCGCGTGTTTTGCCGGACATCCTCGCAACCGGACGCTGTTATTGGCACGGACCCGGCAGGGTTCATTCGCTGCTGCACCCCGGCCCGGCGCGGCCGGCCGTCGCGGCATGGCAGGCCGATGCCCTCGGACAGCAACGCGCGAACTTCCGGATCACACCGCCGGCGGAAATCGTTCTGCCATTGGCCCCGCCCTGGTATTTGGATGAAGCCGCGGGGCTTTGCGGTCCGCTCCAAACGGACCTTCCAGATGCGGTCGCTCTGGCTTGGCTTTCCGCGCCGCCGATCGCTCCCGGATCGGCGGCGCAGATTTCGGCGGAGCTGGCGAAACGGTCCGACGCGCTCCGCCTGCCAACGCCGCAGAAAATCGAGGTGGAAGAAATTGCGGCGGTGGCGCCGATTCCCTGTCTGCGCCTTTACGCGGAAAAAGTGGCTTCAAGAATTTCCCCTTATTCCTATCGCTGGGGCCATTTTGAACAGGAAGACGAAGATGAGCCGATCAACTTCGCGCACCTGTTCTTTGACTACGCCGGCTTCGCGGTTCCATCGAGTTCGAAGGGCAGGATTATCGACGGGTTTTCCGACGGCCGACTGCGACGCGTGATTCGCGATATGGCGGTCGAGGCCAAGGCGGAAAAGCAGATGCGGGCCGCCGGACTGGAGCCGGCACGCGACGTGTATTTCGATCGGCGATTGGGAAAGCTCGAGAGCGAATGGACGGCCGAGGAGCGGGACGACTGGTTTGAGTTCGTTCAAAACGCGGTGCCGAAGCTTCGAAAAAAAGGGTGGCGCGTGGACATGGACGAGAGCTTTCGCTTTCGCATCGCCGAGCCCGCGAACTGGTACACCGACGCGACGGCAGAGCCGGGGCACGATTGGTTCGGCGTCGAGCTGGGGGTCGAGGTGGATGGCCAAAAGCTCAACCTTCTGCCGATCCTCCTGCAATTGATTCAGGCCAGCCCGAACGAGTGGTCGGCGGAGATGCTCGCCCAAATGCCGGAGGATTCCTTCGTGCTCGTGCCCCTGGCGGACGGCCGCAAGCTGCCCTTCCCCGTGAGCCGGGCGCGCGCGATGCTGGGAGTGTTGCTCGAATTGATGAACCCCAATGCGCTCAATGCGACGGGGAAATTGCGCCTCAACAAACTGCGGGTGGCCGAGCTCGCTGGCGATGCGGAATGGCGCTGGCTGGGAAACGCCGAATTGCAGGAACTCAGCAAACGCCTGAAGAATTTCCAGGGCATCCACGAGGTCACCCCGTCGCCCCGCCTTCGTGCCACGCTTCGGCCCTACCAACAGGAGGGTTTAAACTGGCTGCAATTCCTGCGCGAATATGAACTGGCGGGCATTCTCGCCGATGACATGGGCCTCGGCAAAACCGTCCAGGCTCTGGCCCATCTCCTTGCCGAAAAGGAGAGCGGACGCATGGATGTTCCGAGCCTGGTGATCGCGCCCACCAGCTTGATGACAAATTGGCGTCAGGAAGCCGAAAAATTCGCGCCGGACCTCCGCATCCTCGTGTTGCACGGTCTCGATCGCAAACAACACTTCGAGCGCATCCAGGATCATGATCTCATCATCACTTCGTATCCGTTGCTGGCCCGGGATCAGGCGGTGTTGTTGGCGCGACAATTCCATTGTCTCATCCTCGACGAGGCGCAGTTCATCAAAAATCCCAAGACCCTTTATGCACAGATCGCCTGCCAGTTGAAGGCGCGCCATCATCTTTGCCTCACAGGCACCCCGATGGAAAACCACCTGGGCGAACTGTGGTCGCTGTTCCATTTCCTGCTGCCGGGCTTTCTGTCGGACGAAACCCGTTTCAATTCACTCTTCCGGCGTCCCATCGAAAAAGGGCGCAGCGATGAACGCCGCAAACTGCTGGCCCGGCGCGTTGCTCCCTTCATTCTCCGGCGAAAAAAGGAGACCGTGGCATTGGAACTGCCCCCCAAGACGGAAATCATTCAAAATGTCGAACTGACAGGCGCGCAGCGGGATCTTTACGAGAGCGTTCGGCTGGCGATGCATGAGCGCGTTCGCGCCGAGGTGAACAGCAAGGGCCTGTCCCGCGCGCACATCATCATCCTCGATGCGTTGCTGAAACTGCGGCAGATCTGTTGTCATCCACAGCTCCTGAGCCTGCCGAGCGCTCAGAAAGTTCAGGAATCGGCGAAGCTCGATCTCCTCATGGATCTCCTTCCCGAGATGCTCGAAGAAGGCCGGCGCATCCTTTTGTTTTCACAATTCACCTCGATGCTCGCGATCCTGCAAGTCGAGCTGGCGAAGAGGAAAATCCCGTTCGTGCTCCTGACCGGCCAGACCACCGATCGCGCGACGCCGGTGGCCCGTTTCCAAAATGGTGAAGTGCCCCTTTTCCTCATCAGCCTCAAGGCCGGCGGCACCGGCTTGAATCTCACCGCCGCCGACACCGTGATCCATTATGATCCCTGGTGGAATCCCGCCGTGGAAAACCAGGCCACCGATCGTGCCCACCGCATTGGCCAGGATAAAAACGTTTTCGTCTACAAATTGATGACCATCGGCACCGTCGAGGAAAAGATCGCCAGCCTTCAGGCCCGTAAAAAAGAGCTCGTCGAAGGACTCCTCAACGAGGACCGGCGTGAAAACCTTAAACTCACGCCGGACGATCTCGATGTCCTGTTTGCCCCGCTCAAATAAATTTCACCCAGGGCAGCTCGTCCCTCGAAACCCTGGGCTGAGGGATTGTACCCCGTTGGGGGTAAGCCTCCTCGCCGAAAACCCAATGTCTCGGGGCGCAGGGCGCATGGCAAAGCGGCATACATGGGAATCTCAATCCCAACGGGATTGCATCCCTCAGCCCAGGGTTGCGCGCCGTGCGCTACCCTGGGTTACGCGCCCCGATATGCACATCAACCCCAACGGGGTTGCAGCGCCCCCCCGTGATGCAACCCCGTTGGGGTTGATTTTATTTTTTCCGTTTCACCCAAGGTAGCTCGTCCCTCGCAACCTTGGGCTGAGGGACGGTACCCCGTTGGGGTAAGGCCATTCGGCGAAATCCAATGGCTCGGCGGCGCATGGCAAAGCGGCATACATGGGAATCTCAATTCCAACGGGATTGCATCCCTCAGCCCAGGGTTGCGCGCCGCGCGCTACCCTGGGTTACCCGCCCTCCGAACAGGGCCATTGGTTTAAAACTCAGATTCAACACTTGACGGTCTCCGAAGTGGTCACCATATTTCACGGCTCTTTTGAACAGAACTCAGTTCCAGAGCTCACAGCTCATTTAAACGTCATTATGTCCAAAGCAAAGGCGAAGTCTCACCCCCCCAAGACTCCCTCTCGCAAGTCCGAAAAAACCACCGCCGCCAAGGCTCACCCGCCCACAGCGAAAGGCTCCAGCCAATCCGCTTCTCCGCCCGCCAAAGGCACCAAGGGCTCGACGCGGGCATCCGGCAAGGGCGGCTCCGCGGGAAAACCGCAGGCCAACGGCCACGCGCCCGGCGCCGCGCTCACCCCGGAAGCGCATCTCGCCCAGGTCCAACAAGCCCTCGGTTCCTTTAAAAGTTCCTCGGGCGTGGATCTCACGGAGAAGGTCAAGGAACTCCTTCGGCTGGCCCAGGAACAGGGGTACCTCACTTACAACGACATCAATGACGCCCTCCCGGACAGCATCGTCAGCGCCGAGGAGATGGATGAGGTGCTCATCAAGCTGCGCAATCTCGAGGTCGAGATCGTCGATCAAGCCGAGGTCGACCGCGTCAAACAGCCCGAGCCCGAAGAGGAGGAGGACAAGAGCCGGCTCGATATCCTGGACGATCCCGTCCGCATGTATCTCAAGCAAATGGGCCAGGTCCCGTTGCTGACCCGGGAACAGGAAGTCGAGATTTCGAAGCGCATCGAGACCGCCGAGAACGAGCTCAAACGGATCATTTATGGCTTCGGGTTTGCCGGCAAGGAACACATCGCCCTGGCCGACAAGCTGATCTCGGAACCGCCCAAGGAGCGTTTCGATCGCGTCATCGTCGATAAAAAAATCGAGAACCGCGAGCAGCACCTGCGCGACCTCCGAAAACTGGTGAAGTCCGTCCGGACCCTCGACCAGCAGGTCGACGACAAATATTCCGGATGGCAGTCCGCCGCCAACAAGACCAAGCGCGACAAATACCAGATTGAATTCCGGAAGCTTGATAAAAAGCTGCAGGACTCGTTCCCCAAGTTTTTCTTCAAGCAAAAGGTCATCGAAGAGATGGCGCTCGTTGCGGAAAACATCCACGACAAGATCCAGACCAGCGTGCGCACGATCACTGAATGGACTGCGCACCGCAAATCCACAGCCCAGCAGCAGGTGGTCCAGGGCGAGGAACGCAAAATCAAGGCACTGGATGAATTTGTCCGCCTGCCTGCCGAGGAATACCTCCGCTGTTACGATCAGCTGAAGCATTTCGCCGCGCGGGCGCTTCAGGCCAAGACCGAGATGGTCGAAGCCAACCTCCGGCTCGTCATCTCCATCGCCAAGAAATACACGAATCGCGGCCTCTCCTTCCTCGACTTGATCCAGGAGGGCAACATGGGCCTGATGAAGGCTGTCGAGAAGTTCGAGTATCGCCGCGGCTACAAATTCTCCACTTACGCCACCTGGTGGATCCGCCAAGCCATCACCCGTTCCATCGCCGACCAGGCCCGGACCATCCGCATCCCGGTCCACATGATCGAGACGATCAACAAACTGATGCGGGTGCAGAAGCAGCTCGTGCAGGACTTCGGGCGCGAAGCCACGCCCGAGGAGATCGCCGACGAGATGCAGATGCCGGTGGACCGCGTTCGTGCTGTGCTCAAGATGGCGCAGCAGCCCATCAGCCTCCAGTCACCGGTCGGCGACAGCGAAGACACAAACTTCGGGGATTTCATCGAGGACAAGTCCGCGGAAAATCCGTCGGACATGACCAGTTACAGCCTGCTGAAGGACAAGTTGCAGGATGTGCTGGGAAGTCTGACCGAACGCGAGCGGAAGGTCCTGGAACTGCGTTTCGGCCTGGGCGACGGCTATAGCCGGACGCTCGAGGAAGTGGGAAAACAATTCAAGGTCACCCGCGAGCGTATCCGGCAGATCGAAGCCAAGGCATTGCGCAAAATGCGGCACCCGACGCGGATTCGCCAATTGCAGGGTTTCCTCGAAACGGACGAAGTGGTCTGAGCCACGGGAAATCATCCGCGACGCACCCGGCAGAATTGTCCTGCCGCGCACGGTAATTTTTTCCGCTGAGCCGTTTTCCCCGTCTATGCCGCGCTGGCGGTGTGGGCGGGCTTGAAAACCCGTTGGATCGCCATCAGCAACTCGTCCAGCGGCAAAACCTTGCTCACGTATCCGTCGGCCCCTTTTTGCTGCGCTTCCTGGAGCAGATCTTCAACGAATCCCATCCCGGTCAGCATCACGACCCGCACGGCAGGATAAGCGGCCTTGATTTGGGTGAGCAGGCGCAACCCATCCTCATTCGCCAGTCCGATGTCCAATACCACCAAATCGACGGGGCTTTGCGCAAAAGCGCGCATCGTTTCTTCAGAGGTGGCGGCTGTTGCCACAACGTAACCCTGGCGCTGCAAGTAAACCGAGAGCAACTCCCGGATTTGCACTTCGTCATCCACAACGAGAATATTTTGGCTCATACTCCAGCTTCTGAGCAAACAGAACGCCAAAACGTTGAAGTCCCTCAATTTTTTCGATCCGCCCGCCCGTGACCCGCTGAAGACGGCCTTTCACGTGCGCTGTGCCACCACTGCCCACCGCCCGGGAAACAACCCGGCATCATCGCAGCGAGCCGCGACATCTGTCGCCTGTTGGGCAAAAACGCCAGCAACCGCCCTGCGCCTTCGCGACGACGGCGCCGCTGCCAGTTTTCTTGACCCTGCGCCAACCGGGCGACCATCTTATCCAACCGGCTGAATTGACTATGCCTCTGGCTCCGCCATTCCTCGATCAACTCCGCAACCTCGTCGGCAACGACGAGGTCCTCACCTGCCAGGAAGATTTGATCCCCTACGCCTTCGACGGCACTGCCGCCCTTTCGCAAATGCCGGGCTGCGTTGTTTTCGCCAAAAATGCGCGCCAAATTCGCGATGTCCTGCTGCTGGCCAACTCGACAAAAACCGCTGTCGTCACGCGCGGGTCCGGCACCGGTCTCAGCGGCGGCAGCCTCCCTTCCCCTGATTGCATTGTGCTCTGCACGGTGAAAATGAATCACATCCTGGAAATCGACCGGGCCAACCTCACCCTCTTGGTCGAGCCCGGGGTGACCACGCTGGCCATCGCGGATGCGGCGACAGCTGTCGGTCTCTTTTACCCGCCCGACCCCGGTTCGATGAAAATCTCGACCATCGGCGGCAACGTCGCCGAAAACTCCGGCGGTTTGCGCGGTCTCAAGTATGGCATCACGCGCAACTACGTCATGGGCCTCGAAGTGGTGCTTCCCGATGGCGAAATTCTATGGACCGGCAACAAGTGCGTGAAGGATGTCGCTGGTTACAGTTTGCGCGATCTTTTTATCGGGAGTGAAGGCACCCTCGGCGTCATCACGAAAATCCTGCTGAAGCTCATCCCAAAGCCGGCGGCGAAAAAGACGATGGTCGCCACGTTTGCCGCGATGGATGCCGCCGCCCAATGCGTTTCAGACATCATCGCCGCGCAGATCATCCCCTGCACGATGGAGTTTCTCGATCGCACCACGATCCATTGTGTGGAGGCCTATGCAAAAGTGGGGCTGCCGCTCGATTGCGAGGCGTTGTTGCTCATGGAAACCGATGGACACCCCGCAGCGGTCGCCGATGAGGCCGCCGAGATGGAAAGGTTGGCGCGACTGGCGGGGGCGATCGAGGTGCGCGTCGCCAAAAACGACGCGGAAGCCGCCCTGCTGGCCACCGCCCGGCGCAGCGCCTTCAGTGCCCTCGCGCGCCTGGCTCCCACGACCATCCTCGAAGACGCGACAGTGCCGCGCAGCGAGCTGGCGAAAATGATCCGGTTTGTCGATGCGGTGGCGAAAAAACACCGGTTGCGCATCGGAACCTTCGGCCACATGGGCGACGGCAACCTGCATCCCACATTCCTTACGGATGAACGAAACAAGGAGGAGATGCATCGCGTCCATGAAGCCTTCAAGGAAATATTCGATGAAGCCATCCGGCTGGGCGGCACCATCACCGGCGAACATGGCATCGGCCTCGCCAAAAAGGATTTCCTCCCCAAATTCGCGGGCGATGCCCAGATGCGCGTGATGCGCGAACTACGGCGCGCCCTGGACCCCAATGGCATTTTGAATCCCGGAAAAATGTTTACCCAACCGGTTTGAAGTGGCCCATGGCGAAGCGTGAAATCGAATACGTCCTCGGGACGGAGCAGGCCGAGCTCGAGCGGCTCGGCTTGCAGCACCAGTTATGGACCGAGCACACCGCCCGTGGCTGGGAACGCGCCGGATTCCAGCGCGGGATGCGCCTCATGGACGTGGGTTGCGGACCGGGTTTCGCCACGGTCGATCTCGCGGAACGAGTGGGGCATCGCGGCAAGGTGGTCGCCATCGATATTTCGCGACGGTTTTTGGCCCATCTCCAGGCGCAGGCCACAGCCCGAGGCCTCCACAACATCGTCACCGCGCTCGGGAGCGTCGAGCAACTGCCCATTTCCCAGCGCGGGTTCCATGGCGCTTATGCCCGCTGGGTCCTTTGCTTCGTTCGCAAGCCCGAAGCGGTCGTCGCTGGCGTCCACCGGCGCCTTCGGAAAGGCGGAGTGTTTCTCATTCACGATTATTTCCGTTACGACGGCATAACAGTGGCGCCGCAGAGCGAGATTTTTCAGCGCGTGTTTCATGCGGTGAACGACTCATGGCGGATGCGCGGGGGCGATCCCGACATCGGTTGCCGGCTGCCGGCGCTGCTGCTCCACGCCGGTTTTGAAGTCCGGGACATCCGTCCGATCGTCCGGCTGGCGCGCCCCGGTTCCACGCTGTGGAACTGGCCGGATTCATTCTTCAATATCTACCTGCCCACCCTCGTTAAAATGAGGCTGATCCGGCCAAGGGACGAGCGGGCTTTTCGAAACGCGTGGGCCGAATGGTCGCGCAATCCCGCCGCGTTTTTCACCACGCCGCCCATGGTCGAAATCGTGGCGGTAAAACGGTAAGCCAATGAATTCATCGCCCCGCGCCGGTGAAATGGCGCGACTCGAACCAGCCTGATGAACCCGCCGCCCCCTTCACGCAACGAACGGGATCTCCTGATCGTCGTCAAACTGGCCAGCGCGCTCGGCATGGGGACGCTTGCCGCGTTTCTCTACTCGCTTAAGGAGGTGCATCCCCATATTCGATTCGAGTTTTCGCTGGGCACAGTTCTCATCGCACTCGGAATTGGCGCCGCCTCGTGGATCTTTTGCGGGGTCATGGCTCGCGCAGACTCCGAGGAAAAAGCGTCCCTGGCCCGCAAACGATTCTTCATCCGGTGGGTCGTGGTCTTCGGCGGTTTGGCCACGGCCGGCACTGCCATCGCCTTTATTGTCTCATTGCGAAATGTCTCCTCGCGTGGACAGCGGGAGGTTCTCGAAGGCACCATCATGGCGCTGCTCGTCATCGCCGCCGGCGCTTTTCTCATCCATAAGGCGTTTCGTTTCTTCGAGGAACAGGACAAGGCATCCCTCGATGAGCGTGATGATAGGAAACATGACGCCGATGAATGATCCACGGACAATGCGGAAGCCCTCCTCCTGCCCGATCCCCGAGCCGCCATGCATCCGCGCCTGACTCGAATTGCATTGGGCATTCTGCTCGCCGGAAACGCGGTGGGCGCGGAACCGACCGTCGACGCCTCCCAGCTTCCCCGCGTGTCCCCCACCCCTCCCCAAGCGGCACTTGCCACATTCCAGGTAAAGCCCGGGTTCCGCGTCGAACTCGCCGCGTCCGAACCGCTCGTCGTCGATCCCATTGCCATGAGCTTCGACGAGGACGGCCGGCTTTTCGTGGTCGAGATGCGCGATTACTCGGAGCGCCGCCCGGAACGCCTCGGGCGCATTCGGCTTCTCGAAGACACGGACGGCGACGGTCGTTTCGACAAGAGCACCGTGTACGCTGAAAATCTGCCGTGGCCCACGGCGGTGATCTGCTGGGGCGGTGGTGTGTTCGTCGGGGCGACACCGGATATTTTCTGGTTCAAGGACACTGACGGCGACGGACGGGCGGACGTGAAGGAAACGGTTTTTACGGGGTTCGCTGCGGACTACGCTCCATTCGCCACGAACAAATTGAACGTCCAGGCGTTGATGAACTCGTTCAACTGGTCGCTGGACAACCGCATTCACGGCGCGACCAGCTTCAGCGGCGGCAAGGTGAAATTGGTGGACTCGCCCTTTGTCCGCGAGTGGCTCCGGCACGCGGGCGATCCCGCCGCTGCCGCCGAACGCCACTCGTCCAAAGTCACACGGGACGCGAATTCAAACCCTCGATCCGATGCGTTCAACAAACCTCTCGATTTGCGCGGACGCGATTTTTCCTTCGACCCGCGCACCCTCGAGATGCGGGCTGAATCCGGCGGGGGCCAGCATGGGATGAGCTTCGATGATCGAGGCCGAAAATTCGTGTGCAGTAACAGCGATCACATTCAACTGATGGTTTACGAGGATCGCTACGCCGCGCGGAATTCCTACTTCAACCTTCCTGCTCCCCGCGTGAGCATCGCTGTGGATGGACCGGCGGCGGAGGTGTTCCGCATCAGCCCGGATGAACCGTGGCGCGTCCTTCGCACTCAATGGCGCGTGGCGGGACTCGTGCCGGGCCCCGTCGAAGGCGGCGGGCGCCCCAGTGGCTATTTCACCGGCGCCACCGGCGTGACGATTTATCGCGGCGATGCGTACGGCGAGGAATTTGTCGGCGATGCATTCATCGGTGATGCGGGCAGCAATCTCGTTCACCGTAAAAAACTTTATGCTGACGGCGTCCTGTTGCGCGCCGAGCGGCCGCCAGACGAGCGCAAGAGGGAATTCCTCGCCAGCACGGACGTCTGGTTTCGGCCGGTGCAATTCGCCAATGCTCCGGATGGCTGTCTTTACATCGCGGACATGTACCGGGAAATCATCGAGCATCCGTGGTCGCTGCCGGCGAATCTCAAGCAGCACCTCGACCTCAACAGCGGCAACGACCGCGGCCGCATTTACCGCATCGTGCCGCAGAATTTTGAACAGCGTCCACTCCCGCACCTGGGAAAGCTTGGTACCGCTGGGCTTGTGGAAGCGCTCGAAAGTCGGAATGGCTGGCATCGTGATACCGCAGCGCGCCTGCTTTACGAGCGACAGGACCCGCGATGCGCGGCACTGGCGCGCGCGATGATCGAGACATCAGCGTCCCCGCTGGGCCGGCTTCATGCAATGTATGTGCTTCATGGCATGGGGGGGCTTGATGAAGGAGACCTTTCCGTGGCTTGTACGGATCAGGATGGCTCCGTTCGCCAGCACACCGTGCGGCTGGCCGAAACGGTCGGTTTCAATTGGATGGCGCGCGATCCCGACCCGCTGGTGCGTTTTCAGGTGGCGTGGAGCATCGGGGCCGGAAACTTGACCAATAAGGAGACAGACGATCGTCAAGCCCAATGGCGACGAGTGTTGCTGAACCAAACCCAGAACACTTCGTGGTATCGTGCCGCAGTTCTCAATGGCGTCGGCGAAAATGTGCTGGGCCTGCTCAAGGAAATGTTGCAGCCCGGCCCGGAAGCCGGTCCAACCAACGTCAACGACCCCTCGACAATTCAGGAACTGGTGCGGCTTATCGGTGCACGAAATAAATCCAAGGAACTGGCTTTCGTCCTGAGCCGCTTTGAACTCACCCCGGCGACGCCACAAAATCTCCGGATACTTTCTGCTCTTTTCAACGGACTGCGCCGCTCCGATCCGTCGGCATCACGTTTAACAGGAATTCCCGCGTTCGATCGAATTCTCGCGTCGGCCCGCCAAATCACCCTGGATTCCCGCAGCGCGGAAAAAGACCGGCTCGAAGCCATCCAACTGACCGGGTTCGCAAAGCCGGCAGCGGCTGTGGAAATCCTGTCGCCACTCCTGCGGGCGGATCAACCCGAGGCGATCCAATTGGGCGCCGCGACCGCCTTGGACGGCTATCATGATTCCTTTGTCGGCGCGTTGCTCATCGAGAACTGGCGTCACTTCAGTCCGCATGCGCGCGTTCAAATCATGAATCTCCTGTTGAAGCGAAAGGAGCGCGTCACTGCGCTGCTCGATGCCATCGACAAACGTTCGGTTCGACCCGAGGAATTGTCGTTGGCCCAGCAAACCCAACTCCGGGCCCACAGCGACATCGGGCTTCGCAACAAGGCCGCGCAACTGCTGGGACGTCCGCCGGCAGCCGCGCGGGAGTCCGTTGTGGATGCGTATAAACCGGCGCTGGGTTTGAAGGGCGTCGCGATAAACGGACAGAAAACTTTCCAGGCCCGTTGCGCGTCCTGCCATAAGCTGGGCAATGAAGGAAATGCTCTCGGGCCGGATCTCGCCACTGTCAAAGCCGGCGGGAAGGAAAAAGTGCTCGTTGCCATCCTGGACCCAAACCGCGAGGTCGCTCCAAACTTTTTGAGTTACTCGGTGGAAACCAAGGATGGCGAAAGTTTCACCGGCGTTCTCGGATCCGAGAGCGGCGCCAGCGTCACCGTGCGGATGGCAGGCGGCTTGGAGAGCGTCGTGAGCCGCGCCAATATCGCATCGCTGCAAAGCCAGGGCCGCTCGTTGATGCCCGAGGGGCTGGAGGAAGGTCTGAAGACCCAGGACATGGCGGATTTGCTGGAGTTTATCGTGGGAGGGCCGTGACGAAGCGTCTCACAGAAGAGAACGAAGATAGAAGGAGCCCGGGCCGGCGGAGAGCGGTCCAATGGATCACGACGGAATGAGTGCCGGCGTTCAGCAGCAGGCGACGCGTCCAAAAGCTTCCGTCTTTGTTCCCTTCGTTCCCTTCTGTAAATCTCAATCGCATTTTGCAGCTCGCAGGAAGACCGCCTCACTCCAAAGCCAGCGCGTGAGGCGGAGGGCCGGGCGTTCGGCCTTCCCACGCGTGGCGGTTGAAACTAAAGTGCGGCGCATGAAGTCCCTCGTGTTGAGCCTGGCGTTGCTGGCCGTGTTCAACACATCTGGCGCTCCGACCAATTCCGCCCGCCTCACGGCCGCCCAGCGCATGGCGCCGGCTCAACTCGAAGCCACCCATCAAGCGCGCGAGCGATTCGCCCGGGCGCGGCTGGAAGTTCCTGACGTCGGCGCGCTCGAGGATTTTCGCGGCGTCATCCACGTTCATGCTGAGGATTCCGATCACACAAAAGGCACCCGTGCCGAGGTTCTTGCCGCCGCTCGCAAGACCGGGGTCCGCGTGGTGCTGCTGACCGATCATCGAGGACCAAAACTGGACCCATGGCGGGGCCTGCGCGACGGTGTGCTTTTTATCGCCGGCTCCGAGGATGGCGATGGCCAGCTCCGGTTTCCCCTTTTTGATGCAGACGGCAAGGCGCTCGACGAGGGATCGCTCAAATTTATCACCCATGTCGAGGAACGCCTTGAGTCGGCCACAAAAGGCTTCGCGGGAATGGAGATTTGCAACCGGCACACCGACCAGATTCTCGATCGCGGCATGGCGAACGTGCTTCAGGGCGCGCTCGCTGACACCAACCGCTGGCGGACGCTCGTCGAAAAATTTAAGAAATACCCCGACGAAGTTTTCGCGGCGGGCTGCGATCCACGCACAGAGCTTTTCACGAAGTGGGATCGTGAATTGCAGAAGCATCATTTCACCGGCATCGGCGCCAATGACGCGCACCAGAATGTTGTCTTCAACGGGGTGACATTCGATCCTTACGAAGTCAGCTTTCGCAACCTGTGCACGCATATCCTGGCCAGGGAACTGACCGAGCCCGAGGTGCGCCACGCATTGCGCGATGGGCACTGTTACGTTTCGCATGACTGGCTCGCAGATCCGAAGGGGTTCATGTTCGGCGCCGTGAATAACTACGGCGTCTATCCGATGGGCGACAAGGCACCCCTGCTCGATGGCACGCGCGTCGTCAGCCTGACCCCGGTGCCGGCTCATCAAAAATTGATCTACAAGGGCGTTGTCATCGCAGAGACCAACGGCACGAATCTCACGCTCAAGGTAAAGAAACCGGGGGCTTATCGCCTTGAAGCCTGGCTCGACGTGGCCGGCGAGGAACGGCCCTGGATTTATTCCAACCCCGTTTACCTGGAGGAATTTTCGATCCTCTCGCTTCGCCTTCCGAACGGAACCGAAGCCCCAAACGTGGAAGTGAAAAAGGACATCACCTACGTCACGGGACGTCCCGAGGATGAGGTGAAACATCGGCTGGATGTTTATGCGCCGAAATCGGGCGCGCCCTCGCCCGTTTTTCTTTTTGTTCACGGAGGCGCGTGGCGTTTCGGCGATAAAATGATTTATCCCTCTTTCGGACAGCGCATCGCCAGGGAAGGCATCGTCACGGTCATCCCGAATTATCGGCTCGCTCCGAAAGGTCCCTGGCCGGCGCAGGCTGAAGATGTCGCGGCAGCGTTTGCGTGGACCGTGCGGCACATCGCGGAATTCGGCGGAGATACCAACCGGATTTTCATCGGCGGCCACTCGGCGGGCGGCCATCTCACCTCGCTCATCACTTTTAATGGGCGTTATCTGGAGCCCTTCCACCTGTCGCCGGCGCTCATCCGCGGGGTGATTTCGCTCAGCGGCGTTTACAATCTGGATTTCGGGGACGCGATGGCGAGCGTGTTTGGCACTGACCGCGAGGTGCGCCGGGGCGCATCGCCGCAGTTCTTTGTGAAGTCACCCGCACCCCGCTTCCTCGTAACGTATTGCGAATGGGATTACCCGACACTGCCGGGACAGGCGAAGCTCTTCCATGCTGCGCTCCGTCGCGCGGGAGTGGCATCCGAGCTGTTTTATACTCCCCATGAAAATCACATCATGGAGATGATCGCGTTCACCCAGGACGACGATCCAACGACGAAACGTGTCGTGAAGTTCATCCTCGACGGAGAGAAGTGAACGCTCCTGCCTCCCAACCGCACCTGCTCCGGCGTTTCGGCCTGCTGCAGGCGACCGCGTTGAACATGACCAACATGATCGGCGTGGGGCCGTTCATTACCATCCCCGCGCTCATGTCCGCGATGCACGGGCCCCAGGCGATGCTGGGATGGCTCATCGCGCTGATCATCGCGCTGGCTGATGGCCTTGTGTGGAGCGAACTGGGAGCCGCAATGCCTGGCTCGGGAGGCAGCTATGTTTATCTTCGCGACGGTTTCGGGCGGCAGACGTTCGGGCGCGCGATGGCGTTCCTGTTCATCTGGCAGTTTCTCCTGAGCGGCCCGCTGGAGATCGCGTCGGGCTACATCGGCTTCAAGCAGTATGTTAAATATCTTT
>JBEEGQ010000199.1:0-3284 GCA_041166945.1 Verrucomicrobiota bacterium
GACCGAGCTGACGTTCACTCCGAAAACCTGGGCGGCCGCGCGCGACACGCTGGCGCTCCGCGAGCAGGGCGAGATCATGCTCGGCTGGTGGCATTCGCACCCGGGCAAATATTGGCAGCGGACATCCTGCGCCAAGTGTCCCCCGGAACGGCGGCGCGTCTGTCCCATTGCCCGCAATTTTTTCAGCTCACACGATGAGAACCTCCACGAAACCATTTTCCCCAAAGCCTACAACGTCGCGCTCGTCGTCACGAACACCGAAGAGGGCCTCCGCCAGGCGCTCTATGGCTGGCGCGATGGCCGCGTCCAACCGCGCGGCTTCTTCATCCAACCCCACCCCGACCGTTTCCTCGAGGCCATCGAGGCGGTCGCCATCCCGAAAACTCATGAAACGACCTGCCCTTGAACCGATGAACCAGATCGACGCCATCTTCCGCTGTGGCGATGGCGCCCTCAGTCCGGACGACAAACGGCGCGCGCTGGCGCAACTCCGCGAAACTCCCGAAACCGCGGCGATGGTGGACGCGATGATGATCGAGCGTCTCGGGATGCAGCACGGCGCGTTGTTGGAAGCCCGAAAAATCCAGCGGGACCTCGAGTGTTTGCTCGAGAAATGTGCGAGCCCGCCCTGGTTTCACGGAACGTTCCTCGCCCCAATGGCCACGAGCCAGGGCCCGCGCGCCTACGTCCAGCACGGCAACATGCGCCGCATTGTCGCGCTCGGCGAGGGAGCGGCGCTCGACTCCTTCGCCGCGGGCGATGACATCTATTTGTCGCGCGAATTGAACCTGCTGCTGGGCAAGGCGCCCTCGACGCTCAGTCAATGCGGCGAGACATGCCACTTCGAGCGGCGCACGCCCGATGGCCGATTCGTGGTGCGCGTTCGCGAGGAGGAGATCATCGTCAATGCGCCGCCCGCGTTGCGCGAAGCCGACGTGAAAACCGGGGACCTGCTGCGTTGGGACCGCGAGGCGCTGGTCGCCAAGGAGAAAATTGAACGGGGCAAAACCAGCCATTGTTTCGTCGAGGAATCGCCCGCGGAATCGTTCGCGGACATCGGCGGGCTCGGTGCGCAGATTAAGAAAATCCAGCGCGCCCTGTTGCTCGGATTGAAGCATCCGGAAATTGCCCGGAAATATCATCTCCGGCAAAAGGGCGGCATCCTGCTGCATGGCCCGACCGGCACGGGGAAAACGATGATGGCGCGGGCGATCGCCAACTGGCTGGGCCGCGAGCTCGGCGTGGAAAAAGCCTTCTTCATGAACATTAAGCCCTCCGCGCTGCACAGTGTCTGGTATTCGCAAAGCGAGGCCAACTATCGCGAGCTGTTTCGCGTGGCACGCGAGGTGGCAGCCGCCCATCCCGGCATCCCCGTCGTGATGTTCTTCGATGAGATCGATTGCATCGGCGTCCATCGCGGACAGAGCCACATGCGCGTTCACGACAATGTCCTGACGTCGCTAATCGCCGAGCTCGATGGGTTGATCGGCCGTGGAAATATCATCGTGATCGCGGCGACCAACCGGCGGGACGCCCTCGATCCGGCGCTGGTACGCCCGGGGCGCCTCGGGGACCTCGTGGTGGAAGTTCCCCGGCCGAATCGCCGGGCGGCCTTCGATATTTTTTCGAGGCACCTGGGCTCCGACCTGCCTTACGCGCGCAACGGGCATGGTGACGACTTGCAGGCGACGCGCGCGGAGATCATCGAGACAGCGGTCTCCCGGATTTTCGCGCCGAACGGGTCTGCGGAGCTGGCAACCATCACCTTTCGGGACGGAACCCGCCGGCCGGTTCGAATGCCCGATCTGATCAATGGCGCGATGATTGCCAACATTGCCGGCGAGGCGGTGGAACGCGCCTGTTTGCGCGAGCACGAAACGGGCGCGGATGGCGTGATGTTTGAGGATGTCGAGGTCGCGCTGCTGAACGAATTCGAAAATGCCGCCCGGATTCTCACGCCTGCCAATTGTCGCAACCACCTGTCGGGCCTGCCCCACGACATGGACATCGTCAATGTGCAGCCGGTGGAAAAGAAAGTGGCCCGTCCCGGGCGTTACATCAATTCCCACTGATTCCCCAGCCGCCCGGCGACCGCATAAATCGGGTCGCCACTGTCGCTTCAACCCATTCATTGCCGATGACGCCTGTCTCCACCCCTCTGAACGTGCCGAAACTTTGTGGCGCCGACTACGAGTTTCAAAATTTCATCACGAACGAACTGCGGCCGGAAGGCACCGGCTACGAGGCGTCGCGATTGTTGTTGCGGCAAATCGAGGGCTACCCCGGGGGGGAATACAGCTCGTCGCCTGTCACAAGCCCTGATCTTCCCACCACATCGGCGGCGCACCCCGGTTCGCCGCCGGCCTATTATTCGCAGGACTTTGGCCGTAAATTTCTTCCCAACGGCATGTGTTTTTATGTCGACCTGAACCATCTCGAAGGCTGCATCGCGGAGGTGGTGAGCGCCTACGATCATGTCGCTTCCTGCCACGCATTGTTTCATCACGCCCACCTGGCCGCCCAGCGCGCCAGCGCGGAGCTGCCCGATGCGCAGCCGATCGCCCTCCTCGCCAACAACTCGGATGGCCAGGGAAATTCGTTCGGAACTCACCTCAACTTTCTCATCACGCGGGGCGAATGGGAAAACATCTTTCATCGCAAGCCGCATCATCAGCTCTACCTGGCCGCATTCCAGGCTTCCCTTCAAGTCATCACCGGCCAGGGAAAAGTGGGCGCCGAAAATGGACGCGACGCTGTTCCCTTCCAGATTTCGCAGCGCGCCGATTACTTCGAAATCCTCTCGGGAGTCCAGACCACCTACAACCGGCCCATAGTGAACAGCCGGGACGAACCGCATTGCGGCGATTGGAGCGCGTCGGTCTCCTGTCCGTCACCCGCCAGCCTCGCGCGGCTTCATTGCATTTTTTTCGATAACAACCTCTGTCATGTGGCGGCTTTTTTGAAGGTGGGCGCCATGCAGCTGTTGCTGACGATGCTCGAAGCCGGCCGGATCGACCCGGCACTGATACTCGACGATGCCGTGGATTCCGTGATCCGCTGGAGCCATGATCCGGCGCTGGAAACGAAAGCCCGTCTCGTCGGGGGGGAAGACATCACGGCCGTCGATTTGCAGCGCCGGTTTTTCGATGAAGCCGCGCGGTTCGTGGCGGAAGGGCGGGCGGATGAATTCGTGCCGCACGCGCGGGAAATCCTGGAGTTATGGGACGACACACTCGTCAAGCTGGCCCGTCGCGATTTTGACGCGCTGGCACCGCGGCTGGATT
>JBEEGQ010000200.1:0-28588 GCA_041166945.1 Verrucomicrobiota bacterium
GCGCCTATAGCGTCGCCGTCTTCAACCGCGCGGGCGTTACTGAAAGTTCCAATGCCCTGTTGACTGTGATCCTGGGGGCATTTTGGACCCAACAGCCTCAAAACGCCAATGTGAAGCCAGGGGCCAATGCCACCTTCTCAGCCCAGGCCACAAGCGGTTTTCCGATTCGTTACCAGTGGCGTTTTAACGGAAATGACGTTCCTAATGCCACCAACACAACTCTCCAGATTGTGAACGTTCAGTCGGTGAACGCTGGCCTATACCAACTGATCGCCAACGATGGCATCGTGCCGGTGCCGAGCGCGGCGGTGACCTTGACCCTGATCTATGATCCGTTCTTCGCCCAACAACCGATCAGCCAGTCTGTGCTTCCGGGGGCGGACGTGACATTGAGTGTGGTGGTCAGCAACGGCGCGACGCTGCCCATCGGGTACCGTTGGCGCCGCGCCGGCCTGGTGCTCACCAACTTCACGCTAAATTCGTACACGTCCTATTTCACGGTGTTCAACGCCCAGCCGGCTTTCACCAACTACAATGTAGTGATCACCAATATCTCACTGCAAAACGGCCGGGCCAGCAGCCCTGCATACATCACCTTCCTCACCGATTCGGATGCCAACGGGCTGCCGGACTCGTGGGAGAGCGGCTATTTCGGCGCCGGCGCTGTTGTGAACCCAGCCGATGACCCCGACCTCGACGGCATGAGCAATCTTCAGGAATACATCGCGGGTACCGATCCCTCGGATGGTGCCAGTTATCTTCGGATGGAAACCCCCTCGCGAGGACCCGGCAGCGGCGCCACGTTAAGTTTCGGGGCGATTTCGAATCGCACCTACACGATTACTTCATCCGATGCACTGGGCGGGCCGTGGTTCAAACTCACCGATGTTTTTGCACGTTCCAACAATCATGTCGAAAGCATCTTCGATCCGACTCCCGGGACCAACCGGTTCTACCGGGTGGCCACACCGCGGCAACCCTGAGCCGCGCACCTTAAGGGAACGCGGCTCACGAGAGGGTTGCCGGCCGACCTCATTTGTTTGGATCGGTTTTCAGGCCCCGGAGATGTTCGTCAAACCAATCCGCCAACGTCGCGGCGTCCTTGCCGATCTCGGCCCATCCGTGCGCCTTGCCTTCCTTCACCACGAGCCGCGCCTTCGCGCCGACTGCCTCGGCTTGTTTGACGAAACTCTCCGCCTGCTGAATCGGCACCAATTTATCCGCGTCGCCATGGATGATGAGCGTGGGGGGAAGATTCGAATGGATGAAGTATATCGGTGAAATTTCCCGGCCGTATTTTTGCCTTTCCGCAGGAGCATCCGCCCGGGCGCCGAACGCGGATTTGAAATTCTTGAGCACTCCCACACCCACGGCATCCTCGCCCTCCTGGCCGTAATTCAGGAAATCCGTGGGTGGAAAAAAACAGGCGACCGCCTGCACGGCGCTGCTCTCGCGATCGACGGGATCCTTGGCGTCGCTCTTGCCGGGGCCGCCCTGCGTGCCGAGGGTCAGGGAGAGATGACCCCCCGCGCTGCCGCCAGTGACACCCAGCCGGTCCGGGTCGATTCCGTATTGGGCGGCATGATGCCGGACGAAACGCACTGCCCGATGCATGTCCTCGGTTATTTCGGGAATGATGAAGCGCGGTTGCGAGCCGTGGACGACAGCGAAGATGGTATATCCACGTTCGAGAAACGTCGCGAAGTTGCCGGCCTGAATGCTGTCGTGGCTTGAAAACCAGCCGCCGCTCATCACCGCAATGATGCCCTTGCCGTTCGGTTTCGCGGGGCGAAAAACATCGAGCGTCAGCGCCGTTCCAAACTTGCGCGCATAAATCACATCCTCCGTGCGCGTGAATGCTTTCTCCGGAGATTGAGCGATCGAATGGGCCACCAGGAGGGTTCCCAGGAGGAGACCCAACAGAATTTTTTGCATGGGATTATTAGGTGTTGAAGTGGGCCTCAGCATACGTCCGGGGATTTGCTGGCGGCAAGACGTCGCTTCCGCCGGTCGCGGAGAGATTTGAATCCATGACGCGAAACATGCTTTCGATCTTCCGCCGCGCGCGGAACGACGCGAAAGGAGATTCGCTTGCAGGCTTGTCCCCGGAGACGGGCCGTTTAGTCTGCCACCGCGATGAAGTTTTTTATCCAGGTCCCCGCTGTTGTTCCCGCCCTGGGCCTTCTGGTGCTGCTGGCCGCCTCATCCTTGGGAGCGCCCCCTCCGAAGGTGCTGCGTAAGGCGCGTTCCACCGAACCGGTGGCGCTCGCGCTGGGGCTCACGGGCGAGGTCAATGACGACCGCATTCTCGATCAACTGGATGAAGGTGCTGAGCGGTTGATGAGCTCCGGGCAGACGGTGAAAATGGCCGACTTGATCAAACAGTTGTCGCGTCGCTCCTGCGTCATCGAGCTCCCCGTTCCCGCTTCACGCAAATATTCCGCCGCCGAAATCGCAAAAGTCATGCGGCCCGGCGTTGTGATCATCGGCGATCTTTCCAAATGCAAAAAATGTCCCCGATGGCATGTGGGCGCCTCGACCGGGTTCATGGTGACGACGGGCGGCGTCTGCGCCACCTGTTATCATGTCGTCAACATTCCGGAGAGCGCGACCCTCATTGCGATGACGGGCGACGGCCGCATTTTTCCGGTGCGCGAAATATTGGCCGCCAATCCGCATACGGATGTGGCTTTGTTGCGTCTCGAAGGCACCGGCTTCATGCCGCTGGCGCTCGACACGGAGGCCCCGGTGGGATCGATGGTCCGAATCTTGAGCCATCCGGATGATCATTTTTTCACATTGAGCGAAGGGATGGTCTCTCGATACGTCACGTTGCCGTTGGAGAAGGCACCGGGGGAGGTGACGTTCATGGCGGTGACGGCCGATTTCGGAGCGGGATCGAGTGGCGCGCCGGTGTTCAACGAGCGTGGCGGGGTGGTGGGATTGGTCAATAACACCCAGTCGTTGTATTACGACCCGAAGAAGGGAAGGGACTTGCAGATGGTCTTCAAGCACTGCCTTCCTTCGCAATACATCCAGCAATTGATACGCAGAAAGTGACCGCGGAAGTCGCCGCGCCGAGGTTCGCGCGAAGTCACCGAAGGGAGCGAAGGGGGCGAAGAAAACCAGGTTTCGGTGCCTTCGGTTCCTTCGCTTCCTTCGCGCCCTTCGCGCGAGCCTGCCCTTATGAACATCGCCCCGCGGTCTTCGATCGTCGCGCCGACCAGAAACCCATCCAGACCGTGGCGATCCCCGCGGCCACGCTCGGGGCTTGACCCGGGCCCCGGATGTTCCCTATAAGGCGACAACACTCAATGGACGCGTAAACCAATCAACCTTGGAAACCGATTATGCCAGACAAGCTGCGTTGCGGGGTCATCGGAGCGGGCGGCATCGGCCTGGATCATCTTCATAGTCTTGTTACCTGCCATCGCGCGGCGGCGGTCGCCGTGGCCGAGACCAATCCGCAACGCGCCCGGGAGGCGGCCCTCCGCCACAACGTGCCGCGCAGCTACACCGATTTTCACGAACTGCTCGAGCAGCCTGACATCGATGCCGTCACCGTGGCGCTGCCCACCCATCTCCATGCGCCGGTCGCCATCGAAGCCCTCAAGGCCCGCAAGCATGTGCTTCTCGAAAAACCGATGGCGATGAATGCCAAAGAGGCGTCGCGGATACTCGAGACGGCGCGGCAGATGAAACGCACCGTCATGGTGGCGCAGAATCTGCGATTCAACAAACATACCCAGTTTGCCCGCGCGCTCATCGAGCGGGGCGATCTGGGCGAGATTTATCATGCCCGCGCCTTCTGGTTTCGGCGCGCCGGCATTCCCCGGATCGGCTCTTGGTTCACCCAGAAGCGTCTGTCCGGGGGCGGCGTCATGGCCGATTTGGGGGTGCATTTGATCGATGCGGGTTTGCATCTCATGCGCGAATTCGACGTGGCAACCGTGAGTTGCCGCACGCATGCGCGGTTTGGATCCCGTGGATTGGGAGAGATGGATTGGGGAAAAAGCCCGGTGGATCCGAAGAAGACCTTCGATGTGGAGGATAATGCCGTGGCGTTGCTGCGGCTCAAGAGCGGGCGAACTTTGGGGGTGGACGTGGCATGGGCCTGTTTTCAAAACAACGAGGCCCGTGAGTACGGCCTTGAATTGCTGGGCACCAACGCCGGCTTGAGCCTCTGGCCGGCGCAACTCCACCGAAACATGATCGAAGGCCACGAAACACTCGCGTTCCATCCCGGCAAAGTCCCCTACAGCGAGGACCGCGTGCATCATTTTGTCGGGTGCGTTTTGGACGGAAAGAAACCGCTGGTGGCTCCCGAGGAATCGCTCAAGGTGCAGCAAATTCTGGATGCCCTGTACGCCTCGGCTGAATCGGGCAGGGATGTAAAGGTGGGATAAAGCGCAACAATCGCCCGCCGCGTCGCGGGTCGGGCGCCGTTCAAAGTCAGGGCAGGCGCAACACCCGGTAAAATCGCTGTCCCAGAACGGCAAGCGGATCGACCATTTCAACGCTGTAGGTCGAGGCGATCAAATCCCCATCGAGCTCAGTCCAGTTGGGGTCATTCATGTCCGTGGCATATTCGACTCGATAACGCATGGAAGGAATGGTGTCCCACGACAGATTCACCGTGCCTTCCGCGTTCATCCCGATGCGAACGGTGGGCCCGTCGGACGTTGGTCCGCTGAAACCGCGTAGCGCCGGCAGGACATTCATCGTCGCATTCAACTCGAGATCGAATGCGATGTCCGGGCTGGCGATGGTGTTCTGGTGAATCTCGACAGCCACGACGTTGTCGCGCGCGAGCAGGCCGACCGGATCCAAAGGCGGCGCCACAAGATACGCGATTTCATCCACCGCCCCGATCTTCAACGGCGCCAGCGTCAGGTAATCAATGGCACCGGCGGGCATGTTGTCACGGAACACTTCAATGCCATTCACATACACCACCGCGCCGTCGTCGCGCAGAAGCCGGAGATTCAGCAGGGTGAACATTGACGGATCGCTGACGCTGAATTTCGCCCTGAAATAGGTCGTGATGAATTTCGCGGTCGCACTTGGGCCAAAGCCCACAACGGTGGTTTCGTTCGCATTTCCATAACCGAGTTTGGCGGCACCCGCCGCCCACAGCGAATCATCGAACGCCGCCGTGTTCCATCCCGGTGGCGGGTTTTCTCCCGTATCGCGATATCTCCAGACGGCGCCGGTCGCGATGAGACTGATGTTGGTGGCGTATCCGGGGAACAGCGAAATGGTCGTCGTGAACTCGGTGGAGAGCGGGGGCACGCCGTTGTCGCTCACGCGGACGGTTACCGGATAGCCGCCTGCGGGATGCGTTGCCGGAGGGGTCCAGGTAAAGATCCCGGACAACGGATCAATGCTGGCGCCGGCGGGTGATCCCGCCGCAAGGCTGTAAGTAAAGCGCTGCGGTGGCGCCTGCAAATCCGTGGAGGTTGCGGCGAAGGTTACAAGACTGCCCCGCACCGCCGTGCGGCCCGGTATCGGAGCGAGTTGAGGCGGCGTATTGACAGTCAAAAGCGCCGCAGCGCTGGGCACCGTGCCGCGCAGGTTGCCGATCGCGACCGAATAGTTTCCGGAGTTTGCATGCTGAACATTTTGAAGCGACAGGGTCGGCGAATTGGCGCCGCTGATTCCGGCACCGTCGCGCAGATCGACCCCATTGAAACGCCATTGGTATTGGAAAGGCGGCGTTCCGGCCACGGATGCGCTGAATGAAATATTGGCTCCGTAGGCCACCTGGCGGGCCGACGGCTGCGTCGTGAAACTGACCACAGCCGCGGCTCCCTGGCTCACTGTGAACACGGCGCTGCCGACAGTAATTCTTCCTGTGCGCGCCGGACCGGTGTTGGGCGCCACACGATAGGCAAACGCTCCGTTGCCCACGCCGTTTGGCGGAAACACAATGCTAATCCATGGATCGGCCGTGGTCGCGGTCCATGAACAGCCCGCCACGGCGGACACCCCCACTCCGCCGGTGTCGCCCTCGAACCCGTGGCTTCGGTTGGAAGGCGAGACGGCGTAGGTACATGGAACGCCGGCCTGGTTGAGGGTGAAGGTCTGGCCCGCCACGATCATCACGCCCGAGCGGGCGATGCCAAAATTATTTGCGGCTACCGAGTAACTCATGAGCCCCTTGTTCGTGGGGTCCAACGGGATGTAGACGGAGATCCAGCTATTGGTGTTGAGCACGGTCCAGTGGCAAAGCTGGTTGGAAGAGGCGGCCCCGGCGCCCACGCTGGTGGTCACGGTGACCTGGCCCGTGCTCGCGCCGGAATTGATCGAGCGGCTCGTGGTGGAAATGCTGTAGCGGCACGGCGTGCCCAGTTGCGTCACGATGAATCTGCGGTTGGCGATTTGGACGGAGCCGGTGCGATCGAACGAGGTCGTGTTGGGAGCGACGTAAAAATTGACAGGCCCGCCGCCAGTGCCGCTCGTCGTTGACAGGGTAATCCAATTGTTGGTCGACGTGGCAGTCCATGCACAGCCCGCCAGGGTCGCAATGGAGACCGTGTCATAGGTGGGGCCGGGTCCATAGAGCCGGTTTGTTTCAAGCAGCCCGTAAACACAGGGCGCCGCCACCTGGTAAACCGTGAAGGGCTGTCCACCGATCGTGAGGACACCCGAGCGCGGCGTCGGATGCGGATTTGCAAAGACAGTGTAACGAACGATGTCACTGCCCACGCCATTCGTGTAGAGCTTGATGATCATCCAGTCGTTCGTGTTGACGACGTACCACGCGCATCCTTCCGGCGCGGTGACATTCAGGATGGTAGCTTCCGACGCGGGGCCGTGAACCCGCGATTCCGGCGTGAGTGTGTAGGTGCAGGGATAACCCAATTGCCGCACGGTGAAGTTGAGTCCGGCAATCGTGACAACCCCGGTGCGGGCCATTCCAGAAGGGTTGGCAGTCACCCAATACTCCATCCGGCCGCCGCCGGTGCCGGTCGTTCCGCCGGTAATCGTGATCCAGGCGTTGGTGTTGACCGTGAACCACCGGCAGCTGCTGCTGGCGGAGATATCCACAAAATTAAATTCCGCGGCAGGTCCATGAGTCCGCTCCGTAAGATTCAGGCGGAAACTGCACGGCACCGAATCCTGGATCACCGTGAACGATTGTCCTGCAATGACCACAATGCCGGTTCTTCCCACGTAATCCGGATTCGCGCCGACCGTGAAACCCACGGACCCGTTGCCGATCGCCGGGCTCCCCGCGTTGATCGTAATCCAATCCGCCACGCTCGCCGCGTTCCACGCGCAGCCCTTGTCAGCGATGACTTGCACTCCGCCGCTGCCGCCTCCCGGGCCCCATGTCGAACTGTTCGTGTTCAGCTTGAAACTGCAGCTGCCGACCAGCGTCACCGTCGCGTTCGCATAAATGGTCGTGACGCCGTTGGCATCGAGGTCGACGATTTCGCGCACAATCGGCAGGTCACAGATGGAAACCAGCGTGGAGTCAATGCCTCCGCCCGCGGTGCTCCGAAAACACACATCGACAATGGCATCGTCGCCGGCAGGGAAGGTGCTGCCACCGGAGAGCGAGACGGAGAAACCAAGGCGTCCGCGCGTGGATTGATTGGTGTTGACCAGGAGTGAAGCGCCCGTTGCGTTGGTGCCGCGGCGCGCGGAAACGAAAGAGAGCAGGTTCGTGTCAAAACACAAACTGAACCCGACGGCGATCTCATCCCCTTCAGCGCCGAGCATCACCGGCAGGCAAAAGGTCTGTCCTCGAACCGCCGTGACATCCAATGCTCGAACCGAGCGCGCATCGGCCGCTTGCAACGTAAGAAACGCCATCAGAATGCAAATGAGGCAGCGGAGAACCGCCGGAAACCGGTGCGCGCCGTAAAAAACATTTGCGCGGGGAACCGGCGACACGATGCTGGCGTCGTTGCGGCCGTGGGCGATAAATCGCGTCCGGTCGCAACTAATAGAGTGCAACACCATAATTAAGCCAAACGTCTGGGGCGTACCGTCCTTGGAGTGGAATAACTGTCCTCGTGGATGTGGACATCATGGCTGTTCCGGCCGGAATGTCAACGTCGTTATCTGCATCCACAGGCGCAACCTGACAGTTTCACCTTGAGAATGGCCCCGCCGTGCCCCAATAAAAGTCCCACCAGATGAATATCTTGGACGAGTTTCAATGGCGGGGTCTCCTGAACGACAGCACCGATCCCGTGGAATTACAGAGGTGCCTGGCGGCCGGGCCGGTGACTCTTTATTGTGGTTTTGATCCGACCGCTGACAGCCTGCATGTGGGAAGCCTCGTCCCGTTGCTGGCGCTGCGCCGGTTTCAGCTGGCAGGCCATCATCCCATCGCCGTCGCCGGCGGCGCGACCGGCTCCATCGGGGATCCCAGCGGCAAATCGGCCGAGCGCCAGCTGCTGACCCCGGAGTTGCTCGCCGCCAATCTCACGGCGTTAAAACCTCAACTCGCGCGGCTGCTGGACTTCGAAACGCCGGCCAATCCCGCGCGCGTCATGGACAATGCCGAATGGACATCGCCGGTCGGCTACCTGGCTTTCCTCCGGGACATCGGGAAGCATTTTTCGGTGAATATGATGGTCGCCAAGGAGAGCGTGCGGGCGCGGATGGAAGATCGCGAGACGGGCATCAGCTACACCGAGTTCAGCTACATGCTCCTCCAGGCATTCGATTTCCTTCACCTGGCCCGCGAAAAAAACTGCGACCTGCAAATCGGTGGCAGCGATCAATGGGGCAATATCACCGCCGGGATCGATCTCTGCCGGAAAAAATTGGGCCGTCAGGTTTTCGGCCTCACGCTGCCTCTCGTCACCAAGGCCGATGGCACGAAGTTTGGCAAGTCGGAGAGCGGCAATGTCTGGCTGGATCCCCGCCGCACCAGCGTCTACAAATTCTACCAGTTCTGGATTAACACTGAGGACGCCGCGGCCATTTCGTACCTGAAGTTTTTTACGTTTCTCACGCGCGACGAGATCGAATCACTTGCGGCCCAGCACCTGGAAAACCCCGAAGCGCGAATTCCGCACCGCGCCCTGGCAAAAGCCGTCACAACGCTCGTGCACGGCGCGGAAGGGTGCGCTGAAGCCCTGCGTGCGAGCGAAATTCTTTTTGGAGGCGGCCTCGAAGGCATCGCGGAATCCACGTTCAACGAGATCATCGGTGAAGTGCCATCGAAGGAAACGAGCCGCACCCAGCTCGAAGGACAGGGCGCACCGCTCATCGACCTCCTCCTGCATTCGGGCCTCTGTTCCTCGAAGGGACAGGCCCGAAAGGATCTCGAAGGCGGCGGCATTTACGTGAACAACATGCGCCAAACCAATCCCCAGCGAATGATCCTCATCGGCGATTTTCTTTTCGAAAAGCATCTTCTGCTCCGGAAAGGAAAACGCAACTACGTCGTGGTTACTGTCCGTTAACTTAACGGGCTGCTAGGGACGCTTGGCGGAACCGATGTCGGCTGCCGGTTTGTTGCCGGTTATTTCGCGCTCGTCGCGATCGGGGAGCTGAGCAAGCCGCAGGGAGGCAAAGGTGTGTTCCGAATTGATGCCGAGCGCCCGCTGATATAACTGGCGCGCGGGTTCGAGTTCTCCCTTGGCGTCGCGCACCCGGCCCAGCAGATAGAGGGCCTGGGCCGATTCGCCGTGCTCGCGAACATGCGCCTCGCACAGCCGGCTGACATCCGCCCATTGCCCCCGTTCCGCAAGGCGGGACGCGAGGTCCAACGCCGAGCGCACCGCGGCCGCCGCGCCGGGCTTCGACGGCGGCGGGGTCATGAGTTGCGTCCGAAGATGTCGGGCCGTCTGCGTCGCAACACGGACTTTTCGTTTGCCGGCTTTCAGGAAAGCATTGGCGTCGCGGATCTCCACCGGCACGAAGTCGGGTTTGGTCAAAAGGAACGCCTCGGCCGGCGCGACAAAGATGACTCCGTTTCGCGCCAGGGATTTGCAGAGCGTTTGCACCACGCGCGACTGGGTCGTGGCGTCAAAGTAGGCCAGCAAATTTCGGCACAGGATAAAATCGTAATCGCCGCGCCCCGCCAGGAAGGATTCGGAAAGAACATTCGCCCGGAAGAAGGTGACGGTCTGCCGCACGGGCGCGTCGAGTTTGAAGCCCTCGGGCACCGTTTTGAAATAACGCTCGCGGAAACGCAGATCGGCTCCGCGAAACGATGTCCGTCCATAAATTCCCTGGCGCGCCCGGGCGATGACCTGGCCGCTGATATCGACCGAGTCGATCCGCAGCCGTTCGGCCGGGAACCCGCAATCGAGCAGCTCCATCGCCATCGAGTAAGGCTCCTCGCCGCTGCCGCAGCCGACGCTCAACAAACGAAGTTGTTCACCATGCGACGCGGTCAGCCAGCACTGCACCGCCAGGCGGCCCAGCGTTTCAAAGGTGACGCGATCGCGAAAAAACCAGTTTTCAGGCGCCACCACCGTTTCCACAAGGCTCTGTAGTTCCTCCTCGGCGGTCAGTAGGTGCTCGAGATAATCATTCCAATCGGGCAGGGCACAGGCCGCAGCGCGTTCCCGCACGGCGCGCTCGATGACCGTGCGGCCCAGGGCCGTGGCATCCAGCCCGATGCTCTGCTTGAGCAACGATTCAAAATCATTCAGCGGCATGCAATGGGCGGCGGAGCGTGTTCGATGAAGGAAGGATGGCGCTCTGGCGCTCCTTTGTGTCCCGTGCCCTTCAGTCACCACATCCCGTACCCAGTTCAAGCTTCGGCGGATCGCGCCGTTTTCTTGAGCGACCTCCTGTTGAAGGGACCGTGACGAAACACTTTGCGCCCGCGAGTTTCCGGGATGCCCTGGTGGCGGCGGCGGGTGTGATTCGGTTTTTTACCGGTGCGCGGGCCGAATTTTTTGAGCAATGCCGCATAGCGCAGTTGAGCGGCCGCGAAGGCCGCCTTCCGGCCTCCGTATTTCCGATCGGTGAAGAATGCGCTGTGCGTTTTCCCGCGGCGGGTCAGACGCACAAAAAAGCCGTGCGTGCGTTTATCGCGCTGATCGATGCGGGAGATGCCGGGACTCGATTTACGACGGGCCATGATTCGTTCCTAAAAACAGGTTTATGGATAATTCCTCCAATAATAACGGCATGAGAACGCGAACACAAGCGACGATCGAAGATTCGAGCCAGGCGAGGCGGTGGCGGCATCGCGGGTGATTGACGGCTGGCGCCTCAGCCGGTAGTTGTGGGGCCGCCCTCGGGCGCAAAACAGCAATCCGACCAATTTCACGAACGTCAATCACCATGGCGAACCGATGGACAGGGGTGTTTCCCGCGGCCACCACCCAATTGAAACGCGATCAATCCCTCGATCTCGAATCAACTGCCCGCCACTTGAACACCTTGATCGACTCCGGCGTCAGCGGCCTGATCCTCCTGGGGTCGCTCGGGGAGAATCAGACGTTGGAGCCGGCGGAAAAATTGCTCGTAATGAAAATGGCGGTGGACGCCGCGCGCGGACGAGTGCCTGTCGTGGGCGGCGTCGCCGAGTCGTCCACGGCCCGCGCCTGTGTGTTTGCCCGCGAGTTGGAAAAAATCGGCGCCGACGGACTGATGGTGATGCCGCCGATGAGCTACAGGGGCGGCCCGCTCGAGACAGTGGCGCACTTCCGCGCCGTGGCCGCCTCCACCGGGTTGCCCATCATGATTTATAACAACCCGATCAGCTACGCGAACGACATCACGCCCCGGATGCTCGATGAACTCGCATCGGTTGCGAATTTTGTCGCCCTCAAGGAGAGCTCGGGGGACACCCGCCGAATCACCGACCTTCACAATACTGTCGGCGGCCGGTACGCGATTTTTACCGGCGTGGACGACCTCGTTCTCGAATGTTCCGTGCTGGGCATCGACGGCTGGGTTGCCGGGAGCGGGATCGCGTTTCCGCGGGAGAACCAGTACCTGTGGGATTTGACGCGGCGCGGCGAATGGAACAAGGCGCGTGAGATTTATCGCTGGTTCACCCCGCTGCTCCATCTCGATGTCCACGTTCATTTCGTCCAGTATATCAAGCTGGCCCTGCAGGAATGCGGCTTGGGGGCCGAATGGGTCCGCGCGCCGCGTCTGCCCATCACGGGCGACGAACGGAAGCAGGTGCTGAAAATTATTCGCGACGGCGTCCGCTTGCGCCCGAAAGTCCCGAAGCGATCTCATTGAACTGATCCCCGGCCGGCTCATGAAACTTGTTCGAGTCATCGACTCCCATACCGGCGGCGAACCGACGCGCGTGGTGATTGAAGGCGGACCGGATCTCGGCACGGGAAGCGTGGCGGATCGTCTCCGAACATTTTGCGATCAACACGATCGTTTCAGGGCGGCGATCGTCAATGAGCCGCGCGGCTCCGATGTCCTGGTGGGAGCTTTGCTGGTGGAGCCTTCGGTTCCCGGCTGCGCAGCGGGCGTGATTTTTTTTAACAACGTCGGCCCGCTGCAAATGTGCGGGCACGGCACGCTCGGACTCGTCGTCACCCTGGCCCACCTCGGCCGAATCCAGCCCGGCCGGCACCGGATTGAAACATGCGTCGGGGTGGTGACCGCCACCCTGCACCCGGATGGGTCGGTGTCTGTCACCAACGTCCCGAGTCATCGGCAGGCGAAGGAGGCCGCGGTGAATGTGCCGGGAATTGGCCGGGTGGTGGGCGATGTGGCTTGGGGGGGGAATTGGTTTTTCCTCGTGGAGAACCACGGGCAACCCCTCGAACTGGGCAATGTCGATCAGCTCACCGATTATGCATGGCGGGTCCGCAATGCGGTCAACGCGCAGGGATTCCCGGAAGTGGACCATGTGGAGTTGTTTGGCTACGCACAGTCGGCGGGGGCGCATTCGCGAAATTTCGTCCTTTGTCCCGGCAAGGCGTATGATCGTTCGCCGTGCGGCACCGGGACGAGCGCCAAGCTGGCGTGCCTCGCTGCGGATGGCAAATTGAACGAGGGCGAGGTCTGGGTGCAGGAAAGCATTCTGGGGACAACCTTCAGCGCGCATTATTCCTGGGAGGATCGCGCCGCGGGGCTGATAGTGCCGACCATTACCGGCACCGCGTTCGTGAACGCCGATGCGACCCTGATCCTCGACGAAAAAGACCCGTTTTGCTGGGGTGTGTGCGCATCAAAATAGCGCCGGATTCACCTTGACTGGCGGCATACGGCTTCTAGGCTTCATCCTAACAAGTCACCCAGCTCTCTATTTCGGGATGTTCCCTGCCGTTTTACGGCGAATCACGATCCAACCACCCTGTCCTTGATCGTATGAAAAAGATGCACATCAAATTCTCCGCCGCGCTGATCGCGCTGATCGCAGCCCTGATAACGGGTACTGCGCACGCGGCGCCTTTCACACCGGGCAACTTGGCCATCTTGCGATTCGGCGATGGCACCAGCGCGTTGTCCGGCGCCGGGACGCCCGTCTTTATCGACGAATACACGACCGGCGGGGTGTTCGTTCAAACGATCCCGATTCCAACGGCGCCGCCCAATGCGCTCGTGGTCGCGGGCAACGCCACTGCGGAGGGTGCGATGATGCGGGCGCCCAATGGAAAGTTTCTTTGTTTCGGGGGTTATAACGCAGCCGTCGGCGTGGCGGCCATTGCCGGAACGACGGGCACCGTGGCGCCACGCGAAGTCGCCACCGTGGACGCCAACGGCCTCTTCGCCATCGCCGCATCCTCGACCACTCAGTTCAGCACCCAAAACATTCGCAATGGCGTCACCGATGGGATCAATAACTTTTGGGCGTCCGGCAGCGGGGCTCCTGGCGGTACCTATTATTACGGGTTCAACGCGCCCGCCGTTACCGTGCAAGGCACGCTCACGAGCACGCGCGTTCAAACCATCCAGAACGGAAATCTTTATATGTCGACGGCCACTACCGGCAGCTCCGGCCCCGGTATCTATGGTTTTCCTGGCACGCCGACCGTCGCGACACCCATCACTTCGTATCTCAGCACCGGGACAGGTTCGAGCCCTTACGGATTCGCTATTAATGCCAGCGGCACGGTCGCGTATATTGCGGACGACAGGACAATCGCCACCGGCGGCGGGATCCAACGCTGGGTCAATTCTGGAGGGCCGTGGACGCTTGCCTACACGCTAAACACCGGAGCGGGCAGCACCGTCGGCGCGCGAGGCATTGTCGTGGATTGGAGCGGTGCCAATCCGGTGATTTACGCGACAACATCGGAAGGCGTGACCACACCCAATCGCCTCGTCAAGGTCACCGACACCGGCGCGGGGTCCGCCGTCACATCGATCGCAACCGTTGGACAGAACAGGGCATTTCGCGGCGTCGCATTTTCGCCAGCGTCCCAGCCGCAACCTCCCGTGCAGGTCTATGGCACGCCTGTTCTGCCCCCGACCAACGGTGTTTACATTTCGCCGCAACAATGGCACGCGCTCTACGCCAATGGCATTGTCATCAGCAATGTAAGCCACCGGCGGTTCACCGGCGGCCAGCCTCCGCCGCCTCCCGGGGGAGTTCAGGTCCACACTTTCGATTCCCTGGTGGAAATGGATGTCTCGCAGGGCAATGGCCAGCCATTGGTGCCGGCCAGCGCGCCCGCACATGTTTCGGTGCAGGTCACTGGCAGGCCCGATGGGATTACTTTCGACACCGAGATGCTGGCACTGGACATTGCGGGGGGCACGTTGCCGCCAGGTGTGATGATCCGCGAAAGTCCCACGAAACAATCGCTGGGCCAAACCACCGTCCGACCGGTGACAGGCGGTTACATGATCGACAGCTTCTTCGATATCTTCACCGAAATCAGCCTCGACGGCGGCGCAAACTGGTCGCCCGCCCAGCAGGCCGGTCACGTCGAACTCCGGATCGATCCCACCACCATTCCGCCCATTCAGGCGCCGACGCCGCTGTTGCCGCCGCCGAACGACAAATATGTCTCGCCGCGGGACTTCCACCTGGCCCTCGCCAGCGGCATTTTGATCAGCAACATCAGCCATCGTTTTTTTACGCAGTCGCAACCCCCGCCGCCGCCCAACGGGCCGATTCAAACGCACCAGTTCGATTCGCAGGTTGATATGGCTCTTTCCACTGATGGCGGTGTGACTTTCCGGTCGGTGCGCGCTCCGGCCGCCGTCGCTATCAGCGTTCGACACCGCATGAGTGCGGCGGATGGCACGCAGATCTACGACACCGAAATGCTCGCGCTTAATCTACAAGGGGGTGACCTGCCGCCTGGGATGATGCTCCGGGAAAGCCCCACGCGCAGGTCGGAGGGCGGCACGGCCATCCTGCCGAATTCTGATGGCACCCAGCGCATCGGCAGCTTCTTTGATGTCTTCCTCGAACTCAGTGCAGATGCCGGCGCGACATGGCAGCCCGCACCCCGGCCGGCTCATGTCGAACTCCAGTGCACGGCGCCGGAGGTGCCGAAGCCCTCGCCCAATCTTCCGCCGCCAGACGGCCAATACGTCAGTCCTGAGCAATACCATGCTGCGTTTGCCAACGGAATCATCATCAAGAATGTATCGCACGATCGATTCACCCAGTCGACGCCCCCGCCCCCCCCGGGAGGCACACAAGTCCATCAATTCGGTTCCCAGGTTTCATTTCTGGTTTCCCTGGATGGAGGGCAGACCTTCTCTCCCGCTTCTGCTCCCGCGCAGGTGGCGGTTCGAGTAGATAGCAGAATCGACTCGGGACCCACCCGCTTCTTCGACACTGAAATGCTGCAGTTGAGCATCTCCGGGGGTTCCTTGCCCGCTGGTGTCATGGTGCGCGAAAGTCCCTCAAAACAATCGCTCGGCCGGACGAGCATACGGATGGTCAATGACCCGGCAACGGGAATTTGGGATTACATCAGCAGTTTCTTTGATATCTTCACAGAGGTCAGCTTGGACGGCGGACAGAACTGGTCTCCGGCGGCCAACGGGCCTGCCGAGATGGATCTGCGGAGACCTCTGGTGCCCATTACGATTGCGTGCCCCGCCGATATTACCGTCGCACCTGCCGCCGCAAACGGCACAGTGGTCCAGTTTTCCCCGACCGCCTCGGGCGGCTGCGATGCGGCACCTTCTCTCGCCTGCAATCCGCCGTCGGGAAGCACCTTCCCTGTCGGCATCACCACGGTCACGTGCATCGCGAGCGATTCGTGCGGGCAAAGTGCGAGCTGCACTTTCAACATCACGGTGCGCAATCCACAGCCCTGGTGGTTTCCGAATCCGAATCTGCCTCCACTGCAAGGCGAGTATGTTTCACCACAGCGCTGGCACCAGTTGTATGCCAACGGGATCATCATCAGCAATGTGAGCCATCGGCGGTTCCTGCAAAGTTTCCCGCCGCCTGCGTCCGGCACCACAGAGACGCATTCATTCGGATCGGACGTCGCCGGCGAAGTCTCACTGGACGGCGGGCACACTTTCATGCCTTTCGTGGTCATGGGCACTGCCGACGTGACCGTCCGGATTACGCACGCGGGCACGGTGGGAACCACGCAGACGTACGACACGGAAATGCTGAGTATGGTCTTGATGACCACCAATGGCCTGAAGTTGCGGGAGAGTCCAAGCAAAGCCTCGCTTGGCAGGACCACGGTGACACCCAATCCGGGCGGAGGATTCGTGATCCAAAGCTTTTTCGACGTATTCACTGAACTGAGTCTTGACGGCGGGCAAACCTGGTCGCCCGCGCAGTCTCCCGCCCATGTGGAATTGCGCGACGATCCACGAGTGACGACGCCCATCGTGGCACCGACGCCGCTGTTGCCGCCGCCCGTGGACCTTTATGTATCGCCCCAGCAATATCACATTCTCCTCTCCCAGGGCATCGTCGTTCGCAACGTTCGGCACAAATTATTCACCCAATCCCTGCCTCCTCCCGTGCCAGGCGTAAAAGTCACGCACGACTTCGGCTCGCAGGTGGATCTCGAAATGAGCATGGACAACGGGGCGACGTTCCGGCCGATGCGCGCGCCCGCGCAAGTGTCCGTGAGCCTTCAGCACCGGAGCAATTCCACGGACGGGACACAGGTTTACGACACGGAGATGCTGCAATTGGACATCCGGGGGGGCGATCTGCCAGCCGGGGTCATGCTTCGCGAAAGTCCGACTCGCGCGTCCATGGGCGGCACGGCTGTGACGCCAACGCCGGACGGCCAGTTCCGCATCGGCAGTTTCTTCGATATCTTCACGGAAGTCAGTCTGGATGGGGGACAGAATTGGACAGCTGCCCAGGGGGTGGTCAATGTCCAATTAATCTGCGAAACGCCACCCATTCCGCTGACCAATCCAAATCTGCCGCCGCTTGATGGCCAGTATATCAGCCCGCAGCAATGGCACGCGCTCTACGCGCAGGGCATCATCATCAGCAACGTGAGCCACAAGCGTTTCACTCAGACCTTCCCGCCGCCTCCTCCAGGCGCGTTGGACTCCCATTCCTTCGGGTCGGTGGTCGAGTGTGACTTGTCTTTGAACAACGGCCAGACCTGGCAGCATGGCAGCCTGCCTGCCCAGGTGACCGTGAGCCTGCGCGAACAGACCAGCAGCGGTGACACCCGATTCTTCGAGACCGAGATGCTCGCGCTCAACATCCAGGGGGGTGCCCTGCCTGCGGGCGCCATGATACGCGAAAGTCCCTCAAAACAATCGCTGGGCCGGACGAGCATCCGCATGGTCAATGACCCGGCAACGGGAATTTGGGATTACATCAGCAGCTTCTTTGACGTGTTCACCGAACTTAGCATGGACGGCGGTCAGACTTGGTCGCCGAGTGTGACCGGGCCTGGGACAGTTCATGTTGTCCCGGCGATACCGATTAACTGCGCCATCATCACGTGCTCGTCGAATATCCTGGCGTGGACATGCAGCGGCAATGGCGCGGTCGTAAACTACACGGTCGGCGCCTCCAACATTTGTGGCGGCACCATCAGTGTGTCTTGCGCGCCGGCTTCCGGCAGCACGTTCCCGATTGGTGTCACCACGGTGGCCTGCACGGCGACCTCCTTCAATTCTTCCGGCGTTGTAAACGGAACTACCAATTGCACCTTCACCGTCACTGTTATCCGGGACACAAAACCGCCCACGCTGGCCTGTCCCAACAGCATCACGACCCGCTCTTGTGCGGATCGTGAAATTGTTTTCTACACCACTCCATCGGCTACCGACGATTGCGACCCGGCGCCGGTTGTCAGTTGCCTGCCCCCGAGCGGGAGCGTCTTCCCGGCCGGGACCACGACCGTCAACTGCACAGCGCGGGATGCTTGTAGCAACAAGACCAACTGCACCTTCGCGGTGACTGTTGTAGCCGAACCGCTGCCGAAGATGACTGTCCGTATCCTTCTGGCGAACGGCCAGGCTCAACTCCAGATGTGCTGGAGCACTCCGTGCCTGGGATATCACCTCCAGTGCATCCGCGGTTTTGAGCCGCCGCTCCTCTGGGAGAACGTGACCAACGCGGTCCAGGTCAGCAATGGAACGAATTATTGTGTGACGGTTCCTTTGCAGCCCAACCGCCGCTTCTACCGGTTGGTGCGCAATACAGCCAAGGAAGTTTTCTCGTCCACGGACACCCTCCCCCCCGTGGGCAGCTACACAAGCCCGGCGAACGAAGTCGTCGTTTTTGGCAATGGCATCATCACGCGCTGGTTTGTCCATCGCATCCCGCCGCTGTTGTGCCCTCCCAACTGTGCGATCCCGCCGTGCGCAACATGTCCTGATCCAATCATCCTCTCATTCTCGACCACGCTGGAGGCGCAATACTCCGTTGATGGCGGGCAAACGTTCCAGAATGCCAGCATTTCGAATGTGCCGACCCGGGTGGCTGTCCACGGGGGAGTCAATGGCCAGAATGGGCCTGTCCGTTACCTCGATACGGAGATGATTAGCATGGCCGCTTCCGGCGGCAGTTTGCCTGCCGGCGTCATGCTGCGTGAAAGTCCCACGCTTTCCTCCCTGGGAAAACATGTCATTCGCACCATCGACGGCGGCTTCCGCATCGGCAGTTTCTTCGATGTGTTCCTGGAATTAAGCGTGGATGGCGGACAGACATGGTCTCCAGCGCTCACGCCGGTCCGGGTGGATTATGACTCGCCGGTTACGGATAATGCGTATTCCACGGATACGTTCCCTCCTGTCGGCACCTATGTGAATCCCGCCACGGTCCCCTCGACTTACGCCAACGGCATTATCGCCCGCGGGTTCCGACACGTCATCCCGCCACAATCGTGTCCTCCAAATTGCCCGAAACCGCCGCCCTGCCTGGCCTGTGGGCCGGAATTCTACGACATTCCCACGCAGCTCAGCTTTGAAGTCTCGAGCAACGGCGGGCAGACCTTTACGTCCGCGAGCATGTCCATGCAAACCCGCCTCACGGCCCGTCATTCGGAGGACACAGCCGACACGCGCTTTTTCGACGTTGAAGTTCTGTCGATGAATTCGCCCACAGTTCCGCCCGGCAATGGCGTGATGCTGCGGGAAAGTCCGACAATCAGGTCGACTGGCAAAACCACCGTGCAAAAACCGGTCGGCGGCGGCTATCGAATCGGCAGTTTCTTCGATGTCTTCACCGAGATTAGCCTCGATGGCGGCCAGACCTGGTCACCGGTCGTGAACCCGACGCATCTTGAATTGCAAACCAACGTGGGCTCACCATGACCGGCGCGTTCGCGCCGCCATACAACGCACCATCCCACGTGGGTTCGATTGCGAAATTGTTGTTCGGCATTTCGCCCGTCCAAACGACCGCAGCCCGGCGCGGTTTTCGGGTCGCTGCTCCCGCGAAACGCGAGCGCATGGAAACAGTCGGCCGCCATTTTCTCACGGGCTACCACGCAGCGCTCGAGGATGACCGCCTCGATTCCCTGGTGCCTCGCCTTGAAAAGATCGAGTCCGCATGGCGCGGGTTTGCCTACGAAGGCGCAGCCATGGGACTGGCCCTTCTCGACTGGTTGAACCCGTGGAATCGCCGCCGAATTTCCGCCTTCCTGGATGACGCAGGCGATGATCATGCCTACATGGTTCATGTCGGGGCGGGATGGGTCCTCGCGCGCGTGCCCGGCAATGTCGAAAAGTTTTTGTCCAGGTTCGATCCGCTGCTTCGGTGGCTGATCGCCGACGGATATGGTTTTCACGAAGGTTTTTTCAGAGCGCCGCGCTATCTCGCGGGCCAGCCCGCCCCCGCACGGTTGAGGGGATACGCACGACGCGCCTTCGATCAGGGCCTGGGCCGTTCCCTCTGGTTCATCGAGGGCGGAGAGGTGACTGCCATCACGAAAGACATCGCCGGACTCTCCGCGGATCGCCGTGGCGATCTCTGGAGCGGTGTCGGGCTCGCGGCCGTTTACGCCGGGGAAGCCGATCTGGATGAGTTGAAAAGTTTGCGCGATGCAGCGGGGACGTGCCTCCCTCAGCTGGCGCAGGGCGCCGCATTTGCCGCGAAGGCAAGATCGCGCGCCCGCAATCTTTCCACCTATCAAGAGATGGCCTGTCGCATCCTGTGCGACATGTCCGCCGTCGACGCCGCGCGTCTGACAGACGAGGCTCTCGAAAATCTGCCGGTCTCTGAGGAGCTGCCGGCCTTTGAAATCTGGCGACGACGCATTCAACACCGATTTGCTCCTGTCGGACAGGCCTCTCGATGAAACGCACGCGCCATTATGCCGCCAGCATCCTGGGTGCAATCCTCGTGATCGTCGTCTACTGCGTCGCGCGGCCGGCACCTTTTCCCGAAGCCGAGGCGCAACGTCTCGCCAGCCGCTTCCATTTTCGCCGGATGCCGCTTCCCGAGATTGCCGGCGCGCCCCGAAAAGCAGTGCGGTCCGTGCACCCCAGCCTCCAGCGCATTGCGGCCTGGATTTCCACGCTGGGTGCCGCCGTGACGCTGGCGGATCTGGACGGAGATGGCCTGGCGAATGATCTCGTTCACGTGGATCCGCGCACCGATCTGGTCACCGTGATGCCGGTCCCGGGGACGGGCAATCGGTACGCCCCCTTCGTGCTCGATCCCAGGCAATCCGGATTGCCTTTCGACATCGCGACGACCGCTCCCATGGGCAGCGTTGCGGGGGATTTCAACGAGGACGGCTTGATGGACGTGCTGGTCTATTTTTGGGGGCGCACGCCGGTTGTTTTTTTGCGGCAGTCGGCGGATTCCACCGGCGCGCCAGGACTTGCCCGGGACCAATTCGTCGCTAGGGAACTTGTTGCCGGCGGCGCTCGCTGGTTCTCAAATGGAGCGACACAAGCGGACCTCGACGGGGACGGCCATGTGGATTTGATCATCGGGAACTATTTCCAGGACGGCGCGCATATCCTCGACGCGCATGCCGGTGGCACCGAGGTGTTGCACGAGGGAAAAGCCAAGGCGCTCAACGGCGGGCTCAAACATATTTTCCTCTGGCAATCCGGCGCCGCGGGATTGGAACCCGCAGTGGCCTTCAAGGAGATTGCGGGAATCCTGCCGGAGGAGGTCAACCGGGGCTGGACGCTGGCGATCGCGGCGGGCGATTTGGACGGAGACATGTTGCCTGAAATATATTTCGGCTTTGATTTTGGACCGGACCGCCTGCTTCACAATCGTTCCACGCCCGGCCATCTCCAGTTCGCTGTGCTCGAAGGGCGCCGCGATTTCACAACGCCGAAATCCTGCGTGCTCGGGCATGATTCCTTCAAGGGAATGGGATGTGATTTCGGCGACATCAATGGCGATGGCCTGCTGGATATTTATGTCAGCAACATCGCGACGAAGTTCGGGCTGACCGAGAGCCATTTTCTCTGGCAGAGCACCGGCGACATCGCCGCGATGAAAAAAGGGATTGCCCCCTACGTCCACGCCGCCGAAAAACTCGGGCTCGCCCGGAGCGGCTGGGGCTGGGATTGCAAGCTGGCGGATTTCGACAATGACGGCGTCCTGGAAGCCATGCAGGCGGTGGGCTTCATCAAAGGGAAAATCAACCGCTGGCCGGAATTGCAGGCTCTCGGCACCAGCAACGATCAGGTCGTCCACAATCCCCGCTTCTGGCCCAATTTCAAACCGGGCGCCGATCTGAGCGGCAATGATCTCGATCCGTTTTTCGTGCGGGGTGACGATGGCCGCTATCACGACATTGGACCCCTCATCGGCCTCGGCGAACCGATGGTCAGCAGGGGAATCGCGACTGCGGATGTGGATGGCGACGGCCTTTTGGATTTTGCGCTGGCCAACCAGTGGGGGGATTCATTTTTCTTTCATAATGAAGCGCCTCACGCGGGCGCGTTTCTCGGGTTGCATCTCCTGCTCCCCGTCGATTCGGCGCGGCTCGAGGGGGTGGTCGAGCGCGAGGGGCATCCCCGCCGCGATCAACGGGGCCGCCCCGCCATCGGCGCGGTGGCGCGAGTGACGCTGCCAGATGGCCGCAAGCTGGTCGCGCAGGTGGACGGCGGCGGCGGTCATTCGGGACGGCGCGCGGCGGAGATCCACCTCGGGCTCGGGTCTGTCAAGAAGGAGACGCTGTTACCGACGGAACTGCGCTGGCGCGATCCCGGCGGCCGTGTTCGCTCGACCACACTCAGTCTCCAGCCCGGCTGGCACACGGTCCTATTGGGCCAGAGCGCGAACGACGCCATGGCCAAGGTTGCCCCATGAAAACTCAGGCCTTCAACTCCACGGTTTTATTCTATCCCAACAAAAGCCCAAAGATGCGTCTTTTTGCTCTTTGGTATTTCGCAATCCTGATGGTGGTTTGGAATGTCCTTGGACACACCGTCCTCGGTTTCGAACAGTCCTGGGCCACCCCCGTGGTCGCCGTCGGGGTCGCCATCCTGATGCAGATGCTACTCGACTGGGTCGATGCGCGAGCGCGAAATCGTGAACTGCGGTTTACGGGCAGCCTGGGAAACTTCCTGAATTTTCTGCCAGCGGCGCTGATCCCGGGATTTGCATGCGCCATGTTGCTCTATGCGAACGAACGGTTGTGGCCGGTTGTGTTCGCGGTGGTTCTCAGCATCGCGTCGAAAGTGCTCCTCCGAGCCCCGGTCGGCAATGGGCACTACCAGCATGTTTTCAACCCGTCCAATTTTGGGGTTGCCGCCACGCTCCTCCTTTTTCCATCGGTCGGGTTCGCTCCGCCGTATCATTTCACGGAAAATCTTACCGGATGGGGCGACTGGATCCTTCCCGGCATTGTGCTCATCACGGGCATCATTATCCACGCCTGTTTCACCGGCCGGCTGCCACTCGTCGGCGCGTGGGTCGGCGGCTTCATCCTTCAAGGTGTGGTTCGTGCCGCCATCTTTGACGTGCCGCTCTATGTGCCGCTGACTCCGATGACCAGCGCGGCGTTCATCTTGTTCACGCTCTACATGATCCCCGATCCGGCCACCACGCCGCTTCATCCGGGACGACAGGCGTTGTTCGGATTCGCTGTCGCAATCGTCTACGGCCTCCTCCAGGTATATCATCTGGTGTTTGGACTATTTTTCGCGCTCGTCACGGTCTGCGCCATACGCGGCCTGTCGCTTCACATTTGGGCCATTTACAAACGTGCGAAAGGGCGGGCGATCCCCGAACCGGTCCCCGTTCGTGCCGCCGCCTCTGCGACCGCTCTCGAAGCGGCGCCGGCAAATGCCGCAACAGGCCGGGATTGAGACGGCGTGAATTTTTCATCCCGCCCTTTATGAGGATGCCAGCAGCGACCTTCACGAGCGGTTTGTCTTCCGGGGACATTCCGGATCGGGACCGGCGTCGCGGAGGGACCGCGATACGGTACCGCGCTCGTTCCGGGCCTGGATAACAATTTAACAATTTTGAGTGAGCCCATTGCCATCGTCGGAATGGCCTGCGTGTACCCGGAGGCGCGCAGCCCGGTCGAATTATGGGAAAATATCCTCGCTCAACGCCGCGCATTTCGCCGCATTCCCGACGAGAGACTTCGTCGTGAAGATTATTTTTCTTCCGACCCGCTTGCTCCGGACCACACCTACGCGGCGGAAGCCGCGGTGATCGAGGGCTACGAATTTGATCGCGTCGCCTTTCGTGTGGTGGGGAGCACTTATCGCTCGGCCGATCCGGCCCATTGGCTGGCCCTGGATGTCGCGTCGCGAACGCTTGCAGATGCCGGGTTCCAGGATGGCGCGGGGTTGGATCGCGCGATGACCGGCGTCGTGCTGGGGAACACGCTGACGGGCGAATTTTCGCGCGCCAACATCCTTCGCCTACGATGGCCTTATGTTCGCCGCGTCCTGGATAACGCCCTCACGGCCCAGGGCTGGGCCCCTGCGAAACGCCACTCGTTCCTCGATGAACTGGAACCTCAATACAAGGCTCCGTTTCCGCCCGTCGGCGAGGAGACACTTGCCGGCGGTCTTTCCAACACCATCGCCGGACGGATCTGCAATCAGTTCGATTTCAAAGGCGGCGGTTACACCGTGGACGGCGCATGCGCCTCCTCGTTGCTCGCGGTCGCCAATGCCTGTTCAGCGCTCGCCGCCGGCGACCTGGATGTCGCCCTCGCCGGCGGCGTGGATCTCAGCCTCGATCCATTCGAGATCGTTGGCTTTGCCAAAACGGGCGCGCTCGCACCCGAGTTGATGCGGATCTACGACACCCGCTCCGCCGGCTTCTGGCCCGGGGAAGGTTGTGGTTTCGTCCTCCTCATGCGCCACGCCGATGCCCTCGCGAGGCGTTGCCGCATCTATGCCTCGATCCATGGATGGGGCATTTCGTCGGACGGCGCCGGCGGCATCACCCGGCCGGAAGCGGACGGGCAACTCGAAGCCATTCGCCGCGCGTATCGCCGCGCCGGTTATGGACCGGACACCGTTGATTACTTTGAAGGGCATGGAACCGGCACGGCCGTCGGAGATGCCACCGAACTTCAGGTCCTCACCCGCGCGCGCCGGGAAGCCGGACCCGGTTTTTCGCCGGCAGCCATTGGCTCGGTGAAAGCCAACATCGGTCACACAAAAGCCGCTGCGGGAATCGCCGGATTGCTGAAGGCCATCATGGCCGTGCATACCGAGATCCTTCCACCCACCACCGGCTGTGAGTCCCCCGCCGCCGACCTTCAAGGACCAGCACCCGCGCTGCGAATCCTGCGCGAACCCGAGCGGTGGCCATCCCAACGCCCCCGTCGCGCGTCCGTCTCCGCGATGGGCTTTGGCGGGATGAATGCCCATGTCACCATCGAGGGGCCTGCGGTCCTGGAGCCTTCCTCCTCGATGGCGGCCGAACGGGACGGGCTTTCCGCCAGCGAACAAATTTTGCGCGGCTCATCGCAGGATGCCGAAATCTTTTTGTTTCGCGCTGCTGACAGCGCCTCGCTGCGGGACCAAGTCGGGCGGGTTCTCGCCTTTGCGCTCCGCCTTTCGCGCTCCGAGCTGGCCGACGTCGCGGCCGAACTCCAGCGCCGGCTGCAACCTGGCAATGTGCGCGCCGCAATTATCGCTTCCACTCCCGCGGAACTCTCGGCGCGATTGCAGACGCTTCTATCGTGGGTTTCGGACGAAACCGTTGCCGCGGAAAATCAGTCCGCCTTCCTCAGCGGAGACGCCGTCGCCGGATCGGGTTCCCGGCATCGCGGGAAGGGCCGTCACGATTCGGCCGCGGGCATTTTCCTGGGAACGGGTATTGTGGCGCCGCGGATCGGATTTCTTTTTCCCGGCCAGGCGTCGCCGGCAAATGCATCCGGGGGCGCCCATAGGCTCCGCTTTGCCGCTGTGCGCGAATTGTATGCGCAAGCCAATCTGCCTCGAGGGAGCGACGGCGTTTCGACGGACGTCGCCCAGCCCGCGATCGTCACGGCGTCCATTGCGGGTTTGAGAATCCTCGACGCGCTGGGCGTCACCGCCAGCGCGGCCATCGGCCATAGCCTTGGAGAATTGACCGCGTTGCACTGGGCGGGAGTATTCGATGAAGCGGCGCTGGTGCGCATTGCGCGCACCCGCGGCCGGGCCATGGCGGACCTCGGCAGTCCCACAGGCGGCATGGCCGCCATTTCCGATCGAGCGGACCGCGTCAAAGCGCTGCTCGACGAAAACGTGTTTGTCGTTGGCTACAATTCCCCGCGACAGACGGTGGTCGCTGGTGAAGTGGTTTTCATCGATGGGATTATCGAACGGGCGCGGGCCCGGGGAACTCAAGCGGTGAAGCTCGCCGTGTCCCACGCATTCCACACGCCCCTGGTTGCCGCCGCCGCGCCGGAATTGGCGCGGCATCTGGCCGGTGAATCCTTCGCGCCCGCCGCGGGTGTCGTGTTTTCGACTGTGACTGGTGCGCCATTGTCCACCTCCGAGGATTTGCGTGCCTTGCTGACGCGACAGGTGACGTCACCCGTTCAGTTTATCGAGGCGCTGGTCGCGGCGGACGCGGGAGTCGATTGTTGGATCGAGGTGGGACCGGGCCAGGTTTTGCGCGGATTGGCCGCCGATACTTCGGCAAAGCCCTGCCTTGCGATCGACACCGGCGGAGCTTCGCTCAAGCCCTTCCTCGAGACCGTCGCAGCTCTTTTTGCGCTCGGCGCGCCACTGAATGCATCAGCGCTCTTTGCGGATCGATTCACACGCCCGTTTGCTCTCGACTGGCAGCCTCGTTTTTTTGTCAATCCTTGCGAACTGGCGCCGCTGCCGGACATTCCATTTGCATTGGCGCAGGTTCAGTCGGGAGCGAGCCGGAACGAGCCGCGCGTCGCGCATAGCATGGGCTCGCCCGTCTCTCCTGCCAGCCGTTCGCCGCTCGAACTGCTCCGCCAGCTGGTCGCCGAGCGCGCCGAACTTCCTCCCGCCGCCATCCAGGACGACAGCCGGTTTCTCGGCGATCTGCATCTCAATTCCATCAGCGTCGGGCAGGTGGTCGCGGAAGCGGCGCGGCGCCTGGGGCTTGCACCGCTGGTCGGCTTGACCGAATTTGCCAATGCCACCGTGGGTCGCGTTGCCGAAGCCCTCGAGGACCTCCGCCGCCTCGGCAGCCTGCCGGCGCTCGTGGAAAAATCGCGTCTCCCCGCCGGCGTCGATTCCTGGATCCGTCCATTCCATTTGGCCTGGCTCGAGAAACCACTGATGGCGCGGACGCAGTCGGGATCCGAATCCAGCTGGGAGGTTTTTGCGCCCGCTGAACATCCATTTGCCGGCGCGTTGCGGCGGGAGCTGTCCGTTGTGCCGGGCAACGGCGTCGTGGTTTGTCTTTCTCCACAACCGTCCGCCTCGGAAATTCCGCTGTTGCTTCACGCGTCAAAACAATTCATGGCGTCGCGAGGGCATCAGCGCTTCATCATCGCGCAGCATGGATGGGGCGGCGGCGGTTTTGCGCGCACCCTGTTTCTGGAAACTCCTGATGCCGATGTGTGCGTGATCAACGTGCCTGCCGGGCATGCCCAGGCCGTGCAATGGATTTGCGCGGAAGCTGGCGCGGCGAAGGGTTTCGTCGAGTCGGCCTACGACGCGGCAGGAATTCGTCGCGAACCGCGTCTTCAATTTCTCTCCCCGGCAGTTGCCGAATCGGGATCGGTCTCGCATCGGCGCCAAGCCCCGACGGATCGCGCACCCGCACGCGAGTTCGCTCCTGGACCCAACGATGTGTTGCTCGTGACGGGCGGCGGAAAGGGGATCGCGGCCGAGTGCGCGCTCGAGCTCGCGCGCCGTACGGGAGTCAAACTGGCCTTGCTCGGGCGCGCGACGCCGGCCGCTGATCCGCAACTCTCAGCCAATCTCGAGCGCTTCGCGGCTGCCAACATCCAGTGGGGCTATTTCACGGCCGATGTCACAGACGCCGCGGCGGTCCGGGTAGCGATCGAACAGGCCGGCCGGGATCTCGGCAAGATCACCGCCGTGTTGCACGGCGCTGGCACGAATGTCCCCCGGTTGCTGGCGGAGTTGGACGAGCCGGCCTTTCGCCGGACGCTCGCACCGAAGGTCGATGGCTTGCGCCATGTGCTGGCCGCAATCGACGTCGGCGCTCTGCGGCTTTGCGTCACGTTCGGTTCGATCATCGCCCGCATCGGACTTGTCGGTGAAGCGGATTATGCGCTGGCCAACGAGTGGCAGACGGCTGCCCTCGATGAGTTTCAGTCGGATCATCCGCAGTGCCGCTGCCTCGCTCTCGAATGGTCGGTCTGGTCGGGCGTCGGCATGGGTGAACGCCTCGGCCGCATCGAATCACTCCTGCAACAGGGCATCACCCCAATCCCCCCGGATGTTGGAGTCGGAATTCTCTGCGACCTGGTTTCCGGGAGCTCATACGAAGGAAAGGGAATGTCGCACGACACATCCGGCAGCACGTCATCCGGGCCCTGCGGAAGAACGGCAGCGATCATTATCACCGGCCGCTTCGGCGATCCCCAGACGCTGGCGGTAGACAAGCCGGAACTTCCGTTCCTCCGGTTTCTCGAGAGGCCGCGGGCGTTTTATCCGGGCATTGAACTGGTCGCCGACGCGACGCTTTCGCCGGCGACGGACCCCTATCTCGAAGACCACATTTATCATGGCGAACGGCTTTTCCCCGCGGTGCTCGGGCTCGAGGCCATGGCGCAGGCAGCGATGGCCGTCAGCGGAATCGCGTCGCCGCCGTGGTTCGAGACGGTGAATTTTGCGCGTCCGATTGTCGTGCCGCGCGGCGGAGAACTGACCTTGCGACTCGCCGCGCTCGTCC
>JBEEGQ010000201.1:0-5773 GCA_041166945.1 Verrucomicrobiota bacterium
TGTCCACGACCGGCAGGACGGTAAGATGCGCGACGATGCTGGTGACACTACCACCGGCATTGGTGACCACGCATGAGTAATCCGCCGCGTCGGCGGCCTGCGCATTGGAAAGCGTGAGCGACAGATTCGTGGCGCCGCTGATGTCGGCCCCGGTTTTTCGCCATTGATAAAAAAACGGGGCGGCGCCACTCGCTTGAATCGTGAACGCCGGCGGATTGTCACCCGCATACACCGTGCTGCCGGCCGGCGGAACAGAGACCGTGGGCGGATCGGGCGTCGTGACCTCCATCTGCAACGCATTGATGAAAACGCTCCCGGCCGAGCTCGTGGCAGCATTCCGGCGTCCTTGCACCACAACCCTCCCAGTCCCATCGGCGGCGATTTTGAAACTGAACTTATTGTCGTTGTCGGAGGTGGGAAGGGTCGAGCCGTTGAAGACATATGCGGACTTCACAACCGCGTTGTTTGCCGTCCAGTCGGACACCCGGTTGCCGGTGCTGCTGTTGTCGTAGGACCAGATCGTCACCTTGTAGAATTGCCCCGCTGTCAGGCCATCCACCGTGACGCCGAGTCCGTCACCATTGGCGGCTGAGGGATTGAAAATGAAGTCGCGAAAGACAGCGCCGAGCGTGAAAGCCCCGGAATTGACCGGCAAGGCGCGCAGGCGATCATCGTAGGTGACCGCGGTGCCGACGCCGGCGACCGCGACCGTGACGCCGCCGAACACACGGGTGGAGGGGGCTGTCTGGACGGCAGTGATACTGGTGTTCGAATTGATGAGGAACGAATCGAAGCCCGCGGCGTTGTTGGCCGTATTGGTCGTCTGGTCCGCTACGCGCTCGTTGAAATCGATGCTCAGCACCGTTTGCGCGCCTGATGCGGCAACAAAATTGAGCAAGGCGAAGAGGGCAAGGTACAGTGGGGACGTCTTCATAGGACTTAAGTCTATTCGCAAAATGGGTTGAGCGATGCTAGCCATCCACGCGCGAAAAGCGAGTTTATAATTTGGAATGTGAAAACGACCGGTTGGGATTCTGCGGGGTAACAAGTGAGCGCGGGTTGCAAAATGCATCCGCACCGCCATTTGATTGCGCCTCGCTTGACATGGCGGGGGGCAATCCTCATTTTCGGCGTTCCTGCGGGAACGCCTCGCGCGGCCGTTATCCACGATGCTATGAGTCACAATTTATTCAATACCCTTCAATCCTTCGAGACCGTACCGGGCCGATCCGGCCGATATTATTCGCTTGCCGCATTGGAGAAGGCGGGTGTCGGGCCCATCTCGCGATTGCCGGTTTCGATACGGCTGGTCCTGGAATCGATCCTGCGCAATTGCGATGGGAAAAAGGTCGCCGAAGCCAATATTCACGAACTGGCAAACTGGCAGGCAACAGCCCCCCGCACCGCCGAAATCCCGTTCGTGGTGGCCCGGATCGTTTTGCAGGATTTTACGGGCGTCCCGCTGCTGGTGGATCTTGCCGCGATGCGCAGCGCCGTGGCGCGAGCGGGTAAAAATCCAAAAATCATTGAGCCGCTCGTTCCGGTGGATCTCGTGGTGGACCACTCGGTCCAGGTGGATTTCGCAGGAAGCGCCGACGCGATGCAGCGCAACCTGGAACTGGAGTTCAGCCGCAACCGCGAGCGCTATCAGTTTTTAAAATGGGGCATGCAGGCCTTTGATACGTTCAAGGTCGTGCCGCCGGGGATCGGCATCGTTCACCAGGTGAATCTCGAATTTCTCGCGAAAGGATTGCTCTCCTCCAACGGCGCCACTGCAGACTCCGCCCCTCCGATTTATTATCCGGACACCCTCGTCGGAACTGATTCTCACACGACGATGATCAACGGCCTGGGCATCGTCGGATGGGGAGTGGGGGGCATCGAGGCGGAAGCCGGCATGCTCGGTCAGCCCGTTTATTTCCTGACGCCTGACGTCGTCGGCGTTCACCTCACCGGCGCGCTTAACGAGGGCGTCACCGCCACGGACCTGGCCCTGACAGTCACCCAACTGCTGCGCAAAACGAAAGTGGTGGGAAAGTTCGTTGAATTCTTCGGACCCGGAGCGGCGGCGCTTCCGGTGGTCGACAGGGCCACCATCGCCAACATGGCCCCCGAGTACGGCGCCACGATGGGTTTCTTTCCCATCGACGAGGAATGCGTCGGTTACCTTCGCGCGACAGGCCGCACGGAGGAACATTGCAGGACCTACGAGAATTATTATCGCGCGCAGGGCCTTTGGGGGATTCCGAAAATGGGCGAGATCGACTATTCGCAAGTCGTGGAGTTCGATTTGCGCTCGGTGGTTCCCAGCGTGGCCGGCCCAAAGCGTCCCCAGGACCGCATCGAGTTGCCGAAGTTGAAGCAGGAATTTATCGCGGCTTTCAGCAAACCGATCTCGGAAAATGGTTTTGGCAGAAAGGCGTCGGATTTTTCCAAGCGCGTCCGTGTCACTCGAAGCCACGGCCTGCCCGTCACAGGCGGCGGCAGCCAGGAACCTGTTTCGATCAAAAAAGCGGAGGAGCGCCAGACCAATCCAGCCACCGAGTTGGAAATGGCCAACAATCGCCCCACCCCGGATGTCGTCGAAACCGAACCGGCGCCCGGGACGGGATCCATCGGGCACGGCTCCGTCCTCATCGCGGCGATCACCTCCTGCACCAACACGAGCAATCCCAGCGTGATGCTCGCCGCAGGGTTGCTGGCTCGAAACGCGGTGCGAAAAGGGCTTTCGGTCAATCCATCAGTCAAATCCTCCCTCGCCCCCGGCAGCCGCGTGGTCACCGATTACCTCGATAAGACCGGGCTGACCCAGTATCTGGATCAACTCGGGTTTCAAACGGTGGGTTATGGTTGCACCACCTGCATCGGCAACTCGGGTCCGCTCCCGGCTCCCATCGAGGAGGCCGTCTTGAGCGAGGATTTGGTCGCCGCGTCAGTGCTTTCCGGGAATCGCAATTTCGAAGCGCGCGTTCACCAGAATATCAAGGCGAACTTTCTCATGTCGCCGCCGCTCGTCGTGGCCTTCGCGCTGGCCGGGCGCATCGACATCGATCTCACCTCCGAGCCGCTGGGAACAGGATCCAACGGACAACCTGTGCTTCTCGCCGATATCTGGCCAACGCTCCAGGAGGTTCGCGACACGATGCAGTCGGCCTTGAACCCCGGCGTCTTTCGCAATCTCTACCACGATTTCGCCTCGCAGAATCCCAAATGGAACGAGATCCCGTCCACATTAGGCAATGTCTACGAGTGGGACCGCGAGAGCACCTACATCCAGGAGCCGCCATTCTTCGCGGGATTTGGCATGCAGCCCGGAGTCATCGTTGAAATCAAGGGCGCCCGGGCGCTCGGCATTTTCGGGGACAGCGTCACGACCGATCACATCTCTCCGGCCGGCGCCATCAAGAAGAGTTCTCCCGCCGGCAACTTTCTGGTTCAAAACGGCGTCGCCTTCGAGGATTTCAACAGTTACGGCTCCCGGCGTGGCAACGACCGCGTGATGACCCGCGGCACATTCGCCAACGTTCGCATCAAGAACCTCCTGCTCGGCGGTGAAGAGGGCGGCAACACTCTTTATTTCACCACCGCACCGGACGGCGCATCGACTTTCGAAAAGCTTTCGATCTACGACGCCGCCATGAAATATCAGGCGGCCAATATTCCGCTCGTGATCCTGGCCGGCCAGGAATACGGAACCGGGTCCAGCCGCGATTGGGCCGCCAAAGGCACCTCCCTCCTCGGCGTCAAAGCGGTCATCGCACAGAGCTTCGAACGCATCCATCGCTCGAATCTGGTCGGAATGGGCGTCCTGCCTCTCCAATTCAAGGAGGGGACAAACTCTCAAACGCTGAATTTGTCCGGCGCGGAAAACTATGACGTCCTCGGCCTCAGTCGCGCTCTCAAACCCCAGCAGGATCTCACGCTCCGCATCACCCGGCAGGATGGCTCGATGCAGGAGGTCCCCGTGATCTGCCGCATCGATACTCCGATCGAGATCGATTATTACCAGCATGGCGGCATCCTCCCCTTTGTGCTGCGGCAGCTGGTGGCGAAAGCTTGATCTCTGAGAAGTCCGGCGCCGGTGCGGATGGGATATCGAAGGTTGCCCTTCACCCGATGCAAACTCGGGCATTGAACATTTTGCCGTCCTGCATAGATTAACAGTCATGAACAAAGCGGCGACGCTCACCGATCAGGACGCGCATCACAAAGCGCAGGCGGAGCAGTATCTGGCGGAAAGCCGGCGCATCCTGCGCGAACTGGCCGCCGAACGGCGTCGCGAGGAACGGCGGCGCCGCGCCCATATCAATATTGTCTCGACGGTAAAAGCCATTTTACAAGGCGCGTAGGCATGTGGAAGTCTCTCGCGGATTGGCTGCTCACGTTCCTGAACATGGCGCGCGAGCTCCAGGAGCACCGGACCACCATTCGCAGGCTCGAAGAACGGTTGCGGGACACGGAGGAAGCCCTCAAATTAATCGCCCAGGAGGTCCGGCATGCCCGCGAGTTGGATTCCGTACAACGCGAAAAACTCCTGTTGCAACTCGAACGCGAATTGACCCGGCAGAAAATGTTGCCCCAATCCCGTCGCGCCACCGAGGAGAAATGGCCCAAGCCGTCCCGCCAACCCAAGGCACCATGACGCTTCCCGCCCCGCTTCGACCTACGGCTTTCCTGCCGTGACACAGGATCGTCAGTTGCCCGTTTTGGTTACCGGCTCCGCAGGACGGCTGGGCCGCTCTGCAGTGACGGCGCTCGCGATCAACGGATGGAAAGTCCGCGGCTTCGATCGCGGCCCCACTCCCGGGACGGACGATTTTGTCATCGGCGATCTCACCGACCGCGACGCTTTGCGGATGGCCGGCCGTGGAACGGGCGCGGTCATCCATCTGGCGGCCACCCCCGATGACGATGATTTCCTCACCCAATTGCTGCCGAACAATTTGATCGGGCTGCATCATGTGATGGAAGCCGCGAGAGAAGCCGGTGTGAAGCGCCTGATCCTCGCCAGCTCGGGACAGGTCAATTGGTGGCAGCAGCTCGAAGGACCCTGGCCGGTCCATCCCGACGATCCAGTCTCACCGCGCCATTGGTATGCAGTGACAAAGCTCGCCGCCGAGGCCGCCGGGAGGGTGTTCGCCAGGAGTTACGGAATGACGGTTCTCGCGCTGCGGCTCGGCTGGTGTCCTCGCAGCCACGAGCAAGCTGCCGAAATCGCGGGAAGCGAACGGGGACAGGACACCTACCTGAGTCCCGGCGACGCCGGACGTTTTTTCGCGCGGGCGCTGGAAGCGGATCTCGGTCCCGGCTTTTTCCCGCTGTTCGTGGCAAGCCGGCCCTGTCGCAGGCAGATACTCGACCTGGCGCCCACCGAGGCGCTCCTCGGATGGAAGCCGCAGGACCAGTGGCCGCACGGCGCCGAGGAAGGGTTGATCCCATGACGAGTCAGATTTCGATGACCAGGTTTAGCCTCACGGGCTTTCTCCGGAAACGCTTCCTCTCCCCTCCCTCTCCTCCATTTCGGAAATGGAGGAGAGGGTGCCCGAAGGGCGGGAGAGGAGGAGCGTCCCTCTAACACGCGCTGCGGGGCGGAATGCGCGCAACAAAGTCCGGGGAGATCTCACCCGCATCCGTTATCCGACACGAAACGAAATTCGTTGGATGAGCTCGGCACCGAAGCTGTGTTGCAGGCGCGCTAGAATTTCCTTTCGTCGATACCGCACAATTTCATCGAGCCAGACACTGCTGTCCACGGTGACGAACAGTGTGCCGT
>JBEEGQ010000202.1:0-12007 GCA_041166945.1 Verrucomicrobiota bacterium
CGCACGTAGCGCAGACTTCCAGTCTGCTGTATCGCCGACTTCCAGTTGGCAGGCGCCTGACAATCCTGGCGCAAAAGGTAATTCCCCACGGGTGCGGATTGGAAATCCGCGATACAGCAGACTGAAAGTCTGCGCTACAGTGGCGAATCCGTCTCGGCTCAGACGGCGACCACCAACTTCGGGATGCGCCTAACCCGGCGGCCCGTACCACCGTCGCTCGCACGCGGGCGGAGCTGTCCAAGCGCGACAATGCTACCGGGACGCGGGCGGACGGCGGGCGGGACCGCTCAGCCATGCACCTTGGGTCGCCCCGTGATTGGTGTTGCGATCGTAATCCTGGTCGCGTTTTCGAAAAACATCCACAGTGCGCCGGGCTGTGTCGTTGATCTTTTTCTTGAGGGCGTCACAATCGGAATCCTCCCCCAGGGCACTCACTTGCTTGTGAATTTCGGCGACCGCCGCGAGCGCCAGGCGCGAATGGCCGTCCTCATGTTGGGCGAGCGCTGTGGCGAATCTCGCCCAGTCGCGCTTCAATTCGAGCGGGGCATTGGTCGGAGGCAACCATCGGGGAAGTGTATTGGTGAGCGCGATCCGAGTTGTGAATGATTTACAATGACAGCCCGTGGTCGTGGGAGAGACGGTGAAGCTCCATTCGATGTTCCAGGTCGTCAAGCCCACCAGGGACGCCATGTCGCGATTTTCCGCCCAGGGCGCACGGCGGTGCATCGAATCGCGGAGCTCGTCCGTGTCGTTCCCGGTGATCGCATAATAGTTGGTGGACCAGAGCAGCGTGTTTTGGGCGTTCAGAACTCCGGTCGCGCTTCCCAAAACGAGGATCGCCAGGAGGAATGCGCAGGCGCGGCAAATGGATGACTTCATGGGGCGTTGGCTTGGTTATTTTGCGGGAGCGCCGGTGCGCCGCTGGATTTCGGCATCAAGCCACTGAACGCGCGCCTGGATCCAGGATTTCATTTGAGCGACATCCTCCGTGAACGAGAGCTTATCCGGGTAAGGCCCATTGCGGGCGGGCCAGCGCGTTTCGTTTCGCTGGATCGCCTCGGCCAGCACTCCGGCGTTTGAGTCGATCCGAGCCTGGATGGTTTTCACGGAGAATTGGGACTCACGCAGCTGCTTCCATCTCGCTGCGAGCCTGTCGCGCCAGGCGGCGTCGCCAAGGAGACGGTCGAAAAGATGATTGGAGAGCCACACGGTTGGCTCGACGGGGGTGGCATCCCAATTGCGCCCGAACGTTCCGTCGTAGTCCCAGGGTGCGAAGAAAAACCGCGGGTGCGGCGTGGCGGTTGTCAACGCATCCCGCGCCAGGATAAAATTCTTGGTAATCCCGTCCATGTTGGCCGTCAACAATACCAGCAGCAAAAAATCCGTTGCGTTATCGAGGTCGAGCCGGGAGGCGATGCCGGTATGCGGATGAAAGAATTCCAAGTCCGGCGCGGAACTGACAAACCGGTTGAAATGATCCAAGGGCTGCCACCACACGCCGGTGAGCGGCTCGGGTTCTCGCTGCTCGAAGCCGGCATGTCCCGCGCGCGCGAAGTTCGCGGCATGATCGATTGCCTTGTAAATGCAGGCGTGACTGGTGGCATTGCTCTGATAGGCGCTCAGGTCGAGGAGCGCGCGATCGACGCGTTCCATCAACAGGTACACACCGTGATACCGATGGTTCAGACGCACCTCGACAAACTCGCTGCTCACCGCGTAGCGCTTCGCATCATCGGTCGACAACGATTTGAACAGGTCGTATGCCAGTTTGTGGCGCATCAGCGACCGATCGATATAGGAGGCGTTGAGTATCCAATGGGCATTGGTTCGCATTCCCAGCAGGACCAGTGGAACGTCCAGGGACACAGCGAACGATTTTTTGGCATACGCCTGCGAGGTGGCACCGTGAAGTTTTATCAGGCCTGGCAAAACATTGGTGCCGGCCGCCGGGACATCGGCCGGGAACAGGAACTGACACGTGCACGGCACCCTTTGATCTCCGACGATCGGCTCCTTCGATTCCAGGATCACCATCGGCAGCGCGCCATTGACGCTGTTCGTTCCGGCTGTCGGACCTGACGTCTGGGCCATCAGTCCCGTCGTGAATGCCACATTCACGATGACCATCACGGCCGACCAGAGCGCGATCGCCATTTTTTTCAAGGCATGACCGGGTCAAGGTCGCGCGTGCTGTTCGATCATGGCGACCACGTCGTTCAGGGTGGCGGGTTTGGCGAGGCAGGGATGGTCGCAGATGATGCCATCGTGATCCTCGACTTGTGAACGGCGCACGGCTGCGGTGAGAAAAACGATGGGCGTTCCCTTGAGCTCCGGGTCATCGTCGATGAGCGAAGCCACATTCCCGCCCGGGAGGCGCGGCATGATGATGTCGAGCAGGACGAGGTCAGGTTTGAATTCGCGGACGGCGGCGACGGCGTCTTCGGGCCAGTTCTCGACGCGGACTTCATAATTGCCAGTCTCCTCGAGATTCAATTTGAGGAGCGTGGTGAAGCTTTGTTCGTCGTCCACCAGCAGGATGCGTTTCTTCGATTTCATGATTCCTTTGCTTGTTTGAGTATGACCGTGACGCGCACGCCGCCCTCGGGGCGATTGCGGATGCTGATGCTGCCGCCGTGCAACTCGATGATTTTCTTTGAGACGGGCAGTCCGAGGCCGGTGCCCTGGCCGGTGGGCTTGGTGGTAAAGAACGGGTCGAAAATTTTCGCGAGGTTTTCGTCGGGAATTCCGGAACCGGAATCAAATACTTCGGCGACCACCACGGCGTCGCCGACCCAGAGATGGGACGATTTGCGGGAGCCTTCGTAGTGAGTGGTCTCGGTCATCTCCTTGGGAAAGGTGCGAACGGTAATCTGTCCCCCGTCGTGCATGGCATGGGCTGCGTTCATGAACAGGTTGACGAACACCTGCTGGATCTGGGTGCGATCGGCCATCACGCGTGGCGGCGGTTCAGCCAGCTCCCGCGTCACCTCGATGCGCGCGTTGGTCAGGGCGTGGCGGACGAGTTTCAGGGCGCTCTCGATCAATTCGTTGAAATCCTCCGAACGCATCACGAGCTGCTTGGACGCGGCGAAATCGAGCAGGCCGCGCGTGATGGCGTCCGCGCGCCCAATCGCATCGAGCATCTCCTGGAGCACCATGGCAATGTTTTCATCCGTGGCAGGAACCTTTTTGAGAAGGTAATTGATTCCCATCTGGAGGATGGCGAGTGGGTTTTTGACCTCGTGCGCGACACCGGCGGCGAGGGTGCCCAGGGATTCCATCTTTTCGGCCTGGATGAGCTGCAACTGGGCGGACTTGAGTTCCGCATGGGAACGCTGAAGGGCACTGGCGGTCGAGGCGAGCTCGATGTTCTTTTGTTGAAGCTGTTCCTCGAACCGTTTGCGCTCGGTGATGTCCCAAAAAATGCATTGCGTGCCGAGAACGCGGCCTTTTGCGTCCCGGATCGGCGTTTTCACGACGTTCACGTAGATGGGTTCGCCATCGGGGCTGACGTTGCGCTCGAGGGTTTCGAGCGGACGTCCGGTGCGAATGACCGCGCGATCGTCCTGTTGATATTTCGTCGCGAGTTCGACCGGGTAAAAATCGAAGTCCGTTTTGCCGATGATTTCACCGAGGGGTTTGCCGAGCAGCTGGCAGAACCGCTGGTTGGCAAAGGTGAATCGTTCAGCGAGATCCTTGCGAAAAATATTTTGAGGAAGATGCTCGACGAGCGAATGGTAAAAAGCCTCCGAGGATATGAGTTTTTGCTCGGCGTGCTGACGTTCGATGGCATAGCGGATGGAGCGGCCGAGCAGGTGCGGTTCCAGGCGGCCCTTGGCCAGATAATCCTGGGCGCCTTCGCGCATGGCGCCCATCGCCAGTTCCTCGTCGTCGACTCCGCTCAAAACAACCACCGGGACCCCGGGAGCGGCCACGTGCAGGGCCCGGAACGCTTCGACCCCCTGGCTGTCCGGCAGCGTTAAATCGGTGAGGATGATGTCAAACCGGCGCGCCGCCACCGTTTCCAAGGCATCCGAAAGGCGGGAGGAGAGAGTCACCTCGAAACCGGTTGCACTGACCTCCTTCAACAATTCGCGAATCAATCGGGCATCGCCCGCGTTATCTTCGAGCAGCAGAAGTTGAATCGGCTTTGCGTCCATGGATCGGCCGCGCATCCACGCTGGGGCGCGGCGCGCTGTTTAAAGCATGCCACAATCGCCGGGCGGAGCAATCCCGGGAATTAATGCCGTGCCCGTGACTGCTGCACACGCCAGCCCGAAACCCCGGTGATCGTCAGCATCAGCACTCCAAGGCCGATCATTCCCGGCTCCGGCACCACCTCGAAATAAACCGTGAGGATCGGCGAAACATTCGCGTCTTCGTGCGAACCAAACCGTCGCGCGGTGAACGGCGTGTTCTCCGCATCGGTCATCAGCATCCAGCCGAAATTGGCCGCCGGGTTGTTCACCCAGTTTTGCACGTCCAACGCCATTTGCGCATCGACGAAATGATAGGGCGAATCGCCGGTGCCATAGATATTCAGCAGGCCGCTCGAGACAGCCGCGAAATCGACATCCTCGAGCCCGCCCGGAGCGCCCCACGCGGCCCCGCCCACGAAACGGCGGTTCCAAGTCACTTCGCCTGCAGTGGCGTCATCGCCCTGGCCACCCTGGTTGTCCACGGCGAACTTCGCGCCTTCACCCCAGGAGGTGAGCATCTGGTGCAGGCTGAACTGGGACGACACCAAACCGCATCCGGGAACCCGTGTCACTTCCAGGCTGAGGTCGACGGATGTAATAATGGCATTGGCGGGAATGATGCCGGTGAAATCGAATTGAAGGAGCCCACGGTTCCGCGTGCCATTTTGAGTCGTGCCCGCCATGAACCATTGTTCGGCGCCGTTGTTCCGGTTGGGAGCAATTTCGATCAGCGTCGCATCATGCGCCGGATTCAGGGTCACCACATCCGCGCGCGCCGTGACGCCAAGGGAGAGCAGGATCGCGAGCGGAAGATACCGGCGGGCGTTCGGGTACGACATGTTTGGGCGCGGAACGCAGCGACTTGGACAGCCCCGGTTTAGAGGATGCCGACCTCGCCACGAATCATGACGCCGTCCGTGGAAGCTCCGCCGCTGAGCAGGTGCTCATTGTTATCGGCATATCCTGGAATGATGCGATCGAGCTGAGGTTGTGTTGCGCCGAGATGTTTGCGGATAATTTCGCCGAGCACCGATCGGTAATCGCACGACCGTCGAAGGTAACCTGCCTCGATGGTGGTATTGGCGGCGAACATGGTTCCGCAAGTGTTCAAGTTCGAGGTCCGCGGACCCGGCAGCCACGGAATTGCGTCGCCCGGACTGCATCCGAACACGCCGGAGGCATTTCCATGCTGATAGCCCTTGACCGATCCGCCCGCCACGAACATCACGTTGGCTTCGGCGTGATCGGTGCCGAGGTCGGAATTCTCGACGGTGGTGCGGCCGAACTCGGAGAAGGTGACCACGACCACGTTGTTCCACATGGCCTTGTCGGCGTAACGGGTGAAGTATTTGCGCAACGCATAAATCGACCAGCCGATGGCGCGATTCAGGTTCGGATGGGGGCCCGTGAACTGGCCCTCGGTTTTATGGGTGTCAAAACCGCCCAGTTCGGTGCCGGCCACAATGGCGTCGGTCTTGTTCAACACGAGCGCCGCCGCCTTCAAGTTGGCGAAGAAACTCTGCTCGGCGGGATCGACTGCATATTTGTTGAAAACAGAGGTGCCGTCCGGCCGGCGCCACCCGCCGTTTTTCACGTTGGTGGTGGGAAAGAGATAATATCCGTCCGCGTCATTGCTCGCCTGTCCCTGCGGATACCAGTCGGTGTCGTCGTCGGTTTTGACATTATCCCGAAACGTATTGCCGGCCTCGGTAAAATTAATGCCGGCGAAAACGCCAAGGGTTTTCTCCATGTTGCTATACTGCAACCGCAGCAAATCCCGGTTTATTTTGGTCGGGAACGGATACAGGTTTGCGGCGGAAAGGGCATTGGTCGCCTTGATGTTGCCCGAGGCGTTGTTGGGAATGCCGAGGAGATCGTAACGATTCGGATCGGTCAGATTGGTCATGGCCGCCTCCGAGCCACGCAGCAGGAGGGGGAGGGAGGATTGAATCGAAACGCCCGTGAGCGGCGCGGTGTTGGCCAGGCCGGACTCGACCATCGCTCGATAGAGGATGCCTTCGCGGACCAGCGTATTGTTGGGATAACCGGTCTCCCAGTAGGCCTGGGAATCGAAATGGGATCGGGACTGGCGCGGGTAGGCCACGCGGTGGACAAGGGCCAGTTCGCCGGCGTTATAAACCGGCGCCAGAAATTTCAGGACCGGATGAAGCGCGGCAAACCCGTTGCCCAGCCGAATGCCGAAGGGATAAGCCCCGTAAGTGGATCCGGCCGATCCTGCGAGCGGCACGTCGGCAAGGCCCACCGTGGAATAATTCGTGGAGGGGTCCTTCGGAATACCGATCGTGGGACGGCTCGATGCGTAGGCGGAATCCTGGATCGGGATGACTGAGTTCAGCGCGTCGTTGGCGCCGCGCAGCCAGATGAACAGGACCTTTTTTCCGTTGAGCCCGATCGAGCCCTCGGCCAGGGCCCGCTTGACCACCAGCGGGATATCGACCAGCGAAGCGATGCCGGCCGCGATGCCCGCCTTGGCGGTCTGCCCCAGGAAACCCCGGCGCGTGATGACGTTGAGATTGGATTTTTGCATAACGTTCTGGCTCGTTATTGTTCCTCGAAACGTTGAAAGGTCATAAGCATCGCCACCATCCCGCGCACCCGCGTGTCATAGGTGGTCCCGGTGTTGGAAAGACCGGTGAACACACTGGACGTCAGGCCGTCGTCGCCCGTGTTCAGGAAATTCACTGCCGCCGTTCGGTATTGGTCCAGGTTGATGCGGCCCTCGCCGGGGAACAGTATGGAGACGAAATAATCGGCGATAGCGGCTGCGTTGTTCCAATTGGCCGCAGCCAGCTTCTTTTTCAAAAGGGCCACGGGATCCGCCGAGCAGCTTCCGGCGTCATCACCCGTGCCCGCGAGCAAGAGCGCCTGCACGAAACGCAATCTTTCGGCGAGTGTCCCGGCGCTCACCCAGGGCGGCCCGGCCTCGGGGTAGCCATCCGGCTCGGCACGGTTGAAGAGCCCCATCGCGCCCATCCGGCTCATGGGATCCTTGAAGGAATAACCGTCCATCACGGCCGTCGCCGTCCCGTCGGAATTGACCGAGCGCAATGCGCGCAGCGAGCTGGCGACAAATTCGAATGGCGTTTTCACCTTTTGCAATGAGCCGCCATGGCTTCGGAACAATTCGGAATTGAAGATCGTCTGGAGCACCGGCCGAAGCTGTCCCTTCGGGCTGCTGCCCGTCCAGGCCAGCATGCATTGGCGCACGAGTTCCGCCTCGGGCGAACGGTTCGGATCGGTGTAGTCGTAAACGCCATGATGGAAATCATCGTGCACAAAAAGCCGGCAGAGCTTCACGCTGATGAATTCCATCGTGAACGGCAGGTTGGCCAGGTGGTTCACCACGTCATAACCATCCTGGATCCCATTGGTGTTGCCGGTGGGCCTCCCCGGAATGTTCAACTGATAGCTGGTTCCCGCCCACGGCGCACCGAAACGCGCGGGAACAGTTTTGCCCGGGAAAATCGGCCCGCGATTGGTGCCATGGCGATCCGAGCGGAACACAAAGCTCCAGGTGCCCACGAGGTTTGAAATGGAGGTGTTGCCATCGCCAACCCGGACGGTGGTGGACTGGGCGGCAAACGGATTGTTTTCCTGCCCGTAATTCACCAGCCGCACTGTCCAGCCCGTCCAAGCGCGCGACATCAGCACGATGTCATTCTGATCATAACCGTTATCCACGCCCATCGTGAAAAGCTCCATGATCTCCCGCGCGTAATTTTCGTTGGCAATCTGGGCGAGGTCGCCGCGGCTGCCCGCTGTGTCCAGGTAAATGATCATCGCAGGGCTCTCCGCGCTGATTTTCAACAATTCCTGGAACGTGCACTGCGGATTCAACATCGCTGTCCGCCACCGGCTCATCTCCCGGAACTCCAGGTTCGCCGCAAGCCGGTCCAGCAGGCCGAAGTCATCATAATAGGTATCCAGAAAATCCACCGTCTTGGAATGATACGTGACGAAATGATTTTCCCAGAACTGGCTCAGCGTTTCGAGCAGCTGCCGGTTGGCCAGCACCGCATGATTGCAAAACCAGGCGCGTAAATCCGAAAGACTCGACGCCTCCGTGAAGGTCGTCAGCCGCCGATAACTTCCCGCAATCGTCGAGTCGGGCGCCGTGGAAATTCCATTGCCGGAAAGGCGGATCGTCAAATCACCGCGGGTGCTGGGAACGTACCAATAGCTGATCGTGTAATTCGAGGTCAGGGTCAACGGAAGGTTGGTGACGACGATGGCGGAACCGTCGGTGGAACCCCCGGCTGTGAACTCCGCCCGCAAGCTTCCGGCCCCGCTGTGCGCCGCTGTTCGGCTGAGAGCTGAATTGGCCGCGTTGGGATTCAGCGTCCAGTTTGACGGCAATGACGCCCCCTCGAAGTCGCCTTCCGGCATCAGATTCGGCCCCACGCCGGCATTGGTTCCCGCAACGACTTTCAGGTCATCGATGTAGGCCGCCCCGATGTCGTCCAGGTAGATGTAAAGTTTGGTGGTGCTGGCGACGCCCTTTTGAGTGACGTAAATCCAGTTCGGCACCGTCGCCAGTGGCTCATTTGTCGGGGTGGTGACGATTCCATTCTGGGACAGCCTCACTGTGACGATGCTGGAATTGGTTTTCGGCAGATACCAATAGCTCAAGGTGCACGGCTGGTTATTGGTCATTCCCGTCAGGACGGGTTGCCAGATCGAGGAGCCCAGGGTCGTTCCTCCGGTCGTGGGGACCACCATGTGCAGGCTGGAACTCCCGGAACATTGCACGGACGAATCGATCGCGGAACCCGCGTGATTAGGGGAAACTGTCCAAGGCCCGCTCAACGCCGATTCAAATCCGCCATTGCGGATATAATTGGTCGTCAAATCGATGTTCGTGCCCGTCCCGGCGTAGAGGGCGATCGAGTCCAACCAGGCCTCGCCGGGTGTCGTCAAATAGAGATAGAGGTTCGTCGCACTGAAGGTCCCCGCGCGGGTCACGTTGATCCAGTTTGTTTTCAACAGCGCCGATGGAGGAACCGAGTTGGTGGTTTCCACCGACGACGCGGGAATGTTATCGAGCGTTTCCGGCACGGTTTCCATGTTGAGCTGTTCGGTGATGTAGGCTTGCGGACCGATGGCTGTGACGCGCTCCAATTCATCCGGGGTGGGCCCGTAAGCGATACGGTTCAACACATTGGCCACCAACAATGCGTTGGTGTTCATCTGGGTCAGCTGCAAACTGTAAAACTGCGCCGAGAACGAGTTGGAAAGCGAAACGCGATATCCTGTGAAACTTTTGGTGACCGCGGCATTGGAGATCACGGTCACGTTCGTGGCCACAGTCCCCACATTGAATCGCAATCCGTCCAACGCCGGGATCAGCGGCCACGTCACGGTCTTCAGGCGGTTATTCGTCGCGTTGACCGTCACCGACAATGGCGCCTTCAACGGAGCGTCGGCGGCGAGGAGGGGAAGGGGTGCAAGGCAGAGAGCCAAAACCAAAGCGCGGTTTTGCATAATTAAGGGAGTGAGAATTATCCATGAAACTACATCGCCAACATCAATATTGACAAGCTCATTTTCCTCATGGCCCGGGCGTCGGGGAAACCCCCGCCCGCTGATCGCGTTGTCGTTTGTGATTCCGATGCGGCATGGAAATTTTTGCTTTGATGAAAGTCTCCCCACCCGGTGCTGACTCGCCCCGTAACGCCCGTCGGGAGGGATGCTCCTCCTGTCCCGCCCTTCGGGCACCCTCCATTTCGGAAATGGAGGAGAGGGAGGGGGAGAGGAGGCGTTTGTGTTCGGCGGTTACTGCGCAGGGTGTCTGAGTATTTTAACGGCTTTCTAATCCAGGGACTTCAAGCGGGCACCGCGGATCAATACTTCATCGGCACCGCGGCTCAGATTCTGAAATCCAATATGGCCGCGACGCGGCCGGTCCTTCACGGCGGGCGCCGCCGTTCCGTCATGCCGTTTCACATCCTGGTTCTGTTCATCGAGGTTCAGGTCCTGTATCAACTCGCCATTGAGCTCCACCCTCAGGAACGGGCCGCGCAGCACAACATGATAATGGTTCCATTCGGTGGGTTTGTAAATTTGGCGGCGCGGGGCGATCGCCCGGTAAATTCCGCCGGTCAGCTCGGAGTCCTTCGCCTCCGGATTGTACCGGTAATCGGCCATTTGCAATTCCATCCCGTCAAATGCCGGGTCGCCAAACATGGGCGCGCGCAGGGCGCAACCGCTGTTGCCCCGGGGCCCCAGCTTGAAATCAAACTCGAGTTCGAAATCGCCATATTCCTTGTTGCTGATCAGCCAACTGCCGCGCTCGGCGCTGCCGTGCAGCAGGTCGCCTTCGACGCGCCACAAGGCGCCAGTGGGACCCGGATTGCGCATCTCGTTCCACGCGCGCACCGTCCAGCCCTGCGGCGGACCGTTGCTCGCGAAGAGCGGCACGAAGCCGGCCGTCGAAGCCGGTTGGGTTTTCTGATCGCCGCGGAGATCCAGGGCCGCGACATCTCCGCGCGCGTTCCGGCAATAGACAATTCCATGACTCAGCACGGGAACGGTCCAGCATTTTCCCCCGAGCACCTGCGCGCGGGCGCCGGGTTCGAAGCCCGTTGGCGTGGACTGGGCCACCACCAGCTCGCCCCGTTCGCTCAGCACCAAAAGTTTTCCCGCGGCGGCCATTAATGAACCCAGGCCGAGCCCGTCGTGTTTCCATTTCACCTCGCCGGTGGACGCATCGAGGCATCGAAGATCCTTGGCGGGCTGATCGGTATTGCCATGGACGCCATAAAGGCAGCCGTCCAGCAGCACGCAACTGTTGAAATGGTTGGCCATGTTTTTGTTCTCCCAGACCACTTCGGGAACGCCGGCGCCCAGACGCAGCAGCGCGCAGCCTTTGCCGAAGGTCGAGATGAATATTTTGTCGATCCCAACCAGGATCGGATCCGCCGCTGTAATCTTCCATCGCTCCACCCACGGATACCGCCACAATTCCTTTCCGTCCTGAATCCGCACCCCGACGAGCGATGCGCCGGAAAACATCGCCATGGATCGCGCGCCGGCCTTTCCATAAGGCACAGGAGTGGCATAACCGGCGAGTGTTTTGCCCGAGGTCCAAACCACTTTACCCGTCCGCTTGTTCACCGCGGTGCCTGCATCGCCCACGTTGAGCAAAAGGAGCTCCTCTTCGATGAGCACTGACCCCGAGAAACCCCACTCGGGCTTGGCGACGTCCAGCCCCAGCATGAGGTTGGTCTCCCAAAGCACCCGGCCGCTCGCCGCATCGAAACAATAAAGTTGCGCCCTTTTGCTGAGCGTGAACACGCGGCCGTCTTCAACGGTCGGCGTCGCATAAGGTCCGCCCTCGTGATACTTGTCGTCGAGCGGGCAGGGATACGATTGCTTCCACAGTTCCCGGCCCGTCAACGCATCGAAGGCAAACACCGTGTCAGTGGCGTCGCGATTTCCCATCGTGAACACCCGCCCGTCCGCCACCGCCAACGACGAAAATCCGGTCCCCACCGAGGCTTTCCAAAGCGCCTTTGGTCCTTCAGCCGGCCATTGATCCGACCAGTTGGTCTCCTTCGAAATCCCATTCAGATCCGGCCCGCGCCAGCGCGGCCAGTCGAAGCGGTTCGCGTCGGCGGCAGACCCGATCGTGGACGAACACAATGCCAGCAATGGCAGCAACCATGGTTTCATCCACTGAGGGTTGCGCCGGGGTCGCCAGGTGTCAATGAGAAGGCTGTTCTTCGCGGTGCTTGCCGGCGTTCGGTGTCCACCCTTCAGGGTGTTTTTGTTGTGTGGAAGATCGCCCG
>JBEEGQ010000203.1:0-4082 GCA_041166945.1 Verrucomicrobiota bacterium
GCCTTAACACCCCCGCGCCCCTGGGCTACTCGGCTGCCGGGATCGTCGAAGTGGTCGACCCCGGAAATTCACGGTTCCGGGTCGGAAACCGCGTGGCCGTGGGCGGAGCGGAATGCGCTTTTCACGCAGAATTCGTGGCGGTCCCCGACTTGTTATGCGCCGCGATTCCGGACGGAGTTGAATCCGCCCAGGCGGCTTACACCACGATCGCCAGCATCGCGCTTCATGCCGTGCGGCAGCTCGCGCCGTCTCTCGGCGACCGGGTGCTGGTCATCGGCCAGGGCCTCATCGGATTGCTGGTCACCGCCCTGCTGCGCGCCGATGGCGCCAGGGTCATGGCAGTCGATGTCTCTCCCGCGCGCGAGCCCTTCGCCGGGTTGATGGGCGCTGAAGAGGTGATCATCGCCGGACGCGACGATCTTTCTCTGGAAGTGAGCGCGTGGACCGAAGGCTACGGAGTGGACGCCGCGATCCTGGCGGCCGGCGCATCGGACAACACGCCCATGGAACAAGCGATCGACGCGCTCCGGGATCGGGGACGCATTGTCGTCGTTGGGAACGCGCGCGTGACAATTCCGTGGAAGGCTGCTTACGAAAAGGAGATCGAGATCCGGTATTCGCGCAGCTACGGGCCGGGTCGCTACGATGCGGCATACGAATGGGGCGGAGCGGATTATCCCATCGGTTATGTGCGCTGGACGGAGCAGCGCAACTTTGACGCCTGCCTGCACCTGATGAAAACCGGCGCGCTGAATCCATCGGGGATCACGACGCGCCACGTGCCGTTCGAACAGGCGCTGGATGCCTACCGCGACCTTTTGACTCCGGGCTCGCAGGAAGTCGGGGTCGTCCTGGAATATGAGCGTGGAAACAGCTTGCCGATGGCAGCTGCCGCCCCGCCGGAGTCGCGTGCCGCTCCCGATCTGCAACCGTCCATTGAGGATTCAAAACTGGCCGCGCCGGCGCCACATCTGGACGTGATCGGCGCCGGAAATTTCGCCCGCACGATGCTGCTGCCTCCGCTGGCGGGAAAAATCGCGTTCGGAACCGTCGTCAATCAGACTGCGCTCAGCGCGAATGATGTGAAGAACCGGTTCGGTTTTTCCAGCGCGTCCACCGATTCAACGGACGTGTTGAAGGCCGGCTCGCCGGCGGCGGTGTTGATTGCGACGCGCCACCATCTTCATGCCCCGCTGGTGGTTCGCGCGCTCGCGGCCAACCGCCATGTGTTTGTCGAAAAACCACTCTGCCTGACGCGCGGCGAACTGGCCGGGATCGATGAGGCGCTGGCGGGAAGCACCGGCTCCGTACAGGTGGGTTTCAACCGCCGTTTCGCCGCCGCGAGCGGCGAGCTGAAAAAACTCCTCGATGCCGCGCCCGGTCCCAGGAGCGCCAGTTATCGGGTCGTGGCCGGCCGGCTGGATCCGCAACATTGGTATGCCAATTTCTCCGAGAGCGGCGGCCGGGTTCTGGGTGAGGCCTGTCATTTCCTCGATTACTTCTGTTTCCTGTTCGCTTCGCGGCCTGTCCGGGTTCTGGCCCAACCCATAGGCCCCGTTTCCGGCAAGCTGCCATTCCCGGACGGCATCACAGCCCAGGTGGAATTTGCGGATGGCTCGAGCGGACAACTGATTTACAGCGCGGACGGCGACCCGGGATGGCCCAAGGAACAATGCACCGTGTATGGCGCCGGTTTCATCGCTGAGCTCACGAATTTCCAGGAATTGGTCATTCAACGCGGACGCAAAAAAGTCCGGCAATCGTTCAGTGGAAAAGGGCACGACGTTCAGATGGCTGCCTGGGCCGCATTCCTGCGAGGAGAAGCGGCCCATCCGCTTCCTTATCGGGAATCCAGACAAAGCATGCTGCTGACATTTGCGGTTCTGGAATCGATCCAGCGCGGCGCCAGCATCGCGATTTCCTAGGGCTTGCGCCGTGGAAAAGCCCTGATCGAAATCGCGCCGAGGCCGATCGCCTCGCGCTGTTGGCACCGAGCTATGCCCAACTTCAGATGGTACTGGCACCGCCTCCGCGCGATGAGTCCCGTGGAGCTGGCGTTGCACGCACGCAGGAAACTCCGGCAACGGGCGGACGAAGGGACTCTCCCGGATTGGTCCACCTTCCCGGGCCTGGATTGCCCCGCTCCATTCCCATCGCTGCCTTCTCCCGACGAAGCTCCCTATCCATTGGTGGAAGCACTTCGGTGGGATGCGGCCAATATCCTGGCCGGCCGCTGGAAATTTTTCGGGCATATCGAATTGAACGTGGACGATCCGCCGCGGTGGCATCGCGATTATCTGGTCGGCAGGGATCTGCCCGCGAACGAAAGCGCCTTTAGCCTGGACCACCGGCAATTGGCTGGCGGCGCGGATATCAAACTCATTTGGGAGCTCAGCCGCTGGCATCAGCTCGTGCGCCTGGCGATGGCGGCTTACGTCGTGGGCGACAAGGCGGCGGCGGAGAAATGTGTGGCATGGCTCGAGGACTGGGTACGGCATAACCCGCCTTATCGAGGCTGGAACTGGATCAGCGCATTGGAGGCGGGGATTCGGATCATTCAATTCACCTGGATGGATGCCTTGCTCGGCGCGTCCCGCTTGAGTCCGGAATTTCAGGCGCGCATCGCCGAACTGCGGCGCGCCATCCTCCCGGCCCATGTCTGGTTCGCATGGCGGTACAAGTCGTTCGGATCATCCGCCAACAACCATCTGCTGGGCGAGCTCGGCGGATGCATCGTCGCACTCTCGCGCTGGCCGGCACTGTCCAAGTGGTGCGCGCCCCTAACGGACATTCAGCAGCGATGGGAGCGCGAAGTGTTCCGGCAATTTTCGCCCGATGGCGGGAACCGTGAGCAGGCGCTGAATTATCATTTGTTCTCGTGGGAATTATGCTGGCAGGCTTTCACGGCTCTCGAGGCGCATAAACTTTCACACGGCTTTATTTACGAGCGACTCGTCGCTGCGGCCCGTTTTTTTCGGGAGATACAGCATCCGATCGAGCCTTGGGATTATGGCGATTCCGACAATGGCTTCGTCGTTCCCTTTTTCGAGCAGCCCGAAAACGCCGCTGTCGAATGGCGCCAATGGTTCGAAGCATCGGATCAAAGCCCGTCCATCGCTTTCTGGCTCGGGAACTTCCCCCGCCGTCCCGAAGTTCCGTTGAAAGAGAGTCCAGGTGGCGACTGGCTCGTTTTTCCTGATTCAGGCATCGGCGTTTGCCGCTCGGGTCCATGGCACCTTCGTTGGGATCTATCGCCGCTGGGTTATCTCTCGACGGCGGCGCATGGCCATCTGGATGCCCTCCACCTTTCCGTATGGTTGAAAGATGTCGCCCTGATCGTCGATCCGGGAACAGGCGCCTATTACGCGGACGCGCCATTGAGAACCTGGCTCGCGTCGCGGGCCGCGCACAATGGGCCATGCCCGCACGCCGTGGATAACCCTGCCAGGCGTGCGCCATTTCTGTGGGAGTCGAATCACAGCGCTCCCTTGCTGTCGCGGCACGGTGAGCGAGCCACCGGACAGATCGCGGTGGCCGATCGGCTCGTGAGCCGCACCATCGAGACGTCGCCGGACCGCTCCGGCTGGGTGGTCGAGGATCGGTGCATCGGACCGGGCGGGGAGCCATCAGGTTTCTCCGTTTGCTGGCAGTTCGCACCGGGCACGATCATCCAACGACTGGACGAACGTCGATTTTTAGCCAGTCGAAATGGTGTCGAACTCAAGATCGAAGCGAGTGCTGGCTGGTCGGAAGTGCTGCTGGTGTCACCGGCCGAAGGGCCGATCGTTTCGTCCTCCGATCCCGTGGAACGCGGGAATCTCGATGGGCTCGTTTCATCCGTGTTTCGCCGGATTCTTCGCGCCCCATTTCTGAAGTTCGATGCGAAGGCTGGGAACGGTCCTGGCGGCTTCATGACGACGCTCGGTGCTTGAGGGGAGCGCCTGGATTTGCTCCCCGCCCCGATGGCAATCCGATCGGCGCTAAAGTAAGTTCGAATTGGGCCGAATTATGGTATGTGACTGACAAGAGCCGCATCGCGCAAACCGACCTGGGCCATTCGGTGGCCAGCGGGCGCAGGGGCC
>JBEEGQ010000204.1:0-8253 GCA_041166945.1 Verrucomicrobiota bacterium
GGGCATTGGATATCCTGATCGCACACGGCCCACTGGACGAACTTGGGCCTGAACACTCGCCAACAAAACAGCTGCATGGGAACCAAAACGCGCGGCACTTTTCTGGCCGGAAGAATGTAGAGGACCGCCAAATGGACAACTTTTCCGGTTTGTGGCAGTTGCACGCGGAAAGTCGCGTTCGATCCCGGCCCCAAGCTGAAATGGACGGCATTTCCCCCCATGGCTACGGTTTCTTCCATCGTGCCGGTGGGAATGCACATGCTGAAAATCCTGTCTGAATTGCCGTCTTTGAACAGAGTGAACGTCTTGTTCGAGCTGTTTGTTAGGAAAAGCACAGCCAGATTGTTCGTTCCGTCCGATGAATTCTCGAATCGCACGAACACGGCTTTCAGAAGCCCCGGCGAATTTCCATCGATCACCCAAAACAAAAACCCCGCCACCGCCAGCACCAGCACAGCGGCCCCTGCGATGATGCTGCGCTGTGTGATCCTGGGCTGGCTTGCCGAGGTCATGGTGCTTTGCGGTCTTTCGGTAGAAGCCGTGGCGGCTCGACGGAGCCGTCGGGACGAAGTCGCGGGCACTCGATCTCTTCGTCACACTGAACCAAGAATGATTGCGAGCGCGGCGGGCGGAGCTTCCACCATGCCCGCCGCAACGAGGCGAGAAAGCTGGGGAGCTTTTGTTGGGCCCCGAGCAGAATCACCATTACTCTGCCTTTGCGACCATCGTTTGGCAGCCGGACATAATCCCGTGCTTCCGATCTTGGCGGCACATCATATGTGCCGGAAGCCTGGGAGCTCGAGCTTGGCAACGGCGCCCAAACCACGTCCCCTGTCGAAGATCGAGTCACAAACCGGCAATATACAGACGCAAAGTTATGCGCCGTGAGAAGGCGCACCACCTTGGACGACATATTGGTCACGACGACGATCCCCAGTATTGATTGGTCATCGTCGGATTGCTCGAAGCCAATCAACGCCGCCCTCACCTGCTCCGTCGGTCTGCCATCAAATACCCCGAAGACCGCCGCCACCGTCGGCAGGACCACCAGGATGATCGCACCCGCGATGAGACGCCGCCGCAGGACCTGGGACTTGTGTATTGCGGTGAGGGTGGATTTTGACATTCGGAACCAGCCACGCTTTGCGTCGTTCAACTCATCTAGAGCCCATTTTTTAGCCGAAGTAGTTGGTGCCTTCTCCGCACCCAGTAACTGCTGAACAGAAACGCCTCACCCCCTCTCCGTCCGACGGGGAGAGGGTGAAGCACTGCGGACTACGATCAACCCACAACTTCGGGATGCATCACGGTGGCATACAGCAACCCAGGATTGCCGGCTCGCAAATGGTCTGTGGAACCATATTTAGCCCACGATCTCTTCAACGAACGTTCACGTGATCGATCAGCGTCATATCGATTCCCGCGGCGGTATTGACGACATGGACGCGTATGGTGTGGGTGCCCTTGGGGAGCGGTGTTAACATCAGCCAGTAACCATCAGCGACTTGGGGGTAATAGATGCCGGCGGGAATACCGAACACGGCGTCGGGGGGGAACATGATGCTGAAGGGTTCAGGCGAGAGCGCCCTATAGCTGCGGATGTCTGCAACCGGGACGCCATCGATCGATGCTTCGACAACTTCGGCACCCGTGGTGGCGGCGGCCGCCTTATCGCGGAGCGTGGGAACGTCACATGTGACTCCCGGGACGGTCGGATCGCAGTCGAATACTCCTGCCCCAAATATCCAGTTGTGAACCGGCATGAAGAGGGTCATGCCCTGCGGGATGGTGAAGGTCCGTTCCGCGGAATTACCGAACGTGCCGGCCAGGAACCAAATTGACCCGTGCTGATTCAATCCAGCGTAGGCGCCCGTCGTGTCGAGAAGCGGATTCTGGGTTTCCGGGATGCTGAGGGCCCACTGCCACCAAGCCGTGACCAGTTCGCCGTAACGTTGGGATTGGATCGGGATGATCCCCGGATTCGGCTTTTTGGGTGCCAGCTGGTTTGGTTGCGTTTTGTCGCTAGCCTGGGCGTGGTTGCCCACGATGCCAAGGGAGAGCAGACCCAAAAGGACGCTTCCCGCGGCCATATTGCAGAAGCTGAATGTCCGAAGTGTGGATGGTTGTTTCATGATGGTTGCTGTGTGTTTGATGCGCAGTGCGCGCGGTTTGTAATGGTTGGTTTGATTTGATTTCGTGGATACGGAGTTTAGACCGTTAACCCACGGAACGAACCTTTTTCGTTCCATTCTCTCATGCGCCATTTCAGAAGAAAAACGCTCACTGCCATGCCGATTGGTGAGCGGCACTACGGCACGGTTTTCTGAAGTTCGGATTTATTTGAGGGGGCGGCAGGCTTTTTCAACTCCTCGAACTTCCGTTTCCATTCGACGACTTTGTCCGGTTTGCCGGTAGCTTCGTAGAGGCCCATGAGGGAGACTGCCGCATCAGCTTTGACTCTCTGGCGAACTCCCTCCATGCGGAATAGTTCGGCAGTCGATTCAAGGAGGATTCGTTCGGATTCGGCAAACTTGGCATCACGGGCTTCGGGCAAAAGGCTGGTATCGGTCACAGCAGCGACGAGGAGCGAAGAGCCCCGGCGGTTCTTCACTTCGAAGACCTGCTTCGGACTGGTGTTTGTCGGGAGATGTTGAACGTCGAGACATTGGCGAAGAATCTGTTCTGCTTCCATCGCATGTTTGGCTGAGGAATCCTTTTCGGCGCCATCGCGACTTTCCCAAGCCCAGTCGGCGAGGAAAAAGCCCAGGTTGACGGAGGCCACCCACAGGTCATTATTCGTGGAGGAAACTTGAAGTCGCGCCAACTGTACGCACTCCCGATACAGCCGTTCCGTATCCGTATAATTTCCCTGATTAAGTAGTGTTTGGCCGCGAGCGTACGCAGTACCGAGGAAATGTCTGCGTGCTCGTTGGGTTTGGGCATGAGTGGATCCCAGGTCCCGTTCGCGAATTGCCAATACTTGGCGGACCAGCCGCTCGGATTCCATGAGTTTGTCTGCTTTCCCCAACACCTCTGCCAACTCCTCCATGATGCGAAGCGTGTTGGGACTATCCGCTCCCGAGATTCGTTGGTGGTAATCCAGCATCTGAAGATAACACTGCTCGGCTTCCGCCAAGTTGCCCCGTTGCTCCAGCGTGTTCGCCAGGTTATAAGTTGCGCGATAGGTGAGGACATGATCGGGTCCGAGCACGCGCCCGCGGGCGTCGGCGACCCTGCGTTGAATGGCCTCAGCTTCGTCCAAACGACCCAGCTTGAATAACACCGTGCCGAGGTTGTTCATGGACTTGAGGGTTTCGGGATGGTCCGGCTTGAAGACTTTTAATTTGAGCTCGACCGTTTGGCGATAGAGCTCCTCCGCCTCCTTGTACTGGTGACGCGCCTGGTAGACATTGGCCAGGTTGTGCATTGAATTGAGAGTGTCGGGCGCATTGGTCCCATATTCACGGATTCGAATCTCAACGACCTGACGCAGCAGCGTCTCCGCCTCGTCCAATTTGCCCAGATCGCGACAAGCGGATGCCAAATTATTCATCGTGCTCAAAACGGATGGGTCTTCCGGCGCTTTGTTGCGCTTGTCGACCGCCAGCACCTGCCGGTAAAGGGCCTCCGCCTTCTCGAATTTGCCCTCGTTCGAATAGACCCAGCCCAAATCGTGCATGGTCACCAGCGTGCTCACGTGTTCCTCTCCGAAGACGCGTTTTCGGATCTCCAACACTTTGAGGTCAAGCGACTCGGCATCGGCGGCCTTACCTTGTTCCAAATAAACGCGAGCCAGCCGATCCATCGTGCCCAGTGTCATCGCGTGTTCGGATCCGTAGAGGCGCTCTTCGAGTTCGCGGCATTTTTCCAGATGCTCCCGGGCTTCGGCAAACAGGCCCAGTCGGTGATATGCTGTTCCGATGGTGCCACGAAGGTGAGCCTCGACCTCGGGCTGTTCCTTGAAGTTGCTGCCCACGCGCCGGGAGGCGTTGTCGAGAATTTCCTTCAACAGGGTGATGTCGCGGTCCCGGGCCTTTTCGGGTTCGATCCCCATCAGCATTTGCTCAAGAAAACCCGCCGTTTGAGCGCTCTTGGCCGATTCGATTTTCGCCTTGTCGGCGCTTTGTCTGGCTTCGGATTCGGCGCGGCGGGCGAGGCCCTCTTTTTCCTTGGCGGCGACCTCTGCGCCTTCGGCGCGCAGCCGCTGCGCCTTTTCCTCCAGGTGCGCCCGAGAGGCGGCGGTCCGCTCCCGGTCGGCCCATAAACCCAATGTGGTGCTCACTACCACTGCCCCGGTCAACAGCAGGACGAAACCCGCGGCAGCGGCCACTCCCACGCGATGCTTGCGCGCGAACTTTTGCCACCGGTAAAGCGCGGTCGGCGGTCGGGCAAGCACCGGCTCGCTGCTGAGAAACCGTTGCACGTCGGAAGCGAGGGTGGTCGCCGTTTCGTAGCGCCGCGTGCGATCCTTCTCCAAACACTTCATCACGATCCAGTCCAGATCCCCGCTCAGGACATGGATCAGTTTCGGTGACTCGATCCGGCGACAATTGGCCGTCGTCGTGCGTTCCGCGTCCAGCATGGTCCGCAGCCGAGTCGAAGGTCGTGCGGGTTCCTTCTCGCGAATCGTCCGTCGCATCTCATCAATACCCGCCTGGAGCAGCTCTTCTGCGGCGAAGGGGGTCTTGCCAGTCAGCAATTCGTAAAGCACAACACCCAGGGAATAGATGTCGCTCCGGGTATCGATATCCAGGCTGGTCATCTCAGCCTGCTCCGGACTCATATAGGCAGGCGTGCCGATGATGGCGTGAAATCCGGTGAACAGCGTTTTGTCGGTGAGTTTGGGGCCGGTTGTTTTCGCAATCCCGAAATCGATGACCTTCGGAATGGGAAGGCTGTCATTAACCGTGACGAGGATATTGGACGGCTTCAGGTCGCGATGGATGACACCCTTCTGGTGCGCGTGCTGCACCGCCTGGCAGACTTGGATAAACAGGTTGAGCCGTTCGGGAATGGACAGCCGGGCCTGGTCGCAGTAATGGGTAAGTCGGATTCCGCGAACCAATTCCATGACGAAGTAAGGCCGGCCCCGCGGAATTTCCGATTCGCGATTGGTGATTTCAGAATTCCCCACACCAGTCGCCCCGCCGTCAAACACGCGGGCGATGTTGGGATGGTCCATGAGGGCCAGGGCCTGTCGCTCGGCTTCGAAGCGGGCAATGAAATCGCGGGTATCCATGCCCATCTTGATGATCTTGAGGGCGACGAGCCGGCGTACCGGCTCCTCCTGTTCGGCCATGTAGACGACCCCCCAGCCGCCCTCACCGATCTGTTCGATCAACTTGTAGCGGCCAATTCGGTCGCCCGGCTTTTCGGTGATGGGCACATTCTCCGGCCCCTCCCCGGCGGCCGGCGTCGGTGACGGTGGGGACCGCCCATCCGGTTCGTTCTTCTCAAGGAAACGCGTGTGAAAGTAGCCCTTGAGCAACAGTTCGAGACGGGCGCGCAACGCCGAGTCTCCCTGGCAGGCGGCGTTGAGAAAAGTGGCGCGTTCCTCACCCGAGGATTTGCCGATCGCCTGGTGAAAAACGGTTTCTTCCCGAGTGAGTTGCTGATTCATGTTGTGGTGACCATGCTTTCATGCGCCGTTTGCCGTAAAAAACGATCAGGGGCAGCGCACCCATTTCCTGCTCTGAGACGAACCTCCACGGGCCGAACCAAATCCTCAGGACGGCTGGCTCAATTCGGCATGCAACCAGGAGCGGGCAAACGCCCAATGTCGGCGAATCGTGGGCTCGGAGAGATCCAACGCCTGGGCGATTTCACTGTGGTTCAATCCAACAAAATAGCGAAGCTTGACGATATCCCCCTTGAGCGGGTCTTGCGCGGCCAACTTGTCCAGCGCCTCATGAATCGCCAGCATCGTTTCGTCCGGATCCTCCACCGCAACAGTAACGTGCTCCATGTCGACCCGCTGCCATTCGCCTCCGCGACGCAAGCGGCCCTTGGCCCGCGCGCGCTCAATTAAGATTCGCCGCATGGCTTCGGCCGCGGCCGCAAAAAAATGTCCCCGATTGTCCCATGGCTGATTTCGGCCGCCCGTCAAGCGGAGCCATGCTTCGTGGACCAGGGCTGTGGGCTGAAGAGTATGGCCCGGGGCCTCGTGCGCCATCTTTTGAGAAGCCATCCGTCGCAACTCTTCGTAGACCAGGGGCAGCAATTCCTCGGACGCCTTAGGATTACCTTTCTGAATTCCGCTTAAAGTGCAGATGAGCTCGCTCACGGTCTGGGTGAGGCGTGTCTACCAGACAACCACACGCAGACCAAGGAAAAAGAGGAATTGCGAATGAGCTTGCCGCCGATCCGCAGGCGTGCAATTAAAGTTCCCGATGGACCATACCGAATTAACTTTGCGTATTTTGTCCTGTCCCACCGGCCAGGTTTTTGGGGTTGTTGCCCACTGTCCATAGCCGCCAGTATCAGATTGCAGTATAAGATTTATGTACGTGCGGCCGTTCCTGGTTGTAACATCCTCATCATAAGCGTTGCGCCCGTAGCTCAGTTGGATAGAGCATCTGCCTTCTAAGCAGATGGTCGCGCGTTCGATTCGCGCCGGGCGCACCACTCCTGTCCACGCATGCTCAAACTGGAAGACCTCGCCGCGCGCGCCCTCGAACATCCCGAAGCCCTCAAAGCGCGCGTCGCGGAGTTCACCATTGGGGGCCGGCCCTTCGATTTCAATACCACGCCCGCCATCATGGGCGTCATCAATCTCTCCCCGGATTCCTGGTATCGCGAAAGTGTTTGTCGGTCCACCGACGCCGCCGTGCGCCGCGCGACAATTCTCGCAGCGCAAGGCGCCGACATCATCGATGTCGGGGCTGAATCCACACTCGCTCACGCGGCGCGTGTCGATGAGCAAAGCCAGCGTGCCACGCTGGTGCCGGTCATCACCGAATTGCGCCGCGCCGGATTGCTGGTCTCGGTGGAAACTTACGAACCATCCGTCGCCCGGTCCTGTCTGGAGGCGGGGGCGAATGTCCTCAACCTGACGGGCACACAGCACGGTGAAGAGATGTATCGACTGGCGGCCAGCCATGATGCAGCGGTAATCCTTTGCCATGTCCAAGGCGATCACGTCCGCGCAGTGGGCGATTTTAAGCCAGGCAAGGATCCGGTGGGAATGTTGACGGACTATTTCTCGCGGCAGATTGATCTGGCGGGGCGATGCGGACTCCAGCGGCTGTTCCTGGATCCGGGGCTTGGATTTTATTATCGCAATCTCCAGGACAGCGCGGTTCGCGTGCGACACCAGATACAAATCTTCCTGAATACATTCCGGTTGCGGACGCTCGGCTTTCCGGTTTGTCACGCACTGCCGCACGCGTTCGAATATTTCGGTGAGGAGGTGCGTTGCGCGGAGCCCTTTTTCGCAGTGCTCGCCGCGCTCGGGAAAACCGATCTGTTGCGCACGCACGAAGTGGCGCGCGTTCATGCGGTGATAGCTACATTGAAAGCCTCCTGAGCTGTGGCGCGCGGCTGCTTGACGCGCTGCGACAAGGGGCGCCGTGTTCAGCGACGGAACGATGCATTTATCGGGCTTGCCGATGGGGGCTCTTTCGGCTATCCATTAGGCACTATGAAAACATTCCTTCTCTGCTCGATCCTCGCCGCGTTCACCTCGATCTCCGTGCAAGCCGGCGACAGCGCCAAGCCCTGCGACAAAGCCTGCGCGGACAAGGCGAAGGCCGCCACGTGTGAAACCGCTTGCTGCTCCAAGCAACTCACCAAGAAAGCCGATTCCACGGCCAAAGGCGCCAGCCAGCTCATCGCGAAACGCTAATCGCTCCCCTTCCAGACACTCCCCGTTCGCCACGCGGACGGGGATTTTTTATTGCCGCGCGGCCATCGCTTGCGGCTCACTTGCCAGCGCATGAAGAAAACGTCGTTCCATTCCATCGATGCCGTGGTGGCAGACCTGCGCCGCGGCCGCATGGTGATCGTCGTGGACGACGCCGATCGGGAGAACGAGGGCGATCTCATCATGGCAGCCGAACACGCCACACCTGCCGCGGTTAATTTCATGGCCCGTTACGGCCGCGGCCTCATTTGCGTCCCCACCACCGAAGATCGACTGAAACAACTCGGCATCGAGAGAATGGTCACGCAGAACCGGGAAAGCTTCAAAACCGATTTTCAAGTCAGTGTCGATGCGGCGCGCGGCATCACAACGGGGATTAGTGCGGCGGATCG
>JBEEGQ010000205.1:0-2830 GCA_041166945.1 Verrucomicrobiota bacterium
CCAGAACCGCCTGAAGGCGGGACACCGAACGAGACTCATCAAGGCGTTGATCGTGAGATCATCATCGACCAAGCTTCGAAGCCACGTCGTCGATCCATTTCTGAATGGCGTCCTTGTTCGGGGAAACTGCCTTCAGCAAGGTGAGATACTCGATGGCACGCTGGAAGTTGGTTTGCTTCTCTTCAAGAACAGCCAGTTGTCCCAGGATTTGGGCCCTGAGAAAAATGTTGGGATTGGGGAGCACCGCTTCGCGTTCGTTCCATTGGCGCAGCGCCATCTCCCAAATGTTGCGCGCCCGTCCAGGATCCTGCCGGCTTTCGAGATGGACCCGGCCCAATTCAAACAACAGTTCGGGATTGCCCGGGTTGGCTTGCAAGCCTTCGCGCAAAAACCGCTCGGCTTCGTCGGGTTTGTTCAATGCCCCGCGCAGCCAGTAGGCACAGACGACATACGTCTCCACGCGTTCGGGATCCAGCTCGGCGGCGAGACGCAACCATGGCAAAATCTCGCGTTCGTCGGTTTTTTTTCCTGCGTGCCGTCCAGGTTCGTGGCCTTTGTGCTCGCAGTTCTCGTCGTGCCCTTCGTGGTGCTTCGCCTTTTCGCAGCAATTTTGTCCGCAATCGGTTTCGCCGAGATGCGAATGTTCCGAGGGAAAGAAATGTCGTCCGAAAGCCTCGATCCAATCGCGCGGCTTGCCCATGAAATTCTCCCCGGCTTCATCCTCAGCAGCCCCATCGTGCCGGTCGCCGGCGATGTGGGCTTTTGCGTACCCGTCCTGGTTGTCGAAGACGGTTGGGTAATAGCCGTTATGAAAGTAAGCGTCCGCCTTTGCGTAAAAGTGGCTGGCAAAAAGTTTGCGACCATCGCCCAGCGCGGTTTGCAGGATGTTATCCGATTTTGTGCGGCTGCCCTTCCAGGATTGAAACCAGGGCTCCAGGGTCGTTGCCAGGGCCACGGCAATGGTTCCGAGCAGGCCGATTCCAAGAACGAGAAAGCGCATGCGATTCAGTTAATGGCCTTGCGCCGAAACGAGAAGCAGGCCAGCGACAGGAAAATACCGGCATACACGACCGCATATCCAAGCGCGGCAAACCAGATTGTCCAGGGCACCGTTCCCCAGTCGTGCACGATCAAATCGCGCACATCAAAAAGCTCCAGATGGGGCAGGCAAAAGTAAACCGCCTGGACAACGGTTTGAAGCGGCTCTGCCAGTTTCAGGGCGACCTTGTTCAAATGGCGTGCGACGAGAAGTATGGACGCGCAGACCACCAGCGTGATGGTGGTGTTGGAGGAGGGTGCCGCAAAAATAACGGAACCGAGCATCGTCATGGCGCAGACCACTCCGAGCGCGAACCAATGCAGCACCATCGCCTGGAAAAACTGCAGCATGGGCCACTCATGTTCCCGCGCGGCGGCAACCAGGCCGAAGAAAAAATAGAAGACAACAAGCGCCAGGCCGGACGCGAGCCAGCAACCCAGGAATTTTCCGAGCACCACCTGATCCCGCGTCACCGGTTTCGCCAGCAGCGGGAATAGGGTGCGGTTCTCGCGCTCGGCCGGGATCTGGCGCGCGCTGGTGGTGATGGCGATGACGAGCGACGAAATCCAAATCAGGAAGAGACAAATCTCCTTGAGATAACGCCCGACATTGTCCTGATGAAAAATGTTCACTGAACCCATCACGAGAGTGATGAGCGCCGTGAGCACAAACAGGACATAGAAATCCTTGCGCCGGCAGAGTTCCTTCACGGCCACTCCGGCGATGGCGCGGACATTGGTCCATGCGCTGGCGGCAGGGGCGGCCGCCAAAGCCTCAGGCAGCCTGAGTGCTGGGGATGGGTTGGCTGGGGTCATGATAGCCGATGATCTTGAGGAACACCTGTTCCAGATTGGTTTGTTGATGCTGGCGGATGAGTTCGGTGACGCGTCCCTCCGCCTTGAGTTCGCCGCGGTGAAGGATGGCCACGCGATCGCAGACCGTCTCGACTTCGCCGAGTTCGTGCGAGGAAAAGAAAACCGTTTTGCCCTCGTTCTTCAGGCGCTGAATGATCTCGCGCACTTTCATGCGTCCGAGCGGGTCGAGTCCGCTCGTGGGCTCGTCCAGGATGAGGAGGTCCGGATTGTTGATGAGAGCCTGCGCGAGTCCGACCCGTTGTTGCATTCCCTTGGAGTAAGTCTTGATCGGACGTTTGCGGGCGTCATTTAGCTCGACCAGTTGCAGCACCTGGTCGACGCGGCGATCGATTTCCCGCCGCGGAATTCCGAATATTTTCGCATAAAAGCGCAGAAGCTCCTCGGCGGTCAGGAATTTGTAGTAATAGGTCAGCTCCGGCAAAAAACCGATGCGCTGGCGCGCGATGGGTTTACGAACATCGACCCCGAACATCCATGCCTGTCCCGAGGTGGGCGGCACGAAGCCCAACAGGACATTCATGGTGGTGGTTTTTCCCGCGCCGTTGGGTCCGAGAAATCCGAACACCTCGCCTTGATGCACCGTCAGGTTCAGCCCGTTGAGGGCCTGTTTGACATCCTGGCCGATTTCCTTGCTCCGAAATGCGACCCGAAGATCTTCAGTTTTTAGAATGACATCGCTCATGAATTTTCAGGCACTCGGACCGAATCTCGGCCTCTGCCAATGGCACCCGCAGAAGTGCCGGGTTCCCTTCAGGAAATCGGCCAAATCCGTCGGAGGTTGAGGAACGGAGTTTGCCCACTCCGGCGGAGGGCGGCGCGGCCACGCTCCTCCTCAGGAAACGTTCCCACCCCACCATCGGAGGTCGCCGCCTCGTCATAACCGTAGCGGACCGCATTCCCGGCGCGCTGCACGATC
>JBEEGQ010000206.1:0-8981 GCA_041166945.1 Verrucomicrobiota bacterium
TGTCCACTTTGGACAAGCAGATTTTGGTTGAGCGGCACCTGATCAGCCGCGAGCACGCCGCCAAGAGCGCGGGCAGTGGCCTGGTCCTAAATCGGGAGGAATCGCTTTGCGTGATGATCAACGAGGAGGATCATCTCCGGATGCAGGCCCTTCGCCCCGGGCTCCAGCTCAAGCAAGCCTGGCAAACCATCGATGCGGTGGACACGAAGCTGGAAAAAAAACTGGATTACGCCTTCAACGCGGAACTCGGGTACCTCACCGCCTGTCCCACCAACCTGGGCACCGGCATCCGCGTCAGCGCGATGCTCCACCTCCCCGGCCTCGTCCTCGCCGAGCAGATCAACCAAATCATCCAGGCCGTCAACAAACTGGGCCTGGCCGTCCGGGGACTCTACGGCGAAGGGACCGAGGCGCTCGGCAATGTGTTTCAGGTCTCCAACCAAATGACCCTCGGCGAAGGGGAATCCGACATCGTCGAGCGCCTGAGCAAGGTCCTCAACCAGATTATTGAGCACGAGGAAAACGCGCGCGCCTCGCTCCTCGAAAAGAAACCAAAGAACGTCTACAACCACATCGGCCGCGCCTATGGAGTGCTCGCCAATGCCCACAGCATCACTTCCAAGGAGACGATGAATCTCCTCTCATTGATGCGGCTGGGGGTGGATCTCGCCCTGTTTACAGACCTCGACCGGGCTCTCGTGGATGAATTGTTTGTCACCACGCAGCCCAATCATCTTCAGAAGCGGTATTCGGACAAGCTCAGCGCGGAGGAGCGTGATCTCCTGCGCGCCGACATGTTGCGCGATCGGCTCAAGGCGGTCAGCCGGCCCAAGATGAAACCCGCATCGCCGTCCGCCGACAAGAATTGACCCCCCTCCGCGGCACATTGACGCTCGTGCCTATCGAGGCGACCGTGGAAATTCCTTCCACCTATTGCGCCAGAATCTCCCACTTGCGCCGGACCGTCCCTTTCGGACGGGTCCGAAAAAAACCGGCTTTCTTAAAAAGGGCCTAATCCCGGGCCTATTCCTTACGACAGAGTATTGGTAACGAAGCTGCTGGAACGCGGCGGGCGCGGGCCAGCTCTTTTCAGCGCGTTGGTCACTGACGCCGCGCTGGACAAATCAACATGCAGATGCGTTTATTAAAACAGTATGAGCGATGAAGCCATGAACAACTTTACGCCCCGGGCACAGCAGGTGCTCGCGCTGGCGCGCAAGGAAGCGGATCGTTTCAACCATAACTTTGTGGGCACCGAGCATCTCCTTCTCGGTCTTATCAAGCTTGGCCAGGGCGTCGCCGTCAACGTCCTTCAAAAAATGGGTCTCGACCTCGAGACCGTCCGCATGGAGGTGGAAAAACAGGTCGGCACCGGCCCCGATCAAAAGATGATAGGGAACATCCCCTACACTCCCCGCGTCAAAAAGGTTCTGGCCCTCGCCGCGAAGGAAGCCAAGCAGCTCAATCATACCTACGTTGGCACCGAACACATTCTCCTCGGACTCCTTCGGGAGGGAGACGGAGTCGCCGCTCGCGTCCTCAAGAACCTGGACGTCGATATCGAGCAGACCCGTCAGGAGATCCTCAAGGAGCTGGATCCGAACCTTAGCCAGCAGGAGGAATCCGCCGTGCCGGAGGCCCAGGAAAAGGTTCCGGAGAAAAAGGGCGACGTGAAAACGCCCGCCCTCAAGGCTTTTGGCCGTGACTTGACCGAGATCGCCCGCAAAGGGGAGATGGATCCTGTCATTGGCCGCAAGAGTGAAATCGAACGGGTCATTCAGATCCTGTGCCGGCGCACGAAGAATAATCCCGTGCTTCTCGGCGAGGCGGGCGTTGGCAAAACAGCCATCGTCGAGGGTTTGGCCCAGGAAATCGCCCGTGGCAATGTTCCCGAGTTGCTGCGCGAGCGGCGCGTGGTCACGCTCGACCTGGCCCTCATGGTCGCGGGGACAAAATACCGCGGTCAGTTCGAGGAGCGCATCAAGGCGGTCATGGATGAAATTCGCCGGGCTAAAAACATCATCCTGTTTATCGACGAGTTGCACACCATCGTCGGCGCCGGCAGTGCCGAGGGAACAATGGACGCCTCCAATATCATCAAGCCGGCGCTCGGCCGCGGAGAGATGCAGTGCATCGGCGCCACCACTCTCAACGAATATCGGAAGTACATCGAGAAGGACGCCGCCCTCGAGCGCCGCTTCCAAAGCGTCAAGGTCGAAGCCCCGTCCATCGACGATGCCATCGCAATCCTCAAGGGACTCCGTCCCAAGTACGAGGAGCATCACAAGGCTGAAATCACCGATGCGGCCGTGGAGTCGGCTGTTAAAATGTCCGATCGTTATATCACTGATCGTTTCCTGCCGGACAAGGCGATCGATCTCATGGATGAAGCCGGTTCGCGCGCGCGCATCGGCGCCATGACCCGTCCACCGGAGCTCAAGGACGTGGAGGCCGAGATCGAGCAGATCAAGACCGAGAAGGAAAAGGCGATCAAACAACAGGATTTTGAGGGAGCCGCGTCCATGCGCGATCGCGAGAAACACGCGAAGGAAAAGATGGAATCCATCCTGAGTTCCTGGAAAACGACCCGTGAGGAAAAACGGGTGAAGGTGGACGAAGAAGATATTCTTCATGTTGTCGCGAAATGGACTGGGATTCCTCTGAAGCGCATGGAGCAGGCGGAAGCTCAGCGGCTGCTGACGATGGAACAGGACATGGCGAAAGTGGTCGTCGGCCAAAAAGAGGCGGTCAGTGCCATCTGCAAGGCCCTGCGCCGTTCGCGCGCTGATCTAAAGGACCCGCGCCGGCCCATCGGCACGTTTGCATTGCTGGGCCCGACAGGCGTCGGCAAAACGTTGCTCGCCAAATCCCTCGCCGAATCGATGTTCGGCGACGCGAAAGCGCTCATCCAGCTCGACATGTCAGAATACATGGAGCGCCATAATGCCTCGCGCATGGTCGGATCTCCTCCCGGTTATGTCGGTTTCGAGGAAGGCGGACAGCTCACCGAGCAGGTGCGGCGCCGGCCTTATTCCGTCGTGCTCTTCGATGAGATCGAAAAGGCCCACCCCGACGTGATGAACATGCTCCTCCAGATTCTCGAGGAGGGCAAACTCACCGATAACATCGGCCGCGTCATCAATTTCAGGAACACCATCATCCTGATGACATCCAATGTCGGAGCGGAAATGTTGCGCAAGGGAAATTCGCTCGGCTTCGGGCCGATTACCGATGAGTCCAGTTACGAGCGCATGCGCGAGAAGATCCTCGAGGAGGCCAAACGGGCGTTCCGTCCCGAGTTCCTCAATCGTCTGGATGACATCATTGTCTTCCGCCCGCTCACGAAGCCTGAGCTCATCGAAATTCTGGATCTCGAGATCGAGAAGGTGATGAACCGCCTCAAGGCCCGCAATCTGCGGTTGGTGCTGGATGAGACAGCCAAGGAATTGTTGATTGAGAAAGGCTACGACCCGCAGTATGGCGCCCGTCCCATGCGCCGATCCGTCGAGCGATTTCTCGAAGATCCATTGGCCGAGGAAATCCTCAAGGGCCGGCTCGTCGAAGGGGAACCCGTGCAAGTCACGGCCACGGACGGCAAGCTCGCTTTCAGCCAAAGCTCGCCGGCCGCGCCCACCACGGGCGCACTGTCGAGTTAAAAGCGGCCCACCCCGATTTCAGAGCTCACACTGGCACGACAACAGCCAGCGCCGTTATTGCACCGTCGCTGACGTTTTGCTGACAGTGCGAGTGGGATCAAAAGTATGTCGGCGGGACCGAGGCGATTTGCGCTTACGCCTCGATTCCCTTCCTGTTTCCATAATGAAAAGGTTCAAAATGCGAAGCAGTCGCAGCCCAATCCAAAAAATCCACCGTAACGATTTCGGGCGGCTTCGATACCGGCAAGGAGTTGATTTGCGGCGTGGTCGCAGCCGTGCTGGTGACAACTCGCGTCGTGTTTGTGAGTGTGCGCGACTGGAACTCCGGCGCGGGCGGCTTTACGAATGTCCAGTGGCGCGCCATATCCGCCAAACACCTTGACCGGCGACCACTCCGGCAAGACAGGAATCGGCGGCGGCGCGTGCGGAGCAAACTCAGCGGTCGCGTGAACAATCTTTCCTCCAACAACCGTGAGAACGGATTCGATGCTTTTGATTTCCTCTTCCGGCACGGACAGGTAGTCGTTGGTAAGCGCAACTAAATCAGCGAGCTGGCCGGGAACAAGCGCGCCTTTCCTGCCAGCCTCGCTCGAAAACCAACTGCTGCCTTGCGTGTAAAGCCGCAACGCCTCCTCGCGGCCCAGGCGGTTCTTGTCAGGATACATCGAGACGCCGCCCACGGTTTTGCCCGTGGCGAGCCAATAGAGTGAAACCCACGGATTATAGCTTGCGACGCGCGTTGCGTCCGTGCCCGCACCCACGGGAATGCCCAACTCCAGCATCCGGCGCACAGGCGGCGTGCGTTCGGCAGCCTGTTTGCCGTAACGTTCCATGAAGTATTCACCTTGATAGGCCATGCGATGCTGAACGGCAATGCCACCACCGAGGGCTTTAACGCGCTCCAGGTTGCGGTCAGAGATTGTCTCGCAGTGATCGAAGAACCAGTTCAAGCCGTCGAACGGCACGTCGCGGTTCACTTCCTCGAACACACTCAGGAAACGCGTGATGCTATCGTCGTAGGTGGAGTGCAAACGCAACCGACACTTGTTCGCGGCGAGCAGTGACACGACTTCCTTGAGTTCGCCTTCCATCGATGAATTCAGGTCAGGACGCGGCTCAAGGAAATCCTCGAAGTCCGCCGCCGAGAACACGAGCATTTCGCCCGCGCCGTTGCAGCGATAAAAATCGTCGCCTCTGCCCGGCTCGGTCACCTTGATCCAGCGGGCAAAGTCCTCTTTCTCCTGCTTCGGCTTCTGCGTGAAAAGATTGTAAGCGATGCGCAACGTCATTTCTCCCTTGCGATGCAACTCATCGATGACCGCGTAATCCTCCGGGTAACTTTGAAATCCACCACCCGCGTCAATGACGCTCGTGAGGCCAAGGCGGTTTAGTTCGCGCATAAAGTGCCGCGTGGAATTCAACTGATGTTCCGGTGGCAGCTTTGGCCCTTTGGCGAGCGTGGCATAAAGAATCGTCGCGTTGGGACGCGCGATGAGCAAGCCGGTGGGATTGCCTTTGCTGTCGCGTTGAATTTCGCCGCCGGGCGGATTGGGGGTGTCCTTCGTGTAGCCACAGGCACGGAGCGCGGCCTTGTTCAGCAGCGCCCGACAATACAAATGCAGGATGAAGACCGGCGTTTCGGGTGCGGCAGCATTGACTTCATCGAGCGTCGGCATCCGGTGCTCCGCGAATTGAAATTCACTCCAGCCACCCACGACACGCACCCATTGACCCGGTGGGGTGCGTTGCGCCTGTTCCTTGAGCATTCGCAGACCGTCTGCCAGCGACGGCACGCCGTCCCAGCGCAGTTCCAGGTTGTAATTCAAGCCGCCGCGAATGACATGGAGATGAGAATCGTTGAGTCCGGGAATAACGCGGCGGCCTTTCAGGTCAATGACCTTCGTGTGCGGACCGCGTTCGTAAGACTCCGCGTCGTCCACGCCGACAATGCGGCCATCCTTGACCGCCACGTTTGTTGCTGACGGGTATTTCGCATCGAGTGTCGTGATGCGACCGTTGTGGAGAATGAGGTCGGGAGCGGAATTTGTTTTCATGGGAGTGCGTCTTTCGTTCGGGATTGCGGTTGGAGCCAGCCACGCAAAAGCCGGCTGACGACTGGCATCACCACCCAGGACAGGAGCGCGACGACGCAGGCGTTGAACACGGCGTTGCGTAGGACAAACGGCCATTCGCGAATGACGGGGCCGATGGTCAGATTCAAAATCATCGCCAGCGGAAAGACGCCAAGGAAAGTGGCGGCGGCCATTTTCCAGCGTGGCGGCGGGTTGTGCGGCGAGCGAAACCAGGCTTCGAGTCCGTGCAGCGGGCGGTACACCGGCTCACCTTCCGTCAACTTCCGCGCCCGTTCTTCCCACGCTTTGAACATCGGCGTTTCATAGAAGGCGTCGCGTTCCGTCTCGCTGGCGAACGAGCGCAGAATGCCATATTCGCGAGAGTCCGAACCGGGCGGCGGCGTGAGCATGCTCGCCCCCAAAACGCCACCGTGCGCGAACGAGGTTCGGAAAAATTCGCGGAGCGCCTGCTGAAACTCGGCTTCGCAGCCGGGGCGCACGCGACGGGTGATGGCGATATGGATGGGCATAATCAAAAACGAAAGGTCGCGACCGCAGAAATGTAACTGCCATTTCTTTGGCTGGGCACGGATTGCTTCACAAAATCTCCGAACAGATAGGCGACATAGTTGACGGTCAGATTCAAATGCCGGCTCACTTGCCACGCCAGCGCCGCGCTGGGAAATGTGCCGACGTAACGGGCGCGGCTTGACCCCGGCGGAGCCTGGAGGTTCAAAGCGACGCCATATACGCCGTCGTCAAGACTTTCGCGCCAGACGAAATCGCAACTCGTGGTCAGCTTCACGGATTTCGTGAGCGCGAAGTCGACGCCCGGTTGCAAGTCCATGAGATTCTGCGGGCCAATGAGTGCGGCTTCGTTGAAGTAAGCGCCGCGCGGAAAGAGCGGGTTGAACGTGCCGAGATTTGAACCGCCGCGGTCGCCGCTCGCGATGTCAGCATGAAGAAACGCGCGCGGCTTGGTCAGCGTTTCGGCAAACGTCCAGCCAGTGTCGGAAGCCGCCGTCCATGCCAGAATGCCATCATTGCCAAACGAACCGAACTGGCCGACGAATTCAAAATTCCAGTCGAGAGCGCCATGCCTGCCGAACAGACGTGTGCCGAGCGAGTGCCGGAGTTCAGCGGCAGTGCCGCGAGCGTAAGTTGCGTTCTCACGCGAAATTCCGAGGTAATAAAAATCCGCAAAGAATCCAGGGATGAAAGGCAATGGACCAGTGACATAGCCGCCCCAGAAAGTGTTTTCGTCTATCCGCCGGTCGTCAAACATTCCCGGATTAATATCGACCGGCTGCGCAATCCACGCATCGGCCTCCCATTCGCCAAAATGCGCCAGAATGCGCGCTGCGTCGAAGGCCAGGCGGTTGTTTGGCGATTCGCGAACGCTGATGAGACGTTGCGAGCCGTAGGCCATCTCCTGTCGTCCGGCACGGAGTGTGAGCGAGTCCTCATTTCCTAAAGGGGCGCGTGCATCGAAGAAGACCTGATGGAAGTCTAGCTCATCGCGGTCAGAGGGACGCGGCCCACCGTTGCGGAATTCTTCGAGCGAGCTTTGCAGTTGCCCAAAGACCCGGAAGTAAGGCGTGGCGTGTAGATCGGCGTAAAGCAAATAGCGTTGCAGCAGGAATCCATTGTCATCCGCTGGGGTCTGGTTGAAAACCGGCTGGCTGTAGAGTTCGTATTTAAGGCGAGCTTCGCCGCCGAAGGAGAGATACCAATTTCCGTTTGTGTCGAGGGAAACGTATTTCACAGGGTCAAGAAAATCGGTGCGCTGTGCCGGGTCGCGCAGGAACGACCAATTCTCGTTGTAGCGTAGCGTTTGGAACCCGGGACGTTCCGCGCCCCATGCCCGAAGGCACATCGCAAATACAAGGATGGCAGAAAATCCTCGCATGAAAATGCAAGCGCGGGCGACGATGAGCCGCCCGCGCTTCTTGTAATCAACTCAATGCGCGGCCGTCTTCGGCACAACTTGCGGCTTCTGCGCAGACTGCGCCGCGTGATGAACCATCGTGTAGGCGTATTCCACGCCGATGCCGTAAGCGCCCGCCTGTTGTTTGAGCAACCCCATAAGATTGTTGTAATGCTCTTTGTTTTTCCAATCCCGCTGCCATTCCAACAACGCCGCGATGGTCGTCGTGCGCACGGCTCCGGCTTGCACCATGCGTGAGAGGGACGCTTCCTGCGCCGCAGGCGAAGTCGCGCCGCAGCAATCTTCCACGACATAAATGTTGTAACCCGCACCGAGCATTTCAATCGTCGGCCAAGTGACGCACACTTCCGTCCAGAGGCCGGTCATGATAATGTTCTTCTTGCCCGTGGCTTCGATGGCCTTGCGAAATTCCATCGAGTCCCAGGAATTCATTGAGGTGCGCTCAACGACCGGCTGGCCGGGAAAAACGTCCAGCAATTGCGGCCAGACGTAACCGCTGAAGGATTCGGTTTCGACCGCCGTAAGCACGGCGGGCACATTGAACTCCTTCGCGACTTTGGCGAGCAGCGTGACATTGTTGATTAGCGTCGCGCGGTCCATGCTGGCCACACCGAAAAGCATCTGCGGCTGATGGTCAATGAACACGATGGCGCTGTCCTGCGGGGTGTAGAGTTTCTGGTATTGGTTCATGGTTTTTTGCTTTGTCCGACGTTTATCTTTCCGGCTGAAATTGATCCTTATTTGTTTTCGGAGGCGCTCTTGCCCGCGACTTCCTTGACGGCTTCGGTATTGATTTCCAACTCCACCTCTTCACCCACCGCCATAGCGCCCGTATCCAGGACTTCGTGGTAATTGATTCCGTAATCCTTGCGATTCAGTTTCGTTTTTGCTTCCAATCCGACGCGCACTCCGCCCCATGGATCTTTGGTGGGCTTCGACATCTTTGCTGGCAACCGCAACTCCTTTGTCACTCCGCGCATCGTGAAATCAGCGATCAAAACCGGTTGGCCGCTGCCGCCTTTCTCAACGCGTTTGGTTTTGAAGCTAATGGTCGGATATTTCGCCGCGTCGAAAAAGTCCGCGGTGCGCAAATGATCGTCCCGTTTCTCGACGCCAGTATCCACACTTTTCACTTGAATCGTGCCGCTCGCTGCTTTGAGCGTGTCGCCGTCCAGCACCAACCCGCCCTCGAAGTCTTTGAACTTTCCTTTCACGCTGTTGATTCCCAGATGCCTGACCGAAAATGTGACGCTGGTGTGCGCCGGATCGACCTTGTAGGAATCCGCCGCCAAGGTAATCGAATGG
>JBEEGQ010000207.1:0-7506 GCA_041166945.1 Verrucomicrobiota bacterium
CAAATACGTCGTCGAGGTTATCGGAAAAAGCACAACCTCGGTTGGCTTGCCTTTGACGGTGACCTCCACTCTGCGCGGCAGGCACTCGGCGAACTGGTGGGACTGATCCGACGACATCCCCACGCGGCCCTCATCCAGGCGATATTCGCGTTCAGGAATTTCGATGATATCCCCGAACTCCAGCAAAACATCCTTGTCGCAGAGAACAATCCCGGCGGCATTAATGAAATTGACGGCAATGATTTTCTTTTCGTTCTTCGCCGGATCGACGAGGCGCAGGATGCGGATCCGGGTCAAGTCGGGAAACGGTATTTCATTCAGGGGATCATAACTCGGCGGGGGGCTGACCCAGCTCGCAGCCGGATTGCCGACGGCCGGAAGATAGGGCGGGGGAATTCCCGGGCTTAAATTCCGGATCGGCCGGGCCGGTTCCGCCCGCGGCGCCACGGCCGCGCGCGGGGCCAGGATCGCCGGCTCCCATCGCGCGCCGTAAAAATTCAGGATGGCTTCCATCAGCGTGAAGCGATTTTGCCCTGCTTTATCGCGGACAAAAATGACCCGTCCGAAAGTCATACCTTTGCGCCACACCCGAATGCTCTCGGGGTCCGGCTCCAAATCGAGCTGTTCATCCTTGGCGCCGTGCTGGCGAAGCACTTCAGCAAGCTCGATGGCGTCGGCGCGGCTAGGACGGGCCGGCACCCCGTAAAGATTGAGCGGGGTGAGCCCTTGACGGTTGCGCAGGTTCACATTTGCGCCGTGCGCGATGAGAAGTTCGGCGATTTCCTTCCAACTGCTCTGGGCGTTCTGAAGAGTTTTTGTCACCAGCCGGTGCAGTGGCGTGTTGCCATCATTGTTTTGCGCGTTGGGGTTGGCCTTGTGGTCGAGGAGCAATTCGACAAGCTCCTTGCTGCCCCACATCAAGCCCAGAGGCGTGTTCCCGCCGCTGGTTTCCCGAATCTCAACATCCGCACCATGTTCCAGGAGCAACAACGCCACGGCCTTGCTGCCGTTATTCATGCTGAGATGAAGCGCTGCGTATCCGTTGCCTTTCAGGGCGCCCGTGTCCGCTTTGTGATCCAGCAGCGCCCGCACGATGCGTTCGTTGTCGCCGGTGCGGTCCACGGAGGCCAGCAGCGGCGTCGACTCGTTTTGTCGATCAGTGGTTTCATTGAATCGGACATTCGGGTCCGCTCCATTCTCGAGCAGCAGTTCGACCATCTCAGCGTAGTTATTCTGAACGGAAATACAGAGCGGCGTCTTGCCAAGCTCGTTGCCCGGACGGAGCACGCGCGCGTTCACATCCGCTTTGGCGGCGATCAACAGGCTCGTCATGTTGGTGTTGTTGCGCACCAGATGGAGCGGCGTTTCACCGAATTGATTGCGAAGATCCACCTTGGCGCGCCGCGCGATGAGAAGTTCCGCCAGCGGCTTGTGTCCATCATACGCAGCGATATGGAGGGGCGTGCCGTAATTATGCGCATACTGGTCCGCGTTGGATTCGGTGACTTTGTTGATGATGTTGACGTCCGCCCCGGCGTCCAGCAGGGCTTCCGCAACGCTTTTGAAACCTTTGCTGACAGCGGAATGAAGCGGGGTGCTGTTGCGGTAATCGAGCGCGTTCGGATTGGCGCCGTGCGCCAGGAGGACTTCGACGATTGCCTTGAATCCGCGCGCCGCAGCGTAGTGCAACGGCGTCCCTTCCGGGCTCGCGGACGCATTCACTTCGGCGCCGTTTGCCAGCAGCAAATCCGTCATGCTTTTGTGCCCGTTCAGCACCGCCTCGTGCAGAGGAGTGATGTTGCCGGAACGCCGGCTGTTCACCTCGGCTTTATTGGCCAGGAGAAATCGGGCCACCACGGCCTGGCCCTTTTCTGCTGCCTTATGCAACGGCGTCGCGCCGCCCTGCCCGAATGGCCCTACGCCGCCTTGTCCGGCAGCATTGATCAAGTCGGGGCTGTCCTTGATCAGCGCCTGGATGCGGCGCACTTCCCGCTCCTCCTCATCCGTGGACGGAATCCCGGCATCTGTGTTCGCCGGATCCGACAACGCCGCCAGTTGACGTCGAAGGGCGAGCAATTCGCGCTGCTTGGTGGAGATCGCACCCGAATCGAGAAGACCCGATTTCCGTCGCGCCTCCATTCCTTCCAACTCTTTTTCCATGAGCTTAATCTCCAGCTCCAGGAGACGCCGCTGCTCGCCCCGCCCGTTGCCCGCGACATTGGCGCCCGCGCCCAGAGCGGCGAGATTCTGGCCGCCCAGCTCCACGAGCACTGTCTGATCACCAAAGTCCCGCAGCACCCGCTGATACTGCGCAATGGCGTCGTTGGTGCGTCCGAGTTTTCGATAACATTCGGCGAGACGAAACACCGCCGTCGACGCCAGTTTCCGCTGGGCGTCCGTTGCACTGACCACGGATTCGTAGGCCTTGATGGCGGCGGTCAGATCGTGATTGGCCTCCTCCTCGAAGAGACCGCGTTGCAGCATCGCGCCGATGTCATCGGCCCCCATCACAAGGCGCGCCGTTGAAGCAAACGCCAGGACGCATGCAAACAGATGGAGGAGAGGAACTGCGAAATTCCAGCGGGCACAATATCGGTTACTCATGGCTTTATGTTTTAATCCTTCGATGCTTTGGCAATTGTCACGGTTCTGCAAAATCCCGGGATGCGTGGGGCTCATTTTTTGGTGGAACCGCCTTCGGAATTCGCCGTCTCCAGCCGGTAACCGATTCCATGCACGGTTTGAATCCAGCGTGGCGCATCCGGATTCTTCTCAATCTTCGCCCGCAATGTCGCGATGTGATTGTCCACCGTCCGCGTCGTCGGAAACGCGGCATAACCCCAGACAATATCGAGGAAGCGCTCCCGGCTGACGGGTTCGCCGCGATTTTCGGCCAGCAGCCGCAGCATCGCGAATTCCTTGGTGGTGAGATGCACCGGCTTGCGCCCGCGCACCGCGCATTGCCGGACGAAATCGATGCGCACATCACCGAGGACGATCGTTTTCAGTGCGACATCGGGACGGGCCACCCGCCGGAGCACAGCCCGGACTCGCGCCACCAATTCCTCGGTGCTGAAGGGTTTCACCAGGTAGTCATCCGCGCCCAGGTCCAGCCCCTTGATGCGATCCTCGAGCAGGCTTTTGGCGGTGAGTATGAGAATGGGGACGGGATTGGATATCTTTCGAAGCTGCGCGCAGACGGCGTAGCCATCGAGTCGCGGCATCATAACGTCGAGCAGAACCATGTCGGGTTTCTCGTCGAGAACGCGTTCGAGACCCTGCTCGCCATCGGCTGCGGAAAACACCCGGTATCCTTCAGCCTCGAGCGCGTCGGTGAGCGCGATGCGCATGGGGCGCTCGTCCTCGATGATCAGGATTCGGGCATTGGAATTCATGGGCGCATCAGCCAACAGACTCCAACTCCTGCAACGCACATTGGTTCGTCCACATCGGGATCTCGGTGGTTTTCATCGATGCGCGGCGCCTGGGCGGATTGGCAATTCCATCGTGAAGCGGCTGCCGTGGCCCGGTTCACTCTGCACGCTGACGCGGCCCCCATGCGCCTCGGCGATGTGTTTCACGATGCTCAACCCGATGCCGACTCCGGGAGTTTCGCGGCGCAACTCGGAACCGCACCGGTAAAAGCGCTCGAAAATTTTGTCGTGCTCTGCCGGCGCGATCCCGGGGCCGTCGTCGGCGACGGATAAATGAAAGGCATCGCCCGTCGAGTTGAAAGAGGCGGCGATGGCGACGATGCCGCCATTTGGTGAATGTTTGATGGCGTTGTCCAGCAGGTTGACGAGCGCCTGCTGCAAGGCGGGGCCATCGACCGACGGGGCGCCACGCGATCCGGACACCGGAGCAGCGCCGCCCGCTGCTTCCTCGATTCGCAACGTCACCTTTTTTTCGGCGGCGGCGGGCTCCATCAGTTTGACAGCCTGCGCCACGAGCGCGGACATGTCGGTGGGTTCAAAGTCGTATTGTTTCCGGCCCTGTTCGATGCGCGCGAAATCCAGCACATTTTCGATCAACGTTCCGAGGCGTCGACATTCCTGCATGATGAAGCGGAAATAATCCTGTTGCCGGGCGGGGTCCGGAATCTTGCCGCGCTCGAGATTCTCGGCCATCAGCCGCACGCTGGCGATGGGCGCGCGCAATTCGTGCGACACACTGGAGACGAAGTTGGATTTCATCTCGCTGAGTTGTTCGGAACGCAGGAACGCCCGGCGGGCGGCGACGAATCCGACGCAGGCCGCCGCCGCCGACGCCGCGATGAGCAGGCAAAATAAAAGGGAGCGCGACCGTTGCCGTTCGTAAAGCATTTCGCGCCCGACCAGGTGAATGCCGACTTCGAGCGCCTCGACGCCATCCTCCCACCGGCGGCTCACGGCGAGCAGCGGCGGAGCGGCTTTTTCGAGTATCGACTTCCAATATTGGCCGCCGCCCTTTCCACCCTGCGCCCGCGCGACGAATGGAAGATCATTGCTCGCCACCAGTGCATGGCCCATCACCGCGACACTGAGACCGAAATACAGCGGCAGCCGTTGTTGAATGGCCTGAATGGCGGCGGGCAACGGATCCGGCGGCCAATTGCTCAACAACACCGACGGCGCCAGACGAAGCCCCAGCCAGGTCGGCGAAATAAACCGGGGACCTCCCTCGAGGGCGCCGACGCCGGGCCGTGCCAGGCGATCCTCCAATGAAGGCCGACACACAAACCAGGTGCCCGCCGCGTTTGTTTCCGCCCGCGTCGTAATCCACGAAATCGTTCCCGGCTGGTTGGTCCCGTCGACTGCGGAAGCCGCAGACGGGGTGATGGCCCAGGCGAAACGTGGAAAATCCTGCGTGGAAGGCAACTCCTTGTTGCGGTGCAGCGCCGTCGCCGCCGCATGGACCTTCCGCAATATTTGGTGTTGCTCCCATTGGACGCGCCAGGGATCCGCCGCGGGAACGAACCCCGCCAGCGCCGCGGCTCGATCCAAAAGAAATGGGGTCACCGGACTGGGATTCGAAATCGCCGCGGAACGCAGCGTCGTCAACTGGATGCCGCGCGACGGATCGGAATTGTCGGCCAGTTCGATCCATTTCAGCCGCGCCAGCGGAATGAGCGGAAGACCCGTCTCGCCGACGATCGACGGCGATTGGCGCCAGATCGAGGCGAGCATCGAGCGTGCTTCGGCGCGCGCGCCATTTGTCGCCAACAATTGCGCCACGCGAAATCGCATCGCCGCTTCGAATCGTTCCGGAGGATGCGCCGCGAAAAATTCGTTGCCCATCGCGATGGCATTGGTGAGGTCCAGCCCGTCGGATTCCATGACGAATCGCCACAGCTTCTCCTGGGCGGGATTTAGGTCGCTCAGCAAAAAGGGTTGAGGCAGCGGAACCGTCGTCACGGGCGGCGGGAAGAGTAGCGCGCCGTTGGCATCCACTTGAAAGGCGAGGTCGCGGCTCAGGCGCGATGTGTCCGCCAGGGCGGTCCAGAGCGATTCGACAGATTCATCGGCGAGCGCCTGGGCGCGCTCGACCGCTTCGCGTTGGGCGAGAAAACTGTCCTGTTGAAGCGAAATAAACCCGATGGCCGACAGCACCACCACCGGCAAAAGAATCAGGATGCCATGCCGTAAAAAGCCGGGGGAACGGGTCGGTTTTTTTAGGCGGTCTGCCATGTCAGGGCCGCATCCTGCCACCAATCTGCGGCGCGGAGTGTCATGATTTTGCAAAGTCCTGCCCTATTCAGGAACGACCCGCACGCCGCCAAACGGCCAGGGCGGCGACTACGATTTGCGCAGCTTTGCCACATAAGCGCCGTCCACGCCGTCGGCAAACGGCAGCAATTGACGCTCGATTTCGAGATGGAAGCCCGGAGTTTCCGACACGAATTGCCGGACCACCTCCTCGTTTTCCGAAGGCTCAATGCTGCAAGTGCTGTAGACGAGGACACCGCCCGATTTCAGCCAGCCGGCCGAGCGGCGGAGGAGGTCCAGCTGCAACAGACGCAGGCGATCGATCTCCGGGGGTTGCACGCGCCATCGCAATTCAACCCGGCGGCGCATGACCCCGGTGTTCGAGCAGGGCGCATCCACCAGTAACCGATCAAAACTGGGGACAGAAGCCGGGACCAGGCAGGGCAGGAACTCCACGCACGTCACGCCCAGCCGCGCAGCATTTTCACGGACCAACTCGAGGCGCCGCTCGTCTGTATCGTGCGCCACGACGGTCCCCTGGTTCTTCATGAGTTGCGCGGCGTACGTGGTCTTGCCGCCCGGCGCCGAGCATAAGTCGAGGAGCCGTTCGCCGGGTTGGGGATCCCACAGACTCACAGCGAGCAGAGTGCTGGGATCCTGAATGTAAAACAGACCCTGCTGAAAACTGGGCAGCGACGCGATGGGCGGATGTTCGCGCAACTCGAAAACGAGATCGCCCGCCACCCAATCATAAAGGCGCGGCGTGAACAGAACGGATTCCCGATCGAATTGTGCGGCGAGTTGCTCCGGCGTGGCGCGGAGGGTATTCACGCGGGCAAAAGTTCGAGGAGGCGTGTTGTTCCATTCGAGCAATTCCGTCAATCGCTCCTCTCCCCAGCGCGCCATCCACCGCGCGCAGAGCCATTCGGGATGCGAATATCCCAAGTGCGGCTCGCGCGCCTTCAATGTTTCCATCCGCAGCCGAAGCGCTTCACGCTCGCGTCCACAGCCCCGCAGCAACGCGTTGACGAATCCCGCTCTCGGGCCGAAGCCGAGTTGTTTGGCGAGCTCGACGGTTTCGTGGACGGCGGCGTGGTCCGGCACGCGATCCAGCCAGAAGAGCTGGTAGAGCCCGAGCCGCAGCAAAATCTGCAACATCGGTTTTTGAGGACGTCCGTCGGTGCGGCTCGCGATGAGCCAGTCGAGCGTCGCCTGCCAGCGGACGACGCCGAAGGCCAGTTCGCGGGCCAGCGCGCGATCGGGTGTGCCGAGGCCGCCGCCGCGGGCGAGCGCGTCCTCGAGCAGATCCTCGAGCCGCCCCGCTCCGGCCGCATGGTTTTGCAATACCTGCGCGGCAATTTCTCTTGGTTTTTTCGCGGACACCGGGCCATAGTGGCAGTCGCTCAAATTCAATCGAGTTTTTAGCGCCACAAATTATGAGAGAAGAATTCGAAAAATTGGCCGCCGCGGGAAAGATTGAAGTCAAGCAAATCGAGGTGCTGGTGCTGCTGACCCAGAGTGGATATTGCATCCATCGCAGCTGGGGCTTTGGAAAAATCAAGACGGTGGACACGGTGTTCGCCCGGTTCACCATCGACTTCCAGAATAAGCCCGGCCATGCCATGGATCTCGGTTTTGCGGCAGACTCCCTCAAGCCCATCGCGCCCACTCACATCATGGCGCGCAAAACCGCCGACCTCGAGGGATTGCGCCAGCTCGCCGCCCTCCATCACCTCGACCTGATCAAGGTCGTCCTGGAAAGCTACGGGGGGAAGGCCACCATCGACCAGATTCACCGCCTGTTGGTGCCCGATGTCATTCG
>JBEEGQ010000208.1:0-3519 GCA_041166945.1 Verrucomicrobiota bacterium
TTTCGGATGAATTCGAACGCTCCGCCGCCCAAATCGCTGGCATTGCCCAGATCCAGCCAATCGATGAAGTCGCTCGACGCCAGGATTCCGTAGAGCTGTCCGGCATTGCCGGCGAACTGAAAACGGAAATTCCCATTGGGCAACATCGCCGGGCCGACAAGCGCCGGGGCATTGGTGGCAGCGACAAAAACGCGGTCGACGCCGAAGATTTTTCCCTGCGAATTCGATCCGACAGCGCGGTAATGATACGTCACGCCGGGTGTGAAATTGGCAATGGTGTCGCTTTTCAACACCGGCACTGTGAGCCCCGTGGCCAATGCCCGGTTCAACGTCATCGAGCCATAGCTGGTGGTCGGGCCCCATTCGAAAAAATAGCGGGAGGAATAGCCGTTCGCATTGATGCTCATCGTGAGGACTGCGCCGGTGGTCGTAATGCTCGTGATGTTGGATGCCGAAAGGGTCGCCACCGTCGGAGGGCCGGCCACCGTAATGCGAAGTTGAACGGAGGTTTCGCCCGGGATCGGTTTGGACTCCAGGTCCCATACCAGGATGTACCGCGAGACGCCGGCGGGAATGGTGTTCGTGAGGACGGCCCGCAATCGCATGCCCACATCGTCAATGCACACGATCTCCGTGAGCGCGCCGCAACTGCCGCTGAAGATCGCCATCGCCGTGTCGGAAACCGTCGTGGCTGAATCGGTCTCGGTGCTGAAGATGTAAGTCCCGGGAGTGGTGGGCGTAAATTTATACCAGATGCCGCGCGAGCCCGCGCAGGCGGAGCCCAATTCATTCGTGGCGTCGGTCGCGACGGTGGCGTCGGTGACCGCCGTCAGGTAAGGAAACGGGCCGCCGGCGGAAATGATTTCGGCTCCCGCGCAGTTGTCATTCGCGGGAACCGCCGGCTTGGTCACCCGCAGTTGGAGGTTCAAGGGCTGGCCCTGGCTGCCGGCGGACGACACCTGTCCCACCCATGCCACAATATAATAGGGCGTCCCGCCGACGAGATTTGTCGACAGCGCCGTGAGGAGCGGGAATGCCGCCCCGGCGGTGTCATCGTCGCAGAGCAACAGGTTGAACGGACCCGCGCATCCGCCCGCGCCGGAATAAATCGCCAGCACGGTGTCATTGTTGCCGTCGCCAAAATCGGTCGCGGTATCAGGACCCAGGGAGAGCGTGTAAAGGGCGGAGACGGCGGGAGTAAACCTGAACCAGACACTATGAGAGACATTGGTGTTGCCCTGGCAGCTGTCGGGAAGAAATGGATCGCCGTTGGTTGTCGCTAGCGAGATGTCGATGATCGGTGTGAAATACGGAAATGGCCCGGCGGCGGGCACCACAACAGCCCCCGCACAGGTGTCGTTGGCAGGGGGTGCCGCGCCTTCCAGGGAGAGTGCGAGGCCCACGAGCCCGATTCCCAAGGCCCTGGGCAAAAATCCACATCGAAGGAACGAGATCAGGGAATGGAACATCGGATTGCAGATGAGTGGTTACGACACAACAACTTCTGGGTTCGAGAACAATGGAACTCGAAATCTATACACCATAACGGCCCGCCGTGCGAGCCGTATATCACGCACACCACGCGCTGTCGGGATGGCGGAAAGGGAGATGAAAGTGAGCTCATTGGATTCGCAAGCGCTCGGCTTGATCATGATGCTCGCGGGCCTCGTTGGTCCGCCCGAGCAGTTTCAATGTCACCGCGAGGTTATGGTGCGCGCCCGCGTGGCCCGGGTGGAGCGTCAACGCGCGCTGTAACTCAGCCGCCGCGTCCTCGAGTTTTCCAGAATTGCCAAGGGCGATGCTCAGATTCAAACGGGAACCGACATCGGAAGGATTGAGCCGGATGGCTTCCCTGTAACACTCCAGCGCCGGCTCCATCCTGTGCTGATCAGTGAGGACATCGCCGAGATTCCGCCAGGGCTCGGCGAGCGCTGCGTTCAATTGGATGGCATGCCGGAACGCGGCCTCGGCTGCGGCCGGTTCTCCTCGTTTCATGAACAGGACGCCGCGGACTGTTTCGTGCAGGGCCGCTTCGGCATGACCTTCGAGCGACTTCACCATGCGGGTTTGAAGCGACAGGCTGTTGTTCCAGACCTTCACCTGCGCGAAGGTCATCCCGCCAAAAATTATCCCCATCCCTCCCACCGCGATCAACAACGCCGACCGCGTCCGCGGCACGCCCGACCATTTCCAGAGCACCGATCCAACGACCACCGCCCAGATTGTTCCTTGGAAATAACTGTATCGATCAAACGCATGATGCGGATGTTCCATCAGGCCGAGCACTGGAAATAACAATGCCACGTGCGCCATCCAGGCTCCTGCCAGCAACGGCGAGGTACGCCGGCGAAGCCACACCAAGACCGTAATGCCCGCGACCAGCGCCGCGGAACCCACGAAACAGATCGAAACAGGATTCACGTCGAGCAGCGCGGGATATTTGGGAGCCAGCGAATCGGGCAGCCACGGTTTCCAGAAATAATACCCGATAATGTAGAACCCCTGCATGAGCCGCTGTGAAACGCTGAATTGATCCAGGCCGACGATCGGCTCCAATTGGCCATTGCTCAATTTTGCGTTCAGTGTCGCTGCGAGCATCAGCGCGGCCGGGACCAGAAACCAGGCCTTCTCCAACAGGACACGCCGCGCTGTCGGGGACCACCAACTGAGGGGATCGTGCGGCAGCCGGCGGGACCCAAAGATATCGATGGCCAGCAAAACCACAGGCACAGCGAGTGTGATCGGATAGGTGAACACCGACACTCCATACGCGCCGACCGACAGCCAGAACGGCCCTCGACGCGGTGAGGAATTCCCGGTCGTGGCGCGCAAGTACGCCCAGATAGACAGCAGCGCAAAAAAACCGGCGACGCAATAAATCCGCGCCGATGCCCAGGCGACCGGTTCGACGCGGAGCGGATTCAACGCCCAGAACAGGGTCGCCAACGCCGCGCAGGCGGCCAGGCGCCGCTTGTCCGCGGAACCCTGCGGAGCCGTGGAGAGAGACATGAGCCGCTGGAGGATCGCGAACAACAGCAGCGCATTGGCAATGTGAAGCAGGAGGTTGCCCGCGTGATAACTGGCCGGACTGCCGCCGAAGAGCACCCGGTCCACCGAATAGCTGAACCACCCGAGAGGCATGTAGCGCCGGACGTAACTGCTGTCGGTGAACATCCAATGAACCTGCTTCGCGCCGAGACCCAAATGCGGGTTTTCGTAGATATTTCGCGGGTCATCCCAACTCACGAAGCCCGCGCTCAACACACCCGCAAAAGCGGCAATGACCAGTGCCGCGATGGCGATCCGCCATGGCCATTCGCTACTCCCGGCCCCCTGCCCCTCCATGCCATCCCCATGCAGGGATGAAGGCGCAATGGCTTGCTGGTTCATGACAGTCACCATGTTTCATCGGAATTCATGGGTTGAAGTTAACAAGCAATGGCTCCGTGACGGGGACAGGGCTGCCCTCCTCACCCCTCCCTGCCCAGTAACCGCCGAACAGAAACGCCTCCTCTCCCC
>JBEEGQ010000209.1:0-9001 GCA_041166945.1 Verrucomicrobiota bacterium
ACAACCCGCGAGCGCGAGCCGAAGAAGTCCTTTCATGCCGTTCAGGCGGCCTTCGCGGTGGCGCCTTATTTTCCGAGGACCCACAGTCCGAAAGTGTCGGTGGTGGTCGCGACGTTCAATGGGGATCGAACACTCAAGGTGTGCCTGGATTCGCTCGCGCGCCTTAATTACCCGGATTACGAAGTCATCGTGGTCGATGACGGCTCGACCGACACGACCCCGCAAATCTGTTCCCTCTACGCGGCCGATGCGGATGCCCGGCCCGCGCCCGGCGCGCCACGCGTGCTGGAAATGAGTGCTGCCCTGGGATCGCCGAAAGCACGGGGCGCCTTTCGCTACATCCGCCAGGACAACCATGGCCTCTCGGTGGCGCGCAATACGGGCATCGCCGCGGCGTGCGGCGAAATTGTGGCGTTCACCGATTCAGACTGCCGCGCGGACGAGGACTGGCTCCATTACCTGGTCGGAGATTTGATCACGAGCCGGTTCACAGGGATGGGAGGGCATAATTTTCTGCCGCCGGAAGATTCCCCGGTGGCCGCGGCGGTCCTGGTTTCGCCCGGGGGGCCGGCGCATGTGATGATGAATGATCGCGTGGCCGAACACATCCCCGGCTGCAACATGGCGTTCTACCGATGGGCACTCGACGAAATCGGGGGATTCGATGCGATCTACACGAAGGCTGGCGACGACGTGGATGTCTGCTGGCGTCTGCAGGAACGGGGCTACCGCATCGGATTCAACCCGGCGGGCTTCGTCTGGCATTACCGCCGCTCGACGGTGGCGGCTTATTTGAAACAGCAGCGGGGTTACGGTGAGGCCGAGGCGCTCCTCGTTCGCAAACATCCGGAATATTTCAATTCACTGGGCGGCGGCATCTGGCGGGGCCGGATCTACGCGCCGGGCAAATTTGGACTCATCCTCGGAAAGTCGGTTATTTATCACGGCGTGTTCGGGACCGGTTTCTTTCAAACGTTGTACGCCTCGGAACCGTCCTGGACGCTGATGCTGCTGACGTCGTTTGAGTATCATGTCCTGATCACACTGCCGTTGCTGGTGTTGTCGGTGCCCTTTCATTTTTTGTTTCCGATAGCGCTGACGAGCCTGCTGCTTTCCTTGACGGTTTGTACGGGGGCGGCCTGGCAGGCGGAATTGCCGCGGGAGAAGAATCGCTGGTGGTCCAGGCCGCTCATCGCGCTGTTGTTTTTTCTCCAGCCGATCGCGCGCGGTTCGGCCCGGTATCGGGGGAGATTCAGGCTTCGTCCCATCCCGCCGGCCGTCGAAGAGCGCCTGCAGTCGTTGTGGCGTCGGGACACTGGCGAGCCGCTCGATTGCCTGTATTACTGGGGGCCGGCGAGCGTTCACCGAATCGACTGGGTCGCGAGCCTCATTTTGAGGCTGGATCAGATGGCATGGCCAAGCAAGACCGACAGCGGTTGGAGCGAACATGACATCGAAATATTCGGCGGCCGGTGGAGCCAGTTGCAACTCACGACCGCCACCGAGGACCATGAATCGGGAAACCGGATCTTTCGTTGCCGCCTTCGCTCGAGCTGGTCGCTGCCCGCCCACGTCGCCTTCTGGTCGTTGCTTGGTTTCGAACTGCTCGTGATCGGAATGGTGGCGCGCAATCAGCCCTGGCTGTGGATGTTGCTCCTGTCGATGCCCATCTTTGGATGGTTCCTCGAGCAGGAGAAGCGCAACCAGCAAAGGCTCATCGGGGCCTTCCTGGATGATGTCGCAAAGCTGCGCGGATTCACCCGGGTCAGATACGACGGCTCCCGGGATAAATTCGAACGATTGCCGGATCGATAGCGGGCCTTGTGGGATTTCCACCGGCTTCGAATCCCAAATCCACGGCTGAGCGGGCTCCCGGGCAAATTGTCTTGGCCTGTTTGCGGCTCGCCGCTAGCGTGGCCGTCGCGTGCTGCGCAATAATCCCATCGGGTCGGTCCTCGTCAGCATTTTTTTCCTGCTGGCCCTGACAGCCTGCTGGCTGTCGGTGCGTTATTATTTTTCCGTCAAGGAAGCGCAAGCGATGCAGTTTCGCATCCAGACGATTGAAGGCACCATGACGGCCATGCAACGGCTGGTGGCGGAGGCTGTGGAATTCAGCAAAAAGAATCCCGATTTGGATCCAATCCTTCTGCGGTTCAGCCTGAAACCAGCCCCGCCGGCCACGAACGCCATTCCCGCCGCGGCGCGGCCGGCCCGTTAACATGGACACTCCCGAATCGCAGCCGCAACAGCAGGAGCTTTTGAACCCGCGCCCAGCGGGTTCGGACGCGGCGGGCCATGATTCCCTGCAGCTCTGCCTGGATCTCCGCACCCTGATCCATGCGGCGCTTGTGGGACTCATCGTCCTGTGCATGGCCGTGGACCTTTTTTTCGGAAAGCAGATGTTGCTGGTGCGCCGCCAGATTGAGGATCAGCAGCCGAACTTTGCGCGGGCTGAAATTGATTTTCGGCGAAATCGTGAGCCGCAAATCCGGGTGTTCATGGATGAACTCCACCGATATGCGGCCACGCATCCCGAGTTTCGAACGGCCATTCTCGACCGGTATCGCATCGTGCTGGCGCAATATTTCAGCGCGGCCGCCACGGCCTCGCGCCCCGTCCCGATTCCGCAGGGAACGAATTTCAACAACAGGCGCCCGGCAGGCCGGTAAAATTACATCAGGCTCCCGGCGCCGCCTCAAGGAGATCGAACTTCAGGCCGCAATGGGCACAATAGCACGCGCTGCCCGGGCTGAAAGTCTGGCAGCCGATGCACCGCCTTTGCGCCCGCTTCATCCGGTGTCCGATGATCAGGCTCCTCGTGTAGGGTATCCAGTTGAACAGGTTCGCAAAAACAAACACGAGATCCCCGCGGTGAATGCTGTAAATCAGAAGCAGCAGGGATCCCAGGAGGCTTAACCACCAAAAAGCTGTCGGCACCACCACGCGCTTTTGGCGTTCCGTCGCCCACCATTGAACGAAAAAACGCGACCCAAAAACGACATTGCCCGTCCACCCGAGCACCATCCAGAAGTCCAAAACCGCCCAGGAAAAGTTTCCGTTCGTCGAAACCGCAGCTGAAAGCCATGGCATAATCCGGCGAGTAAATCCCCCGGCGTTGCGCCTGACAAGCGGCGATCTCCAACGTCCGCAATGATTATCGGAAAGAAACCCGATAGATGCGATGGGTCGTCGGCGAAACCGGACCGGGATCCGTAAACGTCTTCACAGTTCCATCCCCGGCAATGGGCCCACCCAGCTGTGTCCAAACGGCGGCGTCCACGGTGTTTTTGTATTCCACGATGTAGGTGAAACCATTGCGGGTGGGGAATCCGGCGGTAAAAGTTCCACCGCTGTAAATCCCGCCGCTCAACTGTTCCCCGACCAGTCCGCTAATCTGCAAATTGCTGAAACTGCCGGTGGCGATCAATGTGTTGTCATGGGCGGTCATGCCGAGTCCCACCGAGAGCGTGGCCGGATAGGGGGTTACGGGCGTGTTCGTGCCGAGTGCCACCCAGTTGATGCCGTTGGTGCTCCGGTATCCGGTAAATGTATTGCCCACGCGAGTCAGGCGCATCCAGCCGTTCGGCACGCCCACCGGCGTGTAGGTGCTGCCGACGACAGCGGTGGCGCCGGCCACCGTGTCCCGCATTCCCATCTCGATCAGGTCCCGTCCAGGCGGGGGAGGATTGATGGAAACATGATAACCACGGCTGTCGGGGTTGAGAGTTTCACGAGCCAGCAACAACGCCTTGGTAATGGCGTTGGAACCCGCAAGGCCCACCACCCGCACCTGTGCATCGAAGTTGCCCGTCACCGATCGCGTCAGCAGATACGCCTGATCCGAATTGGCCCAATAATCCATCCCGCCCCCCACGATATCGATGATGTTGCTGTCGCAGGTGAAGTGCGATCCGGGAAACGTCGGCGCTCCCACGTCGCCCGCTGTAAAACCACCCACGACAGTCGCCGCATGGGATCCCGCCGGCTGCATCACATTCCCCGCAAGGTCCGTTATCGCCCCCTCCACATCGATGGTCAGCGGACCGCTCACGGGAGAATTCAACCGGAGAAGGACCGATCGGCCATCGGCCCGAATCACCACGCTGTCAGGGTTACGGTGGGGATCTCCATTGATGACGTAGGTGAAGTTGTCGCCGACCGCCATGTTCGCGTTGTCCACCTCTTCACTGAAACAAAGCCCAATCGTCAGGCCGTCCAGGGAGGAGATGGAAGCGATGGCGGGCGCGATGGTATCGGCGAATACAGTGAGCGTGGCGACCATGCTGGTATCGGAACCACCGTAGTTGGTGACGATGACCGAGTAACTGCCCGCATCCGTCGTCCGTGCGCGCGGCAGGGTGAGAATGCGGTTGGTGCCGTTCGGGACGGGATCGGTGCCGCGATACCACTGATAGGACAATGGCGTGGAACCGGCGCTCAAGGTGACGCTGAACGTGGCCGGCCGATATTCCTCAACATTCTGTGATTGCGGCTGCCCGCTGATGACGGGGGCGACCGGGGTGTCCGGGTAAATGTCGACGAATGTGATCTTGTTGTTCAGCGCCGCGGGGCCGCTGGTGATGGTGAGGCGCCCGTCGGTAACGACGCAACCCACTGTAAAGTCAGCCCAATGCGCCAATGCAGGGGTGGCGGACGGCGTGTAAGCAGCGGTGACGACGCCCTCGACGGCGAACTGGAATTTGTCAGCGGCGGCATCCGCATTGTCCGAGTCGCCCCCCACGATATGCACCTGGTAAAAGCCATTGGGCAGCACGAATTCCCAAACCGCGCTCTGCGCGGGATTGCCAACATTGGCCTTCATCATGTGGAGAAACGTGTCGTAACGGAGGTCGGGCGAGATGGCATTCTGTCTCCAACGGGCGTCGCGGACGATGTTCGTGCCGCCCAACGTTGTCCATCCATAGCTATAACCATTGCCGCGATCTGCGAATACTTCGCCGACGTCACCCAGGTAACCGGGGGGGGTGGGCGAATTGAGGGCGCCCGCGGACGCATTGGCCCCTGATTGAAAATTGACGTTGTAGCCGGCGATTGGCGTGGCTTTGGTGGCTGGGTTCGAGAAATCCGAGGGGCCACCGGCGTTCGATCCACGAACCCGATAGGTGTAGGTGGTGTTTAAAGCCAGACCGCTGTTGGTGTAGGACGATATCGTGCCTCCCAAGGTCACGACCGGGGAAAAATTCACACCATCACTGGAGCGCTCGACGAAATAATTGGATACGACGGGATCGACGGTCCATCCCAGCCTGATAACTGTGCTGGCAAACAAAACGACGGTCAATGTTGGGGTACTGGGCGCGGTCGTTCCTGAAACGGTTGCCGAAGGAGCGCTCGTACCGCCGCCGGATAGCGATGCGGAAACTTTGTAGTAGTAGGTGCGCCCGCTTTGAACAGCTGTATCCAGAAAAGTGGGACTGGTGAGACCGCTGACCAGCGTTGTGAAGCCACTCGGAGTGCTGGAACGAAGAACGCTGTAAGTGTCGGCTGAGATCAAGGAATTCCAATTCAAGGTAACCTGGTTCGTGCCACCTGCCGCAGTGATGCCCGTCACCACGACGTTCGGACGGCCAACAATCTGGGCGGAATCCGGGCTCGAACCGAGTGAGTTCGTTGCGGCGATGACGTAGTAGTAGGTGTTGCCATTGATCAAGCCGGAATCAACAAAGCCGGTTCCCGCCGTGGAATTGATGATCGTGTACGGACCGCCATCCGTATCCGAGCGCTTGATGAGATAACCTTGCGCGTTCGCCGCCGCTGACCAGGTTAAACTCACCTGGCCATCGCCGCCGACACCGTTTCCGTTCACGGGAGCGGGAGGAGGAGTCGGGGGAACGATGTTGATCTGTCCAGAACCCCCGGATGGAAAGTTTGCGGGATAACTGGTGTTCAAGGAGGCCCATGTGTACGTGCCGAAGGGAAGGGAAGTTCCATTCACGATGAGGGCGCCGACGGTGACATTCTGGTGCAACAGGCAGATGGCGACCGATCCTGACACCGGATTGTTGCTCAACGTCAATGAGCCGGTGGTGTTCCAGTCATACATGAATTCCACCTTGCTGAAGTTCGTGCCAACGGCCGCGGCGAGTTGATTCGTAGGCGCCACGATGATGTTGCCTACGCCCAGTGATGTCGGTGCGAGACCTTTTAAAAAGCCGTCCTGCACAATCCAGGTTCCGGTATACCCGCTGCCGTCCGCATCCGTTTGGTGCGGCGTTCCGGGATCCGACTGAATGATGACCAAATTTCCTCCGCCCGACAGGACACCGCGCAAATAAATCCCACGTGTGATTTGTTGAGAGCCTCCGCCGTTATCTCCGCCGCTCAAAATGGACTGAGAGGCGACTTGGACCCTGCCCGTGACCACAAAAATGATGTTATCAGCGGCAACCAGCGCTCCTCCGTTCAAGATCAACCCGGGATTCCCGCCAACTCCTGGAAAATTGCAAATCGTGCCGGAAATGGCGCCACCGGCCGCTCCCTTCTTAAAGCGGATATCCGTGTTGGTATTCATCGTCAGGGAGTCTCCCGGAAAAGTCTGGAGGCCATCAGTGGCAGGATTTCGCATCCGCGTGTTGGCAGTGTTGTTGCCAAATGCCACACCGTTGGCAATTAACTCGTAGGTGTTTCCAGCCACTGGCAAGGAGACCGCGACGTTGGGAGGATTACTCCATACCGTCTGGTTATTCCAGCTGTTGCCCGAGCCCACGGATGCCTTTGTGACGAAGTTCGCGGCATGACCGGTGCCGACACCCACCAACCCAATGAGCGCGCAACCGACAAAGAAAGAAAGCTGATGCTTATTATAATACATAAGTTTCTCTGTTTTATTGTGTTATGGAAAATTATTCAGAAGGGTTCGTCACTGTTGTTCACCGCGGGGAGCGGTGTCGCATGCAAAACATTCTAAACGGCACCAAGCCTGATCAGTTTGGAGAATTGCGGGTTGGACAGGTTATACATGTTCAAGGCAGAAATGGCAAGGAATGCATGAAATTAATTTTCAACTCCAATCCTTTTCATGCTGCCTTGGCGACGCGAGCCGGCGGACTCCAGCATTGGCACCGGACGGCGCCCGCGTCTACTCTCACGGCGCGTGATTCGGAACATCATCTTCGACTGGTCAGGAACGCTGGTCGATGATCTGCCTGCCGTATGGCAGGCGAGCAATCATGTCTTCGAGCGGGCGGGTGTGCCGCCATTGACCCTCCAACAATTTCGCGCCGACTTCTGCATTCCCTTCCAGCCATTTTACGATCGATACGTGTCGCATGTGGAACCACGACAGCTCGAGGAATGGTTCCATGCGCACTTCAAGGAAGCCCAGGACTCCGTGGTCGCCCTTCCCCACGCGCGCGAGTTCCTGTTATTTTGCCGCGAACAGAACCTCCGGACATTTGTCCTGAGCGCGGTGCATCCCGATCATTTCGCCATCCAACAGGCGGCCACCGGCCTTGGAGAATTTCTCGAAAAAACTTACCTGGGCGTTTGGGACAAACGAAAACGGGTGCACGATATCCTTTCCGAGAATTCGCTCCTCGCCGACGAAACCATTTTCATCGGCGATATGCAGCATGACATCGACACCGCCCGCCATGGCGGGATCGGTTCCTGCGCGGTGCTTACCGGCTACAACGGCGTTGAACAATTGCGCGCCGCCCAACCGGATATCATCGTCGAGCACCTCGGGGAGTTGCGTCGGATCCTCCTCCAACAGGGAATGACGCTCCTGGCGCCCGACCCCGCGCCTGCTGGCGTCCATTTGATTCCCATCGCGACCGTGGGCGCCGCCATCTTCGACGCGGCGCAACGCGTGTTGCTGGTCAGAACCCATAAGTGGTCCAACCTCTGGGGCATCCCCGGCGGAAAAATCAAATACGGCGAGCGCGCTCTGGATGCATTGCGGCGCGAACTTCACGAGGAAACCAACCTCATCGTCGGAAATATTCGGCTGGTGTTGGCCCAGGACTGCATTCATTCAAAGGAGTTTTATCGCGACGAACATTTCCTATTGTTGAATTACGCCTGCGACGTCACGGAGCCCCAGGAGGTCCGGCTCAATGACGAGGCGCAGGAGTTTCGCTGGCTGGAACTCGATGAGGCTTTCAAGCTGCCCCTCAATCAGCCGACTAAAATCCTGCTGGAAGCCCTGGCCGCCGCCCGCGCGATAGATTGATCTTATGGAGATACCCGACAAAATCATCATCGCGGACCTGGAGGTTTTGTTCCAGGTCGGCATCACGGAACAGGAGCGCGCGCAGCCCCAACGACTGCTCATCAGCGTCGAGATGGATTGCGATTTCACCACGGCCGCAGCCAGGGACAATCTCGCGGACACCATCGATTACGCTGCGGTGACGGATCGATTGCTGCACTTTGGCAATGGATGCCACTGGGAACTTATCGAGACGCTGGGTGCTGAAATCGCCACGATGATTCTCGATGAATTCGCGCCCCGCCGCGTGACGGTCGAGGTGAAAAAATTCGTAATCCCCCAGGCTAGCCACGTCGCTGTACGCCTCACGCGCGTCAGGAAGTGACGAGCCGCTCCCTGCCTGTCGCCGCGACGGCTTGACCCGCCGCACGTTTACCGGCGGGTTCCGCGATGGAGCTCCTCGCCGGTTGCATTTTGAAGGATCCACGAATTCCGTCGCAACACCACCGTGATGGCGCCGGCGTCGCTCGTGTAAAACACCCGCCACGCCTGGCTCCCGAGCCGATCCCGCAATCGCTGGCTGGCGCGCGCCGTGGCCGGATACAATGAATCCGTCACAACGATCACCTCGGGCCGAATCGTTTCCAATAATCCATCCGAGAGGGGTTCGCTGGAGGGCGGCACTCCCGAGATCACAATGTCCGCGCGAAGATCCGCATGGCGTTGCAGCAGGACATTCTGGCCGCGCTTGGCCAGATCGGACAGGAGCAAAACCCGAATGCCTTCGATCTCCGCGTGCAGCACGAGCGCATTGTCGTCGGCAACCTG
>JBEEGQ010000210.1:0-36021 GCA_041166945.1 Verrucomicrobiota bacterium
GGGATTGATCGGCGCGGGAACTCGAATTCCCTCGGCTGCTGCGCGATCTGTCCGAGTTTGGAATGTTCCTGCGACATGCGATCGAATGGCGCGAGTCCATTTTCGCGCCTCAACTCGTTCAATGTGCGCAAAAGCGGCCGGCCAAAGCTTTCGAGGAAAGTGTATCCGGCCCAGTTGCGCAAGCGCCCGATCCAATCCGCGCGATATCGCCAGCTCGTGAAGAACGGCGGGGCCAGCTCATCCCGGTTGACCATCAGTGCATCGCAAATCGTCAGAAATGGCAGGCCGGCTAATTCCGACGCCGTCCCGCCGCCCATGGAAACCTGGTCCACCAGCATCAGCTCGATACGATCATCGCGCAGCATCGCGGGAACCTGCCGGATCAGCAGTCCGATCCCCCGGATTATCAAATCGCCCGTGTGGCGAAACGCCTTGTAGCCTGAGAGCGTTGCCTGCACCTGCCGGTTCTTCAGGTGCTCTTCCAACGAAAATTCCTTATCGCCAAAGCACCTCACCTCAAACCCGCGCGAGCGGATTTTCTCGGCCGCCAGCGGCAGCTGATAGAAGATCACCCGATGGCCGCGTCTCTGCAGTTCGCGGCAGAGTGTGGTCAGCGGGTTGAGATGGCCGGGGATGTTGGGGCAGATGGTGCCGATGATTGCCATTGAGGTGTGATTCTAGTCGGAACGCAGCAATGCCGAAAAATCATCAACTTGCGGCTGCCCCGTGATCGTGTACTTTCCGCCTTTCCGCAATTCGCTCATATGGACGTTCAAGAATTCCGCCAACACGCCTCCCAAGTCACCCGCGGCTTCTCGCCAGAGTCCGTCAAAGACCTCGTTTTGCGCTGTCTGGTTGAAGACATGGGACGAAGACATGGGGACAGACTCCGAATTGCGCCGCTTGGCAGAATGGCGAGGCTGTCCCTTCATCCCCTGCGCATCGATGCCCCAATCGCGAGGTTCATCTTGGCCAATCGCCACGTCGTGTAGTTGGATTCCTGACCGTAGATGGAGATTAACGCATCGCGTCAATTTTAAGCATGGCTCATGCCAGAGAGCAAATTGCTATCAGTAATGATGTCCGGTACGCCGAGGTCGCGGCGATGTTTTTTTACGAGATGAATGGGACGGGAAAATCTTTTGGCGAATTTCTCATCGGTGATTTTGCCCAGAAGCGACTCCTCTTTGCTGCTCTATGAGATGCGCTTGCCGCGTCGAGGGCGGGCGAACGCGGAAACACCAAGAGTGTGACGTCGACCGTTTCGATGGCGTGATGCCAGGTGCGCGTGTTGACACCGTTGTCGCTGCCGGCCAGATAGGCTGTGGCGATTTGCAAATTCAGCGTCGGCTGCCGCAGGGCCTGGTTCTTGGCGAGAAGGATTTGTTTGGCCCCATCAGCGTCAATCTTTCCAAGGCTGGTGCGTTTAAGGACCTACCGTGAAAAAGAAAACGCGCCAAGAGAATTCTCCCTTGGCGCACGAGTTCAAATAATCGGGGAACGTCATTTCAACTGAATCCAGACGATGTGCTGGCTGCCATCCGACAATGTGGCAATGAACCGCCAGGTGCCGACGCTCATGCCGGTTCCTCTGGTGTCCAGATTGAACTGCCATTGTCCATCAGTCGTGAGACGAAACTGATTGCCCGTGGTCGCAGCATCTTGCGGCGTGGCATCCACTGGCGCGCCGAACGTGGTGGCATTGCCGTATTTGGTGGCCTGGAGAGTGTGGAGGCCGATCAGGACTGCCGATCCGTTGCACGAGACAGCAAACTTCACGGGGATCGTGCTACCCATTTTGAACGTGCGCAAAGGACTCGCAAAGCTTCCGCCGGAAGAATCAGTCCCGCCGATTGGGGCGAGGAAACCTACGAAGTCCAAGGGCGTTTTAGAGCCGGGCGTGAAGGCTTCGTTGGTAGCGAGAAACGGAGCGTCGGGGAATGAGGTGAGATTAAGACCGCCCAAGGCGTATAGGATGCCATTGGCCTCCGCGACGGCAAGACCCGCCCGGACTGTGGGCATTGAGGCTTTGCCAGTCCAAACGTCGTTTGCCGGGTCGTAGGCCCAAACGTTGCCGGTAAAATAAGGATAAGATGAACCACTCCCTCCGATCGCGTAGAGAACGCCGTTTACTGTGCCCACGCTGAGCGTGGATGTGGGCGCCGGCAGTGGGGCTTTCTTGGACCAACTGTCAGTATTTGGGTCGTACGCCTCGACTGTTGCCAGTGTTGAACTTCCGTCAGTTCCGCCTACTGCGTAAAGAATCCCGCCTACGACGCCGACTGCGAAACCGTAGCGTGGTGTGGGCAGTGAGGCTTTGGGCGTCCAAGTATCCGTAACGGGATCGTAGGCCTCGACCGTCTGAATGCTGTCAGGGCCCGCGACTTCTCCACCGACTGCATAAAGGATACCGCTCACGACCCCAACGCCGAGCCCAATCCGCGGCTTCGACATCGGTTGCTTACTCGTCCAAGTGTCCGTTGCCGGATTGTAGATCTCGAGTGCTGACGAGTATTCGCCGCAACCGGTGCCGCCGCCGGCGACACAGAGCACGCCGTTCACAACGCCCGCGCCCGGAAGGTCTCTCCCAATCGACATGGGGGACTTCGTTGTCCAGGCGCCGGTTGTCGGGTCATACGCGAGAAGGGTATTTAGGTAGCTGCATGTAGAGTGCGGTTCGTGCCCCCCCACGAGGTAAACAATGCCGTTCACGCCAGCGGCTGCGTGGTTTACCAGATGCAGTGGCATTGGCGCTTTGGTGGCCCATGTACCTGCCTGGGCGACTGCGCTTCCGCTATATCCGAATATTATGAGCAGAGATAAAACTGCTCCCGATAGAGTTTTGATTTTGGTTTTCATTCTACTGATGAAAGCGGAATTCCGGGGAAAATCGGATCAGTGGAAAATGAATTGTTTCTTAACGCAGAGGTGCAGGGAAATGCAGAGAGGAAAATTACCCTCCGCGAAACCCTCCGTCTCCACGTTGAGTCAACGGTTCCGTTGGGAACTAATCTCCTCCGCCAGCCAGGCGCGCGCGTAAGCCCAATGGCGTTTCGCAGTCGGCGCGGAAATGTTAAGCGCATCAGCGGCTTCTTCAATCGTCATGCCGACGAAGTAACGGAGCTTGACCAGTTCTGCTTTTTGCGAGTTGAGCACGGCGAACTTTTCCAACGCGTCGTTCACCGCGAGAAGTTGGTCGTTGTTCGTGGCCGATGCGATCGCGATCTCCGGCATGTCAACGCGCTGATGCCCGCCACCGTGACGTTGGGCGCCTTTGCGGCGCGCGTTGTCCACCAGAATCCGGCGCATGGCTTCAGCCGCGGCGGCGAAGAAATGAGTGCGGTCATTCCACCGTCGCTCTTCGTCGCCAGTGAGCCGCAACCATGCTTCATGGACGAGTGCAGTAGGTTGAAGTGTGTGGCTCGGTGATTCAGAAGCCATCTTCGCCGCTGCCAACTTTCGCAATTCCCGGTAAACCAAAGGTAACAATTGGTCAGCGGCTTGCGTTTCGCCGCGACCGATAGCATCAAGGATCTGCGTTACATCGTTCACTCCGATTCAGTTGTTATCTCCGAGTCATTATCGAGAAGGGCCTTGGCTTCGCGCATCAACACGTGCGCAGTGATACAGTCCCAGTAATTGCCGAGATGGCCGCTTTCAAGTTTAGCCAATTTTTTATCGGCCAAGTCACTGCCCTCGCGCAGAACCGTGCGCGCCTTGCCAGGCTGTTCCAAACGATAATAAGCCATTGCCAGCACCGAGTAGGCTTGCACATCGCATTCGCTGCTCTCCCCGGCCTTGGTCAAAGCCCTTTCCAACCACTCAGCCGCGCCACGAAAATGGTTTTGGCGATATTCCGCCAGTCCTTTGACAAGTTGACACCAGGAAACATAACGATGTGCCGTGCTCACGGCCCTGTCAGCCAATTCGGCGACAGTCTTGGCGGTCTCAAAGTTGTCACCCGTTGACGGCAAAATCAGCCAGTCCTTTGCAATGCGCTCGGCCGCCATCGGATCGGTCGTAGTCTTGAATCGTTCGACATTCTTCCGGGTAAATTCCCGATAGGCGTCGAGTTCACCGACCTGCACCAGCACTGGCGCCAGCCAATGGCAGAGTTCAGCGTCATACGGATTAAGCTCACTGGCCCGCCTCAAGTCGGTGGCTGCTTTCTGCCAATCACCATGAATTGCAGAGAAATGGCCGCGGGATTTCGGAAATGCCGGCAGGCTCTGATAAATTTCCACCGCCTCCTCAGGCCGCCGGCCTTGCTTTTCAGCAATCCTCATCACGGCCTCCAGAGACTCCATCACGTCCGAGTTGTCGGGGCTAAGCTTTTGGGACATGGACAAGACCTCGCGGTAGATTTTTTCACTTTCATCCAGGTTGCCTCGCGCCTCCAACGAACGTCCCATATACCCCAGCGACTTTACCAACCTCGGATGGCCTGGCTCTAACAATTTCCTTTCTATTGCTAGCTGCTCGAGGTCCGCGGCATTTGCTTCAGCGATTTTGCCTGTTTTCCCTAAGATGGCCCCAAGGTTGCCGAGCAACGTGGCCAGATTCAGGTCTTCAATTCCTCGCTTCCTTTCGATTGCCAGAGCTTGGCGCTGAAGGGACTCAGCCTCGGCCAACGTCGCAGGAACACGAGATAAACTAAGCGCCAGCATGCTGAGTGATCCCGCCATAAAAAAATCCTGATCCTCACTACTGGTCAGGTTTTTCGCCATGGCCAGAGAGCGCCGATACACATCTTCCGCTTCCGAATCTTTGTTCTGTTTAAGCAACACCCACCCAAGCGTCCGAAGAGAAATAACGACGCTCCTGTGATCCGGACCAAATAATTTTCGATTGATGGCCAACGACTCCCGGGCAAGAAGCTCCGCCCCCGGCCGGTCATTCCCCATCTCATTGATCGTGCTCGCCAGATCTCCGAGTAATCCGGCAACGAATGCGTCGTTTGGGCCGGCAAGTGATTTTTGAAGGCGCAAGGCTTCCCGTCCCATGTCCTCGGAGTTTTTCAAGTCACCAAGATCAAAATAAACCCTGCCAAGGGTCCTGCGGAGTTCCGCCTCCACTCCCGGTTGATTGGTGAGGTCCTTGCCCAGGCGCGCTGCCGTCTGGTCCAGAATCTCCCTTAAAAGCGTAGTGTCACGGCCTCTGGCAACGGAGGGCGCAACCCCTTTAAGCATGTCCTGGAGAAACTGAGCGACTTGCTTGCTCTTGGCGGCTTCCGCCACTGCATTCCGTTCCTCCGCTTCAGCCTTTTGTCGCAAAAAGGTTTGTGCCCGCTCCGCAGAAACTGCTCGTTTCAGAGCGGCTCGTTCTTGAAAAAACATCCACGAAGCGACGCCCAGCCCGATCACCAGTGCGGCCGCCACACTCATCCCGGCAGCGAAGACCAGCTTGTTCCGCCGAACCATTTTTTGAAATCGATAGAGATTGCTCGGCGGACACGCCATCACTGCCTCGTCGTTTAGGTGGCGTTCAATATCCGAAGCCAGGCTGGTTGGCGTCTCGTATCGCCGCGCACGGTCTTTCTCCAGAGCCTTCATCACGATCCAGTCGAGATCGCCGCGCAATTCGCTCGCAAGTTTGGGCGCCTCGATTCCGCGACGTTGCGCGGTGGTGCTCCGTTCGTTTTGCGCCAGCGTGCTGAAACGAGTCGAGGGAAGAGGCGGTTCCGTTTCGCGAATGGTGCGGCGCATTTCGTCCAGACCGATCGCAAGAAGTTCCTTCGCATCGAATGGAGTTTTGCCAGTGAGCAATTCGTAGAGCAGAACGCCCAGCGCGTACACGTCACTGCGCGTGTCGATATCGACGCTTGTAAGCACCGCCTGCTCCGGACTCATGTAAGCGGGCGTCCCGATGAATTGTTCGAAAGCAGTGAACACTGTCTTGTCGGTGAGTTGCTGACCACTCGTGGCTTTGGCGATGCCAAAGTCGATCACCTTCGGCACCGGCACGCCGTCGTTCACGGTCACGAGAATGTTCGAAGGCTTGATGTCGCGATGAATGATTCCCTTTTGGTGCGCGTGCTGAATGGCTTGACAAACCTGGATGAACAGATCGAGCCGGGCGCGCGTGGAGAGTTTCGCTTCGTCGCAGTACTCGGTAATCTTCATCCCGCGGACAAGTTCCATGACGAAGTAGGGGCGACCCGCTTCCGTGGCGCCGGCGTCAAATACTTTCGCAATGTTCGGGTGATCCATCATTGCAACGGCCTGCCGCTCGGCTTCAAAGCGCGCGATCACAGATTTGGTGTCCAGGCCGAGCTTGATGATCTTGAGCGCCACGCGGCGGCGAACCGGTTCGGTCTGCTCCGCCATGTACACGACGCCGCAGCCGCCTTCGCCGATTTGCTGCAGCAGTTTGTAGCGGCCAATCGTGTCACCCGGCTTCTCGGTGAGGGGAATGGTGACGTGAAACGTCTGGGGCAATTGAGGCGCAGCCGCCTGTTCCAGAAAATTTCCGGTCGCGTAGCTGCCGAGCAGAGACTCGACTCGCTGCCGCAGTTCGGCATTACCGATGGTGGATTGAGCGAGGTAGGCGGCGCGCTCCTCCGGCGGCAGACGCAACGCTTCCGCAAAAATCGTTTCTTCGCCTTTGGGCGCGTTCATGAGCGATGATGCAGTTCTACTCTCTTAAGCGTATTTCAGGAAGAAAAAGGATCACAGTTTAGCATCAAATCCAGCCACGGGTCGTTAAGCGGCGCGGGCAGCATCGCGGTGCCTGCGACGGATGCGTTGTGCTTCGGCTATTGTCTCGCGCACGGCGGCAAGTGGGGAGACAAGTAACTTGTGCCGGCGGATTCGCGGCTTCCGTTCCTCCTTGACCCTCCTGGCCTCATTGTTCCTGCCTCTAGGTTTGATCGCACACCACCTATCGGCTGGACGAAACGGTCCTGCTGAGACTTTGCTTTCAAAGCGCGTTTCCTCGTGGCGTCGACGCCACGGGCCCAGTCCAGCTTGAATTGCCGGAGGGAGGGGGATTGATGGGCAATCGGATGATGAAGGTTGTGCCTTGGCCCATCTCGGTCTCGAAATGGATCGTGCTTGTCCACGATCACGGCATGTGCGATGGCCAGACCCTGGCCGGTGCCCTTGCCCACGCCCTTGGGGGTGAAGAACGGGTCAAAGATCCGGCCACGCGCCTTTTCGGGAATCCCGGTGCCCATGTCGCGAATGCGAACACCCAACCGCTGTTCCTCTGGGTGGAGATCGTGATGGTGCCCTTGCCGCTGGTGGCGTCGCCCACGACATCGGCGATGGCGTGCGCGGCGTTGACGATGAGGTTGAGAACCACCTGGTTGAATTCGCCCGGCAGCCACGAATCGCCGGCAATGCCGGGTCAAACTCCGTGACCATTTCGGCCACGTACTTCCATTCGTTGCGACACACGGTAAGCGTGGTTTCGATGGAACGGTTGAGATCGAGTCGGGTCTTTTCCTGAGTGCCCGGATGGGAAAAATCCTTCATAGACCGGATGATTTGCGCCACGCGATTCACGCCGTCGAGCGACTGCTGGATGGCTTTTGGAATTTCCTCGCCGAGATAGGCCATGTCCGCGGCGCCGGCAGCAGACCTCACCGCGCCAACCAGTTCTGGCGTACCGGCGCCGGCCTCGGTTGCGCATAGGAGCTTATCATATTGGGCCACCAGCCGGCGCATATCCCGGAAGGCCTCCTGCACGAAGCGCGTGTTGTCTCCGATTATTGCGTCGGAGCGTTGATTTCATGCGCAATGCCGGCGGCGAGCTGGCCGATGGATTCCATCTTCTGGGCGTGGCGCAGCTGAACCTCCATCCTGTTGCGCCCGGCGATTTCCGCCTGGAGCGTAGCATTGGCACTCTCAAGCGCCTGCGTGCGCTCGCGGACTCGTTCCTCGAGACTGGTGACGTGCGAGCGAGACTGCTGGAGCAACTGCCATTTCTCGGTGAGCGTGTTGGCCAGTTGCAGCACCTCCACATTGTCGAAGGGTTTCTTCAGAATGATCAGCCGGTCGGACTTTCCGATTCTGGCGATCATTTCATCCCACGAGTAATCCGAGTAAGCCGTGCAGATGACCACCTGGAGGTCGGGATAAACCTCCCAAATCTTCGCCGTCGTCTCGATGCCGTCCCAGCCAGGCGGCATCCGCACATCGATGAAGGCCATCGCATAGGGCCGGACTTCCTGCAACGACTGCCGCACGAGTTCCAGTCCCTGCTGGCCCTGCATGGCCGAGTCGATCACGAAGCGTCCGCTGGCCGCCATGTTTTGGGGTTCGCCCATCAGCGCGGCCTCCGCCAGGTCCATCTTCCCGTTTTCCTCCTCTCCGTTGTCAAGGATCTTGCGGATGTCCTCGTGAATGGCGGTGTTGTCGTCAATGATCAACAGACGCCGATTGGTGGGTGGTTCAGGTGGATTCATGGTTCTAGGCGTCAAACTTCTTTGGAGGTTCGAGGGGCAGCTCGATGGTGAAGGTCGCGCCGCGGCCCGGGCCGTCGCTGTGGACACTCAACGAGCCGCCCATTTCCATCGCGGCCAGCGCACCGCTATGCAGGCCGAACCCGTGACCATCTTTGCGAGTTGTGAATCCGTGATGGAAAATGCGTGTTAGGTTTTCCGGCGGGATGCCCACACCATTGTCCACCACCGCGATCTTGACGCGACCCTCCCCATGGGCGATGCGCAGCTTCAGCCATTTATCGGGAGAGCCGCCCTCATCACATGCGTACTTGGCGTTGCGGATGAGATTGACGAGGATTTGCAGCACCTTGTGCTTATCGACAGTGATGGACGGCCCTTCGTCGAACTCGCGCACCGCCAGGACGTGATGCCGATCCAGCGCGCTGCCATTCATCCGCAAGGCATCCTCCACGAGATCGCTCACTTTGATGACCTCACTGACGCCGGAAACCTTCGCATAAGTCTGCTGCATCGCGACAATGTCTTTGATGTGCTCGACGTTCTTTTGCAGATGGTCAACCTCCTTGAGCAGGCTGGCTCGCTCGCCATCGAGCTGTTCGGCGAGGGTGGCGAGGAAGGCGGGAATCTGTCTGCCTTTCGGGTCGCGGGTGATGAACGCGCCGAGGTCCGGCTCGTGGTCGCGCAACATCGCCACGACTAGCGCGAGTTTCGCGCCCCGGGATTTCTTCACCTTATCGGCGACGAGCGTTGCGGAGACGTTTACGCTGTTGAGCACGTTGCCCACGTTGTGCAACACTCCAGTGGCCACTTCCGCCATGCCGGCATGGCGGGAGGTTTCCTGCAACTGCTTGTGCATCTGCTCCAACTCGGCTTCGGCGCGTTTTCGCTCTGTGATGTCCGTAGCTGTACCTGCGAGGCGGCAGACCTGGCCCCTATCATCGCGCACCTGGAATCCATGTGCGTGAATCCAGCGAATAGTTCCATCCGCATGTTGAATGCGATATTCGGCTTCCGCGCTTTGCCGATGGGATTCAAGTTCGCGGAACGTTTCATAGACCCGCTGCCGTTCCTCCGGCACAATCGCCGCCGACCACTCCAACGGGTTCTGTAGCAAACTCTCGACCGAACGACCCCAGACTTTTTGATAAGCGGGGCTGACGTATATCATCTCCTTCAAATCCGGGGTGGTAATCCAAAAGACTTCTTGAATGTTCTCCGCCAATTGCCGGAATTTCATCTCGCTGGCGCGCAACTCGGAGTCCTGTGATTCAATCCGGGAGAGCATCTGGTTGAAGGCATCCGTCAAGAGGCCCAGTTCGTCGCGGCCGAGCTTCTCAGCGCGCACAGAGTAGTCACGTTTTTCCGCGATAATGCGGGCAGTCTCCGAAAGTTTGAGGATCGGATCGGTAATGAACCGCTGGAGGCGCGAGGAAAGCAGCACGGCGATGCCGAACGAGCTGCCTAGCACCGTCACAAGCATGACCGCATAGAGCAGCAGCAAGTCCCGGTGCATGGTGCTGAGTTCAGCTCGCATATAAAGGGTGCCAAGCCTTTCGTGGTTGAAAATGACGGGCTTGGACACGATCAAATCAGTATCTTTTTCGCGCAATCCATTCTCCGTTGAGTGAGCCAACTCGCCTCCGCCCGCCAGTTCAATGTGGGCAGAGACGACGTGAGGATGAGTAGTCAGAGCGGCCAGAATCTCCCTTGCAGCTCTCTTATCGCCGAACGAGACGGCGCCTGTGCAATTGTCCGCGACGACCTGTCCGAGAGCATCCAGCTCGCGAGCCACCGTTTTTCTCAAGAGAATCATCTGGAATGCGAACATGCCGGCACACGCCAGAAGCAGAATGACGCTGCAGGAGGAGAGAACGATCAGTGTCAGCTTGCGTTTGACCGGAAGGTGACGAACGAAATCGAATGAGATCATTTGACGTTTTTCACAATTGTGGCCTGGCCGGAGAGTCTGGAACTGATCTTAAGGCTGGCGCGCTCGGCGGCTTTAAGGTTGATCTCGAACCGGAAGCTATCGTCGTTGCGTACTAGGTTGATCATGCCTCCGCGTTGGCAGAAGCGATCGCTTTCACTCACAGTAAGCACTGGTGCCTCCTTGAGCTGATCGAGAACGTCTTTAACGCGCCCTTCTTGCGTGCGCCCGATAAAGACCAGATGGCAGTCGCCGACCCCAGCAGTTTCCTTGAGCACGCGCACTTCGAGGGCACGTCCATTGACTGACTTCCCAGACAGTGCTTGCTGCAACACGGGCGCGGCGGGATCGTCAGACAGTACGCCAACCACGACGGACGAGTTAGACGCGCCGAGAGCCGTGGCCGGCCATTCGACGAATTTGACAAAGTTGTAAATGAATCCCGCCTTGACCTTGTATTCGAGCGCCGACTCGGCCGCGAAAGTGGAAAACGCCGCAGCGAGGATGACAATAATCCAGGCCAGGCTTCGCGCGCCCGCTGTGCGCACGATGCAATCAGGCTTCGCCAGCGAGTCACCATCTTTGGGTTGTTGTTCAAGTGTGTGCAATCTCCACAGCTCCTAGAAGCGATACGTCAGTTTCACCCGGAAATTCCGACCGTCCTGCCGAATCTTGTCCTGCGCGAAATCCAAACTCACTGGGTCTGAGAATCTGGCGTCGAACAGATTGTACACCGAAGCCGACAGATCGAGCCCTTTGACGATTTCGTGGCTGAACAGCGTGAGGTTGCACACCGCAAAAGCCCCTGCTTCACCGCCGCGAACCGTCCGACGGGAACTGCTCGCCTGCACTTCGAGTCCGGCAAAAATCTTCTCCTTGTAAAGCGGTGCTATGAAATTGAATTTGCCGATGTGCTCCGGAGAGTTGCTTAATCCTTGTCCTGTTCCATGGTCGGTAGTTTCGATCAGCGAATAACTCAGCCGACCGCGCCAGCCGTGCGCCCAAGTGCCTTCAAATTCCAGCCCGCCGCCTGTGGTGCTCGCAGAGTCGGTATTCTGGAACATGAAGTCGCCGCTGGGAGAGAGTTGTTGAGTAATGAGATCCTTCATTTCATTATAATGCAGCGTACCTGTAACACGGTAGTGCCGGGCGAAACCCTGTTCCAAAATCAACTCGTAGGAACGAGTTTGCTCGGGCTTTAGTCCGTGATTGGCGGCATAACCGGGCGCGACGTATTCCAGCTCATAGACATTGGGCGCACGATAGGCCTGGCCGTAGAGCACCTTGAGAGTCGTCTGGTTCCACGGATTGTAAATGATACCTGCGCGCGGGCTGATGGTGTCGCCGAAACTGAGGAAATGGTCGTAGCGCGCGCCCGCGTTGAGTGTCAGGTTGGTCCGAATCCTGAACTCGTCCTGAAGGTACAGTCCGAAATTGTCCGCATCGGTCTTCACATCGCTGTAAACCAAAAACGGCTTGAGGTCGTGATTTTCCAGTTCCAATGTGAAGTCGTCCCGGAACTCTCCGCCAAACGTGACGGCGTGGTCTTCAAAGAAGGATTTGCGCACCTGAAGTTCACCGCCCCACGAATGCCCCAGACTGAAATCCTTGTTGAAAGTTACCGGCGACGCCGCGCCGGAAGAGGCGAAGGGTGCCGTGGCATCATACTGGTAATGGTCGAAATAGAGCCGTCCCGACACCTCCCAATCGTGCGCGAACTCATGGCGATACTTCAACTCGGCAAAGGCCCGCTCGTCGTTGACCCAATTTGGCGATACGTTAAACACCGACCCGTAAGCCGCAGTGGGAAGATCCTTCCGACGATTTCCGTAAAGCCCTTCCAAAGTGAAATCCCCCCACGACGCCGACGCGAAGACTTTCCTGGCCCATTCGCCATCGAGGCCACGGGCCATCCCCTTGTTCACCGCTTCAAACTCCGGGTAATGCAGCGTTTCGTGTCCCTCACTGTCATGCAACGATCCCGAGACTGCCAAAGCGAGGCCGTTCGAGAAATGCTTCCCGTAGGTCAGCCGGCCGGTGTAAGTCTTGTAACTGGCTGCCGACCCGGAAGCTTCGATGCCGTTGATCCCGTCGCCATGACGTGTGATGACGTTGATAACCGCAAAGAAGGCATTGTTTCCGTAAAGGGAGGACCCAGAGCCGCGAATAATTTCGACACGCTCAATCATGTCCACATCGAGCGGGAATTCGTTTCCGTTGAATGCCGAGTCGTATACCGGCTCGTTCAGTCGGTGCCCGTCCACTGTGATTAGCACGCGCCCACCGTAATCACCGGGACGGTTTACCCCCCTTACGCCGATGAAGTTGTAGCCGCGATCTGATGTGACGTAAAATCCGCGCGCACTTCGCAATATGTCCGCCAGCGTGCGGTAACCGAATTTCTTGATGTCATCCTGCGTCACAATGCTCACCGCCGACGGGGCCTCGGTAATTTTCTGCTCGTGCTTCGACGCGCCGTACACAGTCGGCACTTTCACCGCCATGAGTTCGTCGAGATCGAGCTTCGTGAAGTCCTCTGACAGCTTGCCATCCGCTTCTGGCGCCTGTTCTACGGCGTTACTTTTGGGCGTTGATATTGGGGCTGCTACGCTCTGACTTGCTCCAGCTAGCCACCCACTCACGGCTAGTAGGGCGAGTGCATGAGAGATTGCTGACCCGGGTGGACGCCTTAACGCGTTCGCCATGGGTTGTTGATCAAGGAGGCAACGCTCGGTGTTGCGCCCCGAGCCGTCTGCCGCTGTGGGGGCGGTGCTTTCCTCGGCGAGTGTCACGCTTGCCAGGCGTGCGAGAAATCGACGCCCGCAGTCATCAAGGCCGATCAACCGGCCCGGAGCCGGCTTGCTAAAGCGGATTCGATGTATTGTGTTCACTGGATTCGCCTCCCGGAAAAGCAAAAGGCACAACCGTAGATCCTCCTGTTGCATCAGGAAGATTCGATTGTGCCTTAGACTTGCAGGACCTGAATTCTTCAGTCCGACCCGGAAAAGCTGCTCATGGCCCTACGGCCTTCTGAGCCATCTACCCTGATCTTCGGCTCGGTTGAGAAGAGCCTTTAGCGGTGATTCTTTTGTGGCCAGAAATGGGGCGACTCGCTCCGCGGTCACCCAACTCCTTGTTCCAAAGCCTGGCAACCGCTAATAACGATCCCCAAAGGACACGACGAGTTACAACGTGAAGGGAGCGCTAGTCTTATGTAATTGCTTGTTTTGCAGGTTCGCTGAGCAGGAGCGCGCCTGGAGTGCGTCGGCGATTCCGCACCTTTCGGAATCACCACGGCGGGACGCGCCCCTGAATCAGGCGCCGGTGTAGGCGCTGACGGTGTAATGGATCAGCTCCAGAAGGGTGAAGTCGATGCAATCGATGGCCGGCACGCCGTCTGGCTTGCTGCTGTCGGGCTCTTCGCGGCCCGCGCGGGTGGTGTCGGCGCCCAGGGTTTCCTCGGTGGTACCGTTGCGTGCGGCGACGAGCAGGTCGCCGCGCCCGCAAGTGAGGTCCACGATGGTGCCCCGGAACTGGGGAAGTGGACGGGCGAGCAGTCGTCCCCCAGCTTGTGGGGTGAACCATTGGGCCTGGCCTTTGTCGGCGGCGTTGGTGGCGCTGTCGAGATAGGGTTGGAGGATTTCAGGAGAGATGCAGGAACGATTCATATGCAGTAGGAATAACAAAATCGGCAGAGGTCTACGCAAGCGGTGGTTGATGGCTGTGCTTGGAGCGATAGGGCGACGCGCGGCGTTAGGACGATGATCGAATTCTGACCGCAGACCTTATTTTCGGGACGCTCCCGACTGCGTTAATCTTTGACGGACGCCTGAATTCATCGTGGCTGCGCATCGCAATGGGGGCGCTCCTGCTCTTGTTCAGTGTCTTTCCGCCTCGGTCCGGCCACTAAATATTCCAAAACCTGGGTCTGACCACGCAGCGGCAGCGCGGCGAGTTTCGAGCAAATGTATTGCATCGGCAGACAGGCTTCGTTAAGTAGAAGCTGTTCAACGCTCGAATTCTTCATCTCACTGGATTTATGTTCCCCATGTCCCAACGCTCAGCCACTCCCGCCAGTTCCCGAATCAGTTTTCGAATTCATGCTGCGAGGTCGATACGCCTCTTGACGGCTTTGCTGATTTTTATTGGCTTGGCACTCGCCGCAACGCTCCAGGGCGCCTCCCGCTTTTGGGATGGCAGCGCCAGCGGCAACTGGTCGGCTGCGGCCAATTGGGTGGGCAACGTCGCGCCCGTCGCCGGCGATGACCTCGTTTTCCAGGCTGGCATCAGTCAATTGCTGGTGACCAACGATTTCAGTCCCAACCGCGCGTTTAACACGATTCTCTTCCAAGGCAGCAATTACTTTGTGCGCGGCAATGCGGTGCAGCTGACCAATGGCCTCAGTTCAATCAATCCCTCCGGGGCGAACCATATCGATGCCGATGTGGACGTGCGAGCTTCGCAGCCGTGGGAAGCCTCAGGGTCGCTGGCGATTCTGGACATCAACGGTGGCGTAAACCTCAACGGCAACACCCTTACCGTGCGCGCCAACACCGGCGACTTTTTCATCAGCGGCATCATCAGCGGAACTGGCAACCTCGTAAAAACCAACGTCGGGACCCTCCGCCTGGATGGCGCTGGACACAACACGTATGCCGGCTTCACCCGCTTCGATGGCGGCGTCCTCGAATTGGATAAGTTTTCCGTTTTTCCTTCGCTCACGAATTTCACAGCCATTCCCGGCGACCTGACGGTCGGTGACGGCAACGGCCTGTTGCTCACGGACGTGTTGAGGCTGCTGGCGGACGATCAGATTGCCAACTCATCGGATGTGACCGTGAAAAACTCGGGTTTCATGGATCTCAACAGCCACTCGGACCATATCGGCTCTCTCACGATGCAGGGGGGCACCCTCAACAGTGGCGCGGGAACACTCTTCCTGGGTGGGAATCTGAGCACGTTATCCGATGCAAACGCGGCCTTGATCGAGGGTCATCTTTCGCTGGGGGGTGCGTCGCGCGTTTTCACCATTTCTTCCGGTCCGCCCTCCGCCGATCTCCGGATTAACGCGGTCATCAGTAGCGACATGCCGCTGTTTGGATCGGCAGGCATTACCAAGAGCGGCGCAGGCAGCCTGTATTTGGCAGGCACCAACCTTTACAACGGCGTCACCGTGATAAACGAGGGACAGGTGGTGCTGCTGGCCGAGCGGGGACTGGGCGCGACAGCCAATCCTCTCGGTGTCTCGGCCGGCACGATCATCAACAGCAACGCCAACCTGTTTCTCAGTGCGGTGCAGGTGACCAACGAAGCTCTCACGATCAATTCAGCTAATCCCGGCGGAGCTTTCAATGCCAGCGGCGCGTCGGTTTGGACTGGCGACATTTTGCTTGAGACCAACAGCTTCATGGCGAGTTCCGGAACGTTCCTGCTGAATGGGCAGATTATGGGAGTGGGCGGCTTTTCCAAGCTCGGCTCCGGCTCCATCACCCTCTCCGGGACCAATGCCAACACTTACAGCGGCAGCACTATCCTGATCGACGGGACGCTGTTTCTTGACAAGGACTCGATGGCAGTCATTGACGGCGCAATGTCTGGGCCGCTGATCGTCGGCGAGGATGAATTGCCGGAGAACACCGACGTGGTGCGGTACCTTCATTGTTGCCAGCTTCCCGACGACACGGATATCACCATCAACGCTTCAGGCCTTCTCGATTTAAACGGCTTCGGCGAGAACGTGCGCAACCTCGTTTTCAACGGCGGCGACATCAAGGCTCCAAGCCCGGGCAGCATCCTACCAACCGGGGACATCACAGTGAATCCCAACACCCATTCGCAGGCCATTATCAGCGGCAACATGAGTCTCCTGAGCAACCCGATTATCGATGTCACGGGACATTATTTTTCGCCGGATTTATTGATCAGCGCTCAACTCACCGGCAGCGGAGGTTTCACCAAAAATGGAATCGGTGAAATGGGCCTCAGCGGGGCGAACTCCTATTCCGGCCTGACAACCGTCAATGATGGATTTTTGGTCCTGCAAAATTCCTCGGCATTGGGGACCACAGCAAATGGCACCGTGGTAAAAAGCGGGGCGGTGCTCTCCCTTGGTTTCGGAGTTGCGGTTCCTGTCGAGGCGCTCAGTTTGGCGGGCAGTGGACAAGGCAGTTTTGGAGCGCTCAGTTCCTCGTTCGGATCCAATTCCTGGGCGGGAGCCATCAGCCTGTCTTCCAACGCAACGATCCATGTCGACGGTGCTGACGTCCTGAATCTCAGCGGCAGCATCACGGGCACTTTTGACATCACGAAAACGGGAACCGGGACCCTGGCCTTCAGTGGGAGCGTCGCGAACAATTTTGGCGCCATGCTAGTCAATTCAGGCACGCTTCAATTGAACAAAACGATTGCCAATGCGGCAGGTCCGGCCGATCTGACCATCGGCGACGGCGCTGGGACGGACGTGGTTGTGCTCGCCACTGCCAATCAAATAGCCGACGCCACCCCAGTCCATATCGATTTCGGCGGGCGACTCGACCTCAATGACATGGCCGAGACTTGTGGTGCTGTTGATGGCCGCGGTACAATCAACTTGGGCGCCGGGATCCTTAGGGCGGGGGCGAACAATGGCTCATCGACCTTCGCGGGGCTGATCCTCGGGACCGGCTCCGTTTTCAAGCTTGGCACCGGCAACTGGACATTGACGGGTGACAATACTTTGACCGGTGTGACCACCGTGAGCGCCGGCACGCTGACTGTAAATGGATCCCAACCGCAAAGCCGCGTCACCGTCAACGGCACCGCTTCTCTGACGGGAAGGGGTGTTGTGGGTGATTTGACAGTTTTCGGGAGTGTGATGCCCGGAACCGGCCCGGGCATCCTGACCTGCAGCAATGTCGCGTTCGCATCGCAAGGCGACTTTTTTGTAGAACTCAACGGCTCCACCCCGGGGTCCGGTTATGACCAGTTGAACGTTCGCGGAACCAACCAATTGGGCTCTTCAACACTCCATCTCTCCGTGGGACCGAGCTTCGCCCCAGCTGAAGGGGATCGCTTCACTATCGTCAACAATGATGGCTCCGAGGCCATTCAAGGGACATTCGCCGGACTTCCCAATGGATCGATGGTGGCCACCGGAGGACTCCAGTTCCTCATCCTTTATTCGGACATTTTCCTCAACGATGTAGTTCTCGTGGTCTCCAATACCGCGCTAAAACTGGCCACCTCTCCCGTCGTTAGCACAGGAAATGGGAACGGCGAAATAGAACCAAACGAATGCAATCTGCTCCAGATAGTCCTCACGAACAAGCTGCGCGGAATTGTGAGCGGGGTTAGCGCCACGCTCTCGACGACTAACACGGGCATCACGGTCACCCAACCCTTCTCAAACTATCCCGATCTGCCTGTCGGCGGGATGCGAACCAATTCCACGTTATTCCAAATCAGCACGGCATCGACACTCTTGTGCGGAACGAACATCGATTTGGTGCTGACGGTTCACACCGCGACCAATGGCAATTTTAGCGTGCCGTTCCGGATGCACACAGGAGTGTCAGGCACTGCCGTCCGCTTCAACCGGACCGGCGATCAGCCGATTCCCGATTTCAACACGCTTGATTCGACCATAGTGGTTTCCGGCTTGACCGCTCCCACCCATCACGTCGTGGTATCACTGCATCTTTCACATACCGTCGATGACAACCTCCGCATTTCGGTTTGGGATCCGACCGGCACGACCGTGGTTCTTAGCAGCGACAATGGCGGGACGTTGGACGATTACGGCACCTCGTGCGCCGACTCAGATCGCACGACCTTCAGCGATGTCGCCGCAATGCCCATCACCGCGGGCATGGCACCGTTCCGCGGAACTTTCAGCCCCGAGGAGCCGCTGTCCGTCTTTCGAGGAAACTTTGGTGCGGCTGTGAACGGGATATGGCACCTGACCATTTCGGACGACACTGCCGGAGGGCTGGGAACACTTCACTGTTGGTCCATCTCGATTTTTCCCGTCGCCTGCACTCCCGGGGGTGGAGTTTGTGATCCGCCTTGTCCAGGGTGTCCGGCACGCCTTGATATCGCGGGCGATCCTTCCAACACGAATAACGTGTTACTGAAGTGGTCCACGTCGTTTGTCGGGTTCAATCTGGTTGCCACCAACGGGCTGCATAACCCGGCAAATGCCATGACGCCAATCGGCCCCCCGCCGATCGTGGTCAACGGCAAGTTTACGGTGACCAATGCTGTCACCGGGACGAATCGTTTCTACGAGTTACGCAAGCCGTAAGCTTCCGGAATTTTGAAAGGGGCGCTTGGAGGCTAGTTCTCCAGTCGGTCTTCGTCACCAGCGGCGGATACGCTTGGTATCATGCGTGGCCGCTCTGGCCCTGACATTCGTTCCAAGGATAAAAATGATCAGAACACATTCCTTTGGAACAAACCCGATTGGGCCTGCGGAAGTATTGCAAACCAAAAAGGCTGAGCAAAACATGCTGCACCGAAAAGTGCGATCGTAGTGAGGTTTTCTCCCGGCCAAACGGTTTTCAGACTGCCCTGCAAGTCCAGCGTGACACCCACTTCCCTAGACGCAGCCACGGCCATCTTAATTACGGCTTGCCGGGTGGCTCGCTGTGAGATCAGGTTGGCCAGCGTCTCCACGCAGAAAAGGCAATCTTTCAATTGACCAGGGGTGACGGTGGGAAGTTCGTCGAACGCCTGACGGGTAGCTCCTGTTCGCTCGCTTGATGCGCGACACGGCGCCCCGATCCCCGAACCAGCTTGACATAGCGGTTGTACACCCACTTGAAGCCCAAGCTGGCCGGTCGAATCCGCCCCAAGTAAACGTTCGCCACATGCCGCCCACAGACACCTATGGGCGCCATCAGGTCAAAGAGTCGCATGTGGCAGAGGTAATCAATGGCTCTGCCCTGCTCGTTGGCCCGCTTAGCATTCTTTTGATCTGACCTTCCACAACACACCTTTCCTCGTTCGCAAGCTCGAATCTTGGTGCAGAAGCTGGATGGGTTTATGACCTCGGGCTCTGTCACGCGCAGCTGTTTGTGGTCTGCTTCGGTCATATCTTCCTTCACACCTCCTGGCGGGACCAATACGATGCCGCCCGCCAGTTTGGTCACTTTGCAAAAGGAGCGTACAATCTCGGTCAGTTCTGCCGCGTCAGTGAAGTCGAGCAGATCAAATCGATGCTGGTCAGAATTCGTGCTGAGACTCATTGGTTGGACTACGAATAATTTTCACGGCCAATAATACGGTCTGTGCGAGCCGATCGGGTAAGGTCAGCCGTGGCCGCCACGCCAGTTATGTCCGAAGACTCGAGAGAACCCCGATCTGTTGCTGTCCTATCTGGAGTTTGTGCGGTGCCCGAATAGCTAGGCAAAGCGGTTTTCAAAGAAGGTTGAACTGGTGGAGCCTGCCCTGTGGTTACCGGCATACTGGCGCTTGGTTGCCTGGCACTTCGGATTGCCTCTTGCGACAAAAACGGTTTTGCTCGGAGCCGGGCGCGACTCCGGGCCAGAGATTGATAACCGTTTTCTCCCTTGCGGACGTGAGCGATGGCTCTGGCTTGCTTTTTGTTGGTCTCCTGTGCGGTTGCCGAAGTAAAAAGGGCAACCGCCATGAACCCGAGCATCATCAAAGATAGATTTCTCATGAATTGTGGTTCTCGAATGCGTAGAGCACCGGCAAGAGAACGAGCTTGAGAAAAGTTGACGTGAGCAATCCGCCGATGACGACGATGGCAAGGGGACGTTGAACACTTTGGCTCGTTGGCAATCGCCATTGGAAGTCAAGACTCCCGAGGGCCGTCATCAGAATGGGGCGCAACCGCGTAAGTGAATCTACTCACTCGTGGGACCGTCAAGGCGCCTGCGGTGTCACGAGCCTGAAAGCTCGTGACCCTGCGCCACCCGGCAACCCATTCGTGAGCGTCACCAACCGATTCGAGGGATGCGCGACAACGTCAACCCAGCGGGACCACGAACCACTGTCGAAACGGTCACGGGACTGCACGGTGTAGGTGTGGTTCGACACGGCGGTGAAACCAAGGTGCAATTCGCCGCTGGCCAGGCCGCCAAGTATAACGGACTCAATCCGCAAATAACTCTGTGGGTCCGCCGGGTTCGTGCCCGCATCCAGCTCATCGCCGTCATACACGCCGTCGCTGTCCCGGTCGATGCCAAGGCGCAGGCCGGTGCCTTGGGCGACGAGAGTGAACGTGATTTCACTGCCGGCGCTCGCCAGGCCAATCAGCGCCTCGGCCGAGACCCTCTCGTTCCGGCGATCCGATTGAAAGAGACCCGCGCTCCGGTCATAAAACCAGCCCCGCTCCGAGCCCGCTTGCGAGCCTTTCGCGATGAGGTCCAGGCGGCTGGTCGGCGAGTAGGCCAGCGCCAGCATCGAGTCCAGTAGCGGCACGTGCTGGGGCGCATCGAGCGTGAGTTGCCTGCCGACGCCGGCGGGCACGTCCTGGCTTGCCGGCCCGATGCGGAGCAACCCGGAATTGGTGGCGGGCGCCAGGTCCGAGCCGGATACGGAGAGCAGGAATGACACTAAGTTGGCCACGACTTGGGCGGATTGGTTTGTCAATCTTCCTTCCGCGATCACGAATCGCACCAGTGTATCGGAACCTCCGTCATGCCCAAAGCCGAAGCCGGCCCGCGACTGGGTGCTGGCGCCATCCATGCCGACTTTGTCGAGGATGTTGCGGAACTGAGCGGTCTTGGCGGGCAGCCCGCCTTCCAGCCGTGAGACCAGCGCCACATGGTGCTCGCCATTCGTGCCAATGAACGGGACGGTCGAACCGGTGGCGTTATTGGTGAACTCGATGCCCAGCCCCGTGGGCAGTGTGTGGCAGGTAATGCAGGAGCCGCTGCCGGTGCGAAAGCTCTGGTAACCAGACGCGGCGTTGCCGTTGGGAAGTGCCGCGCCGGCCAAAGACTTGTGGCCGGGCAGAGGCACGTTCGTGGAAAGGCCATTCTCCAGAGTGCGATACGGATTGGGCGGAATTCGGACGGTGGCCAGGAAATCGCCCAGCTCGCGCAGTTCAGCGGGCGAAAGCGCCGTCGGCGCCGCGAGGAGATTCGTGAAGGTTTGGTTGAACTCCCCGAGGTGGGATCGGTCCCCGCGCCAATGAAACGGTTCGTGTCCCATAATGTCCTGCAAGGTCTGAGTCATCATGACGCCTTTCATCGGGTGGTACGTGGCGGGAGTCACGGAACCCGAAAAGTTCATGGCCGTTTGCACCACTTCTCCGGAAGGATCGCCGAGATCCCAGGCCAGCCGGTCCATGCGCGCATCCGGATGGCACGACGCGCACGAGGCCTGGCCCAGGCCCGAGGTGAGGCGCGTGTCGTAGAGATGGCGCCGGCCGTCTTTGACCTTGCGAGGCGTCGGGTCGAACAGCGGCACGTCGGCCACCAGCGTTTCCGAACCCGTATCGACCACGGAGAGGCTCGAACTAAAACGGTTCAGGACGTAAAGCCGGCTGCGGCCTTCGTCCAGGGCGAGGCCCAACGGACCTTCCCTCAGTTCGATGGGCAGCGCGCGCGCGCGCGCGCCAGACGCATCGAGGACGACCAGGTTGCGCGAGCCCATGCCGGTGACGTACCCGCGCGTGCCACTGGAATTCCATACAATGCCGCGGGGTTCGCCGATCGACTTGTCGCGCTCGGACTGCGGGAGCGTGCGGCTGGCGTAGTCCAGGTGCGGATTCAAATCTTTCACCGTTTTGTTGAGCGTGAGCGGATCGACCAGCCCGATTTTGGATCGAATAAAAATGCCGTTCAGATTGGGCTCGAATCGCACCTCGTTGATGGCCTCGGTGCCCACGACGGTAATCTGCCCGGAGGCCGGGTTCACCCCGATGCCCATGCACAGGTTCATCAAGCCCGTGGCGTAGGTGACCGAGAAATTCCCGGCATCGATGACGGCCACGTCCCGGTCGGGCAGGTCCCAGCCCGGCACGCGGTCAGTCTGCAGTGCGTTGGTGCCCGAGACAAACTTGGTCCAGTCCCTGGCGTTGTCGTCCATCCAGCGCCCCGCGGAATTCTTGCGAACGACAACGCTGGTCGTCGGCAGCGGAACACCGGACTGCGGCCTGATCGCCGGGCTGAAGTTCGTCCCGCTGTTCGGCGGCGGGTTTTGACCGTGGTAGGGACCTGTCGGATCGCTCACGACATTCTGCGAGTAAAGGGGGCCGGAGCCGTCGGTACCGGGGAAGTTGGTGCCGGAGACGCCGCCGGAGCCGAGCTTGGGGCCCAGGATCGTGGTGCCATTGCCCGACTCGAAGATTGCGGCGTACACCTTGCTGCCGTCGGGACTGGCGGCCAGCGCTTTGGGCCGCTCGCCTTGAATGACCAGGTTCGTCACGAGCTGGCGCGTGACCGCATCGAACACTTGCACCGTGTTCGGCGTTGCGCACGACACAAACGCCCGGCCCGCCGAGCCGGCGAAGATCACATCGGCCGGGGTGTCGAGGGTTCGGAGGGTCGCCACGACCTGGCGGGCCGTAACGTTCACGACGCTAATGGAATCAGAGATGTGGTTGACGACCCACGCTTCACTCGTCGTGCGATAGCGGACCGAGACCGGATCGAGCCCGACGGGCACACTTCCGACCGGGACCGCCGTGCCGGAACTCACGTCGAAGAGCTCCAGCCGTCCATCGGCCAGATTGCAGACCGCAAGCTGGCTGCCGTCGGGACTGAGCGCGACGGGATGGACTGGTGGAGTCTCGAAGTTGACGAAGGAATCGGCCGCTCCTCGGGCGGCCTGGTTGGAACCGACGATGATTATCGCCAACAGAAGAGCCATCGAACGAGTGTGCGCTTTCATAATAAGTTGCAAGCGGACCGCAAAACTATGCGCAGGCAATGACGGGTTCATACGGTCACCTTTCCATGGGTGGTTGATCTACGACATGAAAATGAAATTGCGTTCTGAAAGCTGCGCGATAACAGAGCCCCAAGAGCCGACCATGGGCGAGCGACGAAGGAAGGATCTGTCGGCTTCAGGGATGGGACAGTCATCTTTCGTCCATCGGGTTTCGCGGTCGCATCCTATGCCTAAAAAACCTCTCTTGTCTAGGGTGGTGTTGAGCCCTCAGCCTTGAGAAATAATCCCCTGTTGAGACCGCCCGGAATGCGTGCGGCTCGTTCGTGTTCTGCGACAAAAACCGACCCTCGTCTCGCCACGCTCGAACCTTCAAGTATGATCCGTGGCAGTCATGATTCCTTGGAAAAAGTGCGCTGGGCTTTGCGCACCCGAAAAGGCTGGCCGCCCGTTTATGACGAAAAACGGCACACCGTTTACACCGGCACTTCTATCGAATCACCTGGCCGCGAATTTCGCCGTCGCCGACGAAGGACGAGTGGATATTGATGTAAGTCAGTCCATCAAAGACGTAGCCCAAGACCGACGGCGAGAGGGTGCCAGTGCCCGTAAAGCTGCCTGAGGTTCCGAAGGCGCCGTTGTGAAACGGAACGAGGTCGAAAAGGATCCCAGCCCCCTGGCCCACCGGCGCGGGACCATGGATATGCGCGGCGTTGGCAGTGCCCGTCAGATTGCGGTAAGTGATCTCAAAGGTAAGGCGGTCGCCGACCACAAGGAGCGTGCTCGAACCGATGCCACTGGTGGTCACGCCAGCTTGAGCACCGTCCAACCGGGAGGTCATAAGTACCGTGCTGACCTGGCCGCGAATTTCTCCGCCCGGGTTATTGGCCGTGTGAATGTTGATGTACGTCTGGCCATTGAGGAGCATGGTCTTCTGCTGCGCAGTGAGCGGGACGCTGCCGGCGAGAGCGCCGCCGGTACCGAGCGGTCCAATGCTGTACGATGCAAGGAAGATTATTGGGGCCGCATTATTGGTTGAATTCGCCGGGCCATGAACATGCGCGTCGGTGGCAAGGGAAGTGAGATCTTTGTAGCGGACCTCAAAGTGCAGATTATTTCCTTCGATGCGGAAAGAGGCGATGCCCGTTCCAGGAGTCGTGACTGGGTTGGGCTTTTCCGCGGCACCCGTGAGCGAAGCCGAGAGCGGGATCGCACTGGCCTTGGGCGTGATTTGTCCGCGCACTTCACCTTGCGGAAAGTTCGTCGTATGAATGTTCACATAGGTAAGGCCGTCGAGGACGTTGGCCAGTTGTTGTGGCGTGAGGCCCATGGTTCCGCCGAAACTGCCCAAGGCGGCGAGCGGACCATCGTGAAAAGCGACGAGATCCCGCATCACGACCGCCGAATCGGCCGTATCGGCAGGCCCGTGAATGTGGGCGTTATTGGCGGCGGAAAGAAGGCCGCTGTAGGTGATGTTGAAGGTCAGATTGGTGCCGACGAGGAAGAACGTACCCTGACCTTTGCCGAGGCTGGGCCGGGGCGGTCGTTCGGCGGGACCGCTGATGGCTGCTTGCATGAGGACCGGTGCTATCTGGCCGCGAATTTCGCCGTTACTGTTGTTGGCCGTGTGGATGTTCACATAGGTTCTTCCGGCGAGCACTGCGTTTCTCACATCGGGAGTAAGATTGACCGACCCAGCTAATGTGCCGCTGGTGCCCCAAGCCCCGCCGTTGAAGGTGCCCAGATCGACGAGGACCCCCGCACCAGTTGACGCGGGAGCGGGACCATGGATGTGGGCGGCGTTAGCAAGGCTGGAAAGGTTCTCGTAACGGATATCGAAGTGAAGCGTGTTGCCTGCCAGGCGGAAGGTGCCGAAGCCGGTGCCCGCAGTGGTGACGACCGGCCGTTCCATCGCGCCGCTCATGTGAGCGCTAAAGGGCACGTTCGTGAGAGTGGCGATGTCTTCGATGCGGAAGAAGCCTTGATTGACTTCATTTCTGACCGTCGCCGTTTTGGCGCTGTCGATAAAGAGATCGCGCCAACCGGCCTCGCCAAGGTCTTCTTTCTTTTGGAGCGCATATGGCCCCGGGGGGCCGTCCCAGGTGACGATGAGGTTGGTGCGGAAAGAGGGTCGGATATCCGTGATTTCGAACACTGGCTGCACTGTGACGCTGCCGCTCATGTTGTACATCCAGTGCGGCCGGCAGTAATAATTGTAAGTGCCCGGGACGTTGAACGTCGCCGAACACGATACGTCTGAAGCGCCAAAAATCGTACTGCCGCAAAAGGGCTCCCCTGGGGAGTTGCCCGTGACGCTGTGGAATGCAACGTTCACCCAAACGATGGTGTCGCCAGCTGTGATGGTCATGTTCCGGGGGACGAAGCTTAAGCCTGTGATTGTATTGGTATGTATGGCACCGAAAGCCGGCCCGGACGCCAGCAAAGCCAAAACCGCAAACAGAAATGTTCTTCTGAAGTTTTTCATAGGTTTTCTTTCTTTCACTGCTTTTCCCGGGCCCTTCAATCCGAGCGCGCGCGATAGAAGCGTCTCGGGTGCTGGAGCCATTCTGGATCGACAAAATCGGCGGAGGCGCCGGACAGGGAGTTGGTCCAGATGGGTTGCCGGTTCACCAGGTTGGCGCTGCCCTCGACCGCGATGCTTGGATTGGTGAGGCAGGTGAGGGTGAAACCGAAGCCGCCCGGTTTCGCGCCCGCGCCAACGTCGCACCGACGTTGGCGTGGAAGGGGAATCTGCCAAGCGGATTGCGCATCGGTCAGGGATTGGGCAATCGTCTGACCCGATAGAAGTCGTTGACCGCGCTGGCGCCGACGGTGAACGGTTCGCCCTGATTAACCTGGACGCTGTCGATCTCCCATCCATTCGTAAACGGCCCTGTCGTGTTTCCGTCGCTGGCCGCCATAAACCGCACCCGGATTACGTCACCAGTATTGAAGTTTCCGAGAACAGCCACGCTGGTGAGGAAACCGCTGGTATATCCCGGTGACGTGCCGACCCAGCCCTGCTGACCGTTGAGCGCCCCACTGCTGCCCACGGTACCATTGTAGCTGTTGCTGGTGAATGATGTGCCTGGCACCGCCACGAAAGCACCGCCATTCACACTCACACGCAACTGATTGCCATCCCAATTCACTGAGTCCTGTTCGCGGCTCCAGCGATGGTTGAATGACAGAACCGCCTGGCCAGCGGCCGTAATCGTCAGCGGTGGGCTGTCCAGGAAAGAGGTATTGGGATGGCCCGAGTCCGGCAGGCCGTGCCCGTATTCCTGCCAGGTTCCCGCGCCTGAATTATAATTCCACGGTCCGCCGTAGGGTTGCGGCGTCGTCACGGTGAATCCGCCGTTGCCGGAATTGAAGGTTTCCGTGAACAGACCTAAGTCCATGCGATTCGTGGCGGTCGTGTCGGTGAAGGTCATTGGATTGAAGTTGGCGGTGTTGCTCCAAATGGGGGTCCAATTGCTCAACGTCGCGCTGCGTTCCACGGCGTAACGCAGGCCGATGTTGGCCGAGTAAGAAAATGCGAACCGCGTGCCGGACCGTTGCACTGCGCCGAGCACGATCGGCACCGGGGTGACGTTCGTAACCGTAACCGTCGCCGATCTTTTCGTCGCACCGCGATCATCCGTGGCCACCGCGAAGAGGGCATGCGGGCCCGCGGCGATGTTCGTCACGGCCAGATGGAACGGCGCGTTGCTCACGCTGCCCACCAGCGCTGCGTCGGAGAAGAAATCCACCCGCACCACCGTGCCGTCGCTGTCCGCGGCATTTGCCTGAATCGTTCCGCCGAAGGGCGCAGCGAGAATGGCGCCGTTAGTCGGGCTGATGATGCTGACTGTTGGTTGAACGTTGACCGTATTGGTCGCTTCAACCGTGAGTGTCACGTCATTGCCATCGCCACCGATGTAGCTGAGGCGAAAAGGCATTCCCTTCAGGGTGGTGACAGTCCCTTCGGGTCCCAGGAATTCGTTTGCGACCACACCTGGAGATGTCTTCTCGACAATGGTGAAAACCTGGCCTTGCTGCGGATTAAAGCCAGGAGATGGAGTAAGGCTGCCGCCGGACAGCCCCACATCGCCAGAGGAAATGAGTCGGCCGTATTCGCCAACATTGGTCCCATTGAGCTTAATATCCAAGGTACGCCAACTCGCCTGAGAGGCGCCTGGACCGCCGAGGCTTTTGACCGAAAGCATTGAGTCGAGAATGATGTGACCGCATCCCGTTATGTCCCCAACCGCACCGGCTCCGCTCAGGGAACCGCAGGCAGCACTCTCCATCTCCCAGAGCATCGCAAGGTTGAGGTTCGGCTGCGAACCCTGGACAAAGAATGTGCCGCCTTGGTTTGTTGCGAAAAGAGCGTGTAAGTGATCTCCATAGAAAGCCACAGTGCCGCCGTAAGTGTAAATGCGACCTCCCGGGAATTCTCCGCTGATAACCAACCGCGGCACGGACAAGTTCAGATTGCTACCCACAATATTTCCGCTCAACGTCAACTCTGCAGGATAACTAGAACCCCAGATTGAGGGCCATTGCGAAGACGGAGCGGACGGTGACACTGTTGCACTGAGAACCAAGTCGCAGGCAATCACATTGGTCCTGCTGCAGGTTATAACAGGCGCACGATTCGTCAGCGTAACCGGATTGCCGCGAATGGTGTGTCCACCGGCTCCATTGAACGTGATTGATCGGAAGATGCGGTCGGTGAAGTCGTTGGTGCTCACCATGTCTCCGGGCGGCAAGCCACCTGGAAACACGAGGTCGTCGCCGTTTACGAGCACGCCGGCCGGAGACCAATTGGCCGGTGCGGACCAGTAGCCGGAAGGATCGGCGCCCGTCCATGTAATCGTCGTCGGCGGCCGTTGAGCCGCGTTGAACGTTTGATTCGCTCCGTACCCCGCGCCAAATGCATTGGTGGCCACCAGCCGATAATGATAATTCGTCCCGACCATCAGTCCGTTGAGCACGACGTTGAGATTCGACACGCTCGAACCCTGTCCAATGTCCTGCATTCCAATCAAATTCCCGTAATTCGTGGCCGTTCCCCACTCAAACCACGTGGTCGTGGGCGAGCCGCGCGGATTGACCTGCCCTCTCAACCGCGCGCTGTTGGTGGTCAGTTGATCCGCGGCCAGAGTCGTGACGACGGGTCGTTGAGTGTTCAGATTGAAAGTTTGGTCCAAGCCTGCAAGGGAACCAAACGCATTGCTAGCGCGTGCGCGGAAATGATAGTCCGTCCCGCTGACCAGGCCGACAATCACATTGGAGAATCCCACGACATTGCTACCGGATCCGACGGATTGGAGTGGAGTGACGTTCCCGTAAGCGAGTGACGTGCCCCATTCGAACCACGCCAGAGTCGGTGAGCCGTTCGGATTGGCCTGGCCGTTCAACCGGGCGCTGCCTGGCATGAATTGATCGGCCGGCTGTGTCACCGCCACCGGCAACGGCGTCGGCACTTCGACGACGCCAAAGGTCGGAGGGTTCGGGGTGTCCGTCAGATCGTTCCACGAGCCGGTCGGCGGCGCTTCGGACGGGTGCCGGATGGTGGCGTAATCCTCCCCGCCCAGACCCAGATTGTTCGGTTCGCCCGGATACCAGTAGGTGAACGCGACCGGCTCGCCGTTGGCCCAAACAAACTGTCCTTCATTGGCCGCGTCGTTCAGCCCGATCCAGAGCGAGGCGTAAGGAACTCCAGTCAAGGGGAAGAAAGTATTCAGGACCCACTGGTTCTCGGCGGCATCATTGATCGTGACCAGGTGGCCGCCGAGCCCGACGGCCTCGGCTTCCGAAGCCGTCCAGGTGTTGGAGCTCAACAGATAATAAGCGTGTGCGTTGGCAGCGTTGGTAATAGGACCGGCCAGAACCGCCGCCCGGGCACCGGGGACAGTCGAGAGGCTCAAAACAACGAGTGCCAGGAAATGCTGAATCTTCATAGGCTGACGTGTTGAAGTTTCATCGCGCGCGATAGAAGCGGTTCGAGTGATTGAGCCATTCTGGATCGACAAAATTGGTCGAGGCGCCGGGCGGGGGGTTGGTCCAGATGGGTTGCCAGTTCACCAGATTGGTGCTGGCCTCGACCACGATGGTTTGATTGGTGAGACGGGTGAGGGTGAAGCCGAAGCCGCCCGGCTTCACGCTGGCGCTGCCCGGGGCAAATTGCGGCGGGCACAGCATCACGGTCGGCAAGTAGCCGAAGGTTGCTCCCCAGCCGGTGGTGTCGCAGTAATAATAAACCTTTGCGCCCGTGCCGTAGCCGCTGAACCAATTGCCCTCATAAAAGCCACGAATAAGCGCCGGCGGATTGCCCAGAAAGGTGTAGTTCGTCAGGCGGGCGCAGGCGAAAAACGCCGCGTCCTCAATGCGCGTGACGCTGGCGGGAAACGTCACGCTCGACAGGTTGGTGCAGGCGAGGAATGCAGTAGTCCCGATGCGGGAGACGCTATGGCCAAGGATCACGTTCGTGCCCCTGTAGCCGGAAAACGCTCCGGCCCCGATGCTGGTGACGCTGTTGCCAATGATCAGGCTGGTCAGGTTGGTGCAACTGGAAAACGCCGAACTCCCGATGTTCGTGACGTTGTTGGGAATGGTCAGGCCTGTCAGGTTCCTGCAGCCGTTAAACGCAGAATCGCCAATGTCGATGACGCTGTCGGGAATCGTCACGCTCGTCAGGCTGGTGCAGCCGTCGAACGCAGAAGCCCCGATGCTGGCGACGCTGTTGCCAATCGTCACGTTCGTCAGGCTCGTGCAGTTGTAAAACACTCCAGCCACGATGCTGGTGACGCTGTTGGGAATGACGTAACTGTAACTGCCGCCGCGACCGAGAGGAAAGGTAATCAAGGTCGTTTGCGCCTTGTCGAACAAGACCCCGTCGAGGCTGCTGTAAGCCGGATTGGCGGCGACCACTGAAAAGTTCGTCAGGCTGGGGCAGCCGGAAAACGCATTATCCCGAATGGTGGTGACGCTGTTGGGAATCGTCACGCTCCTCAGGTTCGTGCCGTTAAACGCAATATCCCAGATGTGGGTGACGCTGTTGGGAATGGTCACGCTGGTCAGGCTGGGGCAAAGCTGAAACGCCGCAACCCCGATGCTGGCGACGCTGTTGCCAATTGTCACGTTCGCCAGGCTGCTGCAGCCCCAAAACAGGTAATCCGCGATGTTGGTGAGGCTGTTGCCAAAGATCACGTTCGTCAGGCCCGTGCAGAGTTCAAACGACCGAAACTGGATGCTGGTGACGCTGTCGGGAATCGTCACGCTGGTCAGGCTCGTGCATTGGTAAAATACATAGCTCCCGATGCTGGTGACGCTGTTGGGAATGGTCACGCTCGTCAGGCCGAAGCACCGGTAAAACGCTTCAGTCACGATGCTGGTGACGGTGTTGGGAATGACGTAACTGCCGCTGCGGCCAATAGGAAAAGTAATCAAGGTCGTTTGCGCCTTGTCGAACAAGACCCCGTTGAGGCTGCTGTAAGCCGGATTCGCCGCATCCACTAAAAGGTTCGTCAGGCTGGAACATTCGCGAAACGCAAAACTTCCGATGTTGGTGACGCTGCTGGGAATCGTCACGCTCGTCAGGCCGCTGGCGCCCTCAAACGCCCGACCCAGGATGCTGGTGACCGGATACCCGTTGAAGGTGGAGGCGATGACAATGGCACCGGAAGCGTCCCGGCTGTACGTGACGTAAGCAGTGCTGCCGGAAACTACGTAGTTGACCTGCGCCGTGGCCGGCGCCGCCACCAGCAGACAGGCCAGGGTGAGAAGGCCCAGAGTTCGCGCCGTGAACCCCCGAACCAGCGCCGGGGCACCGCGGACGGTCGCGAGGCTCAGAACAACGAGTGCGATGAAATGCTGAATCTTCATAGGATGATGTGTTGAAGTTTCATCGAAGCCATTCTGCCCAAGCCAGATTACACATCGGTCAGGATTAGTCGATCAGGTACGTCTTAGGCGAAACTCGGCTCACGGTTACAGCCGGCGGGGAAGAATTCCGGAGATCACCGTGCCGTCGACTTCGACCCGGCCCCGGGCACGGGTGATTCGAAACTGACCGTCGCCGGCGTATTGAAGCTCGATCTCAGTTCCCGCCGCGCCCGTGATGGCGCCATGGGCCCCGGGTTGCGTGGTGGGAATCGACTGGTAAAGGCCGCTTTCCCGGCCGGGCTTGGAATGCCCGGCCGAAGCAATCCATCGACGTCCGTCGGCCGAACTTGCCAAATCAGTCCAGGTCACACGTAATCCCATCGAATGCCAGGTTTCGCCGAGATCGTGGGAGATGGACAATTGCTGTATTTCGTCAGGCTGGGTTCGAACGGCGGCCACGATTGTTCCCGCACTTTTCGCCATGCCGAGTCGACACCAAATCTGGGTCGGCCCTCGCCCGTTCCATGTCTCACCGCCATCCAATGAAACGAAGAACTGACCGCCTGGCGCGACACGGCCGTTGTCATTGATGGCGCACAGGACGCGTCCATCCCCCGAGATCGCCACGCCTGTCCATCGACGAAGCGCATCGGTGAGGCATGCCTTCCACGTGATTCCGCCATCGCGCGAGACATAGACGTAACCGACAGCCAGGTCGCCTTTGATATCCGCTTCGCCCACGCATGCGGCCAGGACTTTGCCATCGGCGGACGAATCCACGAAATGCCAAGTCCGTTGGTGCCCGGTCGGGGTCCAGGTTTCACCGCGATCCTTGGAGATGTAGATGAATCCACCCTCGACGTTGGTACCGTTGTCGAGGGCCACAAGGTTTCGTCCATCCGCGGAGCAGGCGATTCCGGTCCAATTGCGCGGCACGTCGTGGGATTGCCAGGTCCCCTGTCCGGAATTCGTTGACAGGTAGAGCTGTCCGAACGCGGCGGCCGCTGCCATTGTGACGCCATCTGCGGACATCGCGCAACTGGTCCAGTATCGTCGCGGCCCCGCAGCGCCCCAATTCAATCCTGCGTTCGTTGAAACCCAGATCTCCCCGCCGCCCTCGCGGTATCCGAAAGAGACCGCAGCCAGCTTGGTGCCGTCGTCGGACGAAGCGACGCTGCTCCACTGGTAATCCGCATCCGTTTTGGTCCAGTGCCGTCCCGCGGCCAGGACGCCGAGCTCTTCCGCGACGACGACTTGATTCGAGTTTTGAAATAGGCGCCAGCCGTTTCCGGAATCGACGACCCGCACGACATCTCCGGCGACAGGGGACTGTGGAAGCGTGATGGAGACACTTTGCCGTGACCGCAAGCGATAGCCGTGATTGGGTTCGGCCTGGATTGATTGAGTCGAGACAGTCCTCCACGAGAGGCGATCGAGAGATGGGTCGCGGGACCGGTCGGGAGAATTCCGGTGTCCGAGCCAGAGACCGATGGGGATGCCGATAAAACCGCCGACGAGAAGGACCGCCGCACTCGCGGTGATCCAGGGGTGCTGGCGCATGGAACGGCGGATATGGAAATGGACGTGCGGAGGTTTGGCGTGGATGACTTCGCCGGCGAGCCAGCGTTCGAGGTCTTCGGCCAGGGCGAGGGCGCTGGGATAACGCCGCTGCGGGTCAAATTGCAGGCAACGCAGACAAATCGTCTCGAGAGCGTCCTCCGTTGGATCGGGCGTTTCGGATCGGGGCAGGCGCGGCGGAGTTGCGAATTCGGCGGAGTCGTCCGCGGCGGGGCGGGGCGGAGGACGCCCGGTCAGCAGCGTATGGAGGACGGCGCCCAGACTGTAAATATCGCTGGCGGCTGAGATGGCTTCGCGTCGGCCAGCGGCTTGTTCGGGCGACATGTAGGCAGGTGTCCCGAGCATGGCGTGGCTGATCGTTTGATGCGCGTCGTTCTCGACTAATTTGGCGATGCCGAAGTCGGTGAGATGAGGTGCGCCGGCGGCATCCATCAGGATGTTGCCGGGCTTGATGTCCCGGTGGAGAACGCCCCGCTCATGGGCATGGGCAACGGCCCGTGCGACTTGAGCGATCAGCCGGGCTGCGTCGCGTTCGAGATCGAGGACCCGACTTGGCGAGGGGATCGCGACCGTGCATCCGACGGCATTGGGAGTCTTCGCCGCCTCGGCTGACCTCCCACGGGCCTCGAGTTTTTCAGCCAGGCTCTCGCCATCGATGAGTTTCATCGCGATGAAGGCCTGCCCGTCGTGTTCTCCGACTTCGTAGATGGGAACGATCCCCGGATGGTCGAGCCGGGCCGCGGCTTCCGCTTCCACTCGAAAGCGCCGAAGCTCGCCTTCGGAGGCTCGGGCTCCGGAGCGAATCAGTTTGAGGGCAACACGTCGGTTGAGACTGATCTGGCGCGCGTCGAAAACGACACCCATGCCGCCTTCGGCGATTTCCCCCATCAGCACGTAATCCCCGAAATACCGGATCGTTGCGTTTTTCTTTTTCTGCACCATGGCCGATCGCGTCATGTCATCTCCCGGTCTCAGGCGGGCATCCGGGAATGGTTACGAAACTGAATCCGTGGCCGACGAACCCGCCAGGAGGGTCATGAGGTAACGGGTTTCTTCGTCAATCAGGTCAGGCCTGACCAACCGGCTGACCTCGTCGCGAAAAACCTCGTAATACTCCTGACGAAGGTCGAACACAGCCTTCTTGACATGGTTTGCGGACATCCCCAATCGACTGCCGATTTCAGCGTACGAAATTTCCGGATCGTAACCGAGGATGAACGGCTGAAGATGCTGGAATCGGGTCCGCTTGGGTTCGCCGCTGAACCGACCGGTCTCCAGACGATGGAGAGCCCGCTGATGCACGGTCAGGGCGAAGTCCTGGTCCACGTGCCGCTCGGGATCGACCGTCAATCCCACGGCGGTCTCGTCAAGTTCGACTGGGGCGAGCCCGCTCCCGCGTTTGGCGGCCATCGCTTTGCGCCATTCACCACGAACCAACCGGCGAATGCACTCGATGAGGTAGGTCCTGAATTTCGTCTCACGCTGCTCGACATTCTTAAGCCGGTTACCTTCGAGCAGGTATTCGATGAAGCATTGGGTGAGATCGTCCACCGCGTCCGGAGCGGCACCGGACCGGCGGAGCCACGAGCGAATGGGTTCTCGGTAAAGGACACATAACTGACCAAGCGCTTCCTGCGATCGCCCGGGTTCACCACGAGCCGCCTCAAGAACCAGGGTCCAGTGTGTGTTGGGAAAGCGCGCCAATTTCGACCCGGCGTCGGTCGATGCCTCGGATTCGGCAGTTTGGCTCATGACACCCCCAGCATGCACCGAACGCGCCGTGCTGTTCAAGTCAGGTTCTTTGCGCCACAATTGGCGATTTGTGATTTCCGATTTTTGATTTCGGATTTGGCGGCCCATTGATTCATGGCCCCAGCCCGCCACGCTTTCCCAGCCTTGAGCCCCCGCATCATTGATGCCAGCATCGACCCCTTTCCTACGCGTGCTCACCACATCGCCCAGCAGCCGCTCTCGTCCCATTGCTGCGAGCCGCGGTAGATGCGCATCCGGCCGATGGATTTCCACGACACGGATCCGTCGAGCAGGCCGATGTTGCCGCCCTGAGAGCCGATGCCCGCCGGAGTCGCGCCCGCTGCGCCGGGATTCGAGGCGTCGAGTCCTTCGAGGATGGGGCCGCCTTTGCCGTGCGGAGCGAAAGTCTGGCCGTAGCCGGGCGACCAGTCGTTCATTTCCGAAATGAGCACTAGTTCGGGATCGTCAGTGAGCCGCTGCGGGGAAATCCAACGGTTCGTGCCAAAGATGGCGGGCCACGGCGTGTTGGTGTGGCCGCCGTGATAATTGTAGCCGACGACGTAGCCGTATTCCCGTTCGTCGAAGGAGCGCTCCGCCTGCTTCTTGATGAACCAGTCGCCGAAGCTCGGGCAGTGGGCCAGCCGGTCCGTGCCACTGCTGTATTGGACGATGGCGTTGCTGGTGGCGGTGCTAAGAACGGGAAGGTGATCGTCGAGCGCGCCTTTGTTCGACGCGCCAGTGGGGAGCGTCTGGTCGTTGTCGTCGCCGTACATGTGGAGCGCCAGGCTCAACTGGCGCAGGCTGCTCTGGCAACTGGCGCGCCGGGCGCGTTCCTTGGCGCCCGTCAGTGCCGGCAACAACAGCGCGGCGAGAATCGCGATGACGGCGATGACGACCAGCAGTTCGATTAGGGTGAAGGCGCGCGAGTGAAGACGATTCATGCGGGCCTCCGGTCAGGGTTCGCTGATGATGAAGAAGCGTTGGGGCTGGCCGTCCGTGGCGATGGGGCCGACGCGCACGACCCCCCCGGTGAGCACAGGATTATGCATGAGCACGGTCCACCGGGGCAGCGGCACGGCAGGGTTGGTGGAGGCGCGCACCTGGAGTCCGGCGAAGCGGTTGGAATCGATCGGTGCGCCGCTGGCCGTGCGGACGGAGAACTCCAGACCCAGCGCGCCCAATTGGGGCGACTCCGTTACCAGCGCCGGCACTGATAAATCAAAGGCCGCCACGTAAGCCGTGCTGCGGACGAACAGCCTCCCATCGCACACAGCCGGAGCGTTCCAGCACTTGTTCGTATCACCAAAATAATTGGGGATGGCGGTGAAGCGCGCCAGTTCGGTGTAGGCGTTGGTGTTCGGGCGCACCAGCACCAGCGCGCCGCGTTCGGTGAGCGACACGAGATGATTGTCCACCAGCAGCGTTCCGCCGCGGCCGAAGCCGTTGACCGACCACTTCACCACGCCCGTGCGCATCTCCACGCACTTGAGCTGCGCGTTCACGCTTTCGAACGACTGGACGCCAAACTGGCCGTAGAGGAAGCCCTCATGAGCCACCGGCGTCATCCAGATGCTGGCCAGCGTCGAGGAGAAGCCTGTGTTCGCCCAAAGTTGCGTCGCCGTCCAAACATCGTTGGAGAAGCTGA
>JBEEGQ010000211.1:0-7081 GCA_041166945.1 Verrucomicrobiota bacterium
ACAACTACTCTATGAGATGGGGCCCGCTCTGCTCCGTGAATACCGCGCCAATCATCCGGCCCAAACCGGCCCGGCAGTTCAAAAAAAGGGCAAAAAAAGCCCTACCAAATCCTAGTGGCATTGGCCGGGGACGGCCACACTCCGGTACATTGATTCACCTTTTTCTTTCACGTTTTTCAATGTCTCTCCACAATCGCCTCCGTCGATGCTTCAATATCATCAACTGCTGCGTCTGGTTCTTAACGAAGGCCGCTTCAAGGCGGATCGCACTGGCACCGGCACATATTCAGTCTTTGGCGCGCAAGCCCGATTTCCACTGGCGGACGGTTTTCCGGCGTTAACCACCAAAAAGCTCCATCTCAAATCGATCATCCACGAGCTCCTCTGGTTTCTCCGTGGCGAAACCAACGTGAAATATCTCAACGATCACGGCGTGACCATCTGGGATGAATGGGCCGACGCCGATGGGAACCTCGGGCGTGTTTACGGCGCGCAATGGTGCGACTGGCGCGGCGCCGATGGCGTGTCCATTCACCAAATCGATCGCGTCATCTCCCGGATCAAAACCAATCCCGACAGCCGACGGCTCGTCGTCAGCGCCTGGAACCCGTCCGAAGTGGATGCCATGGCCCTGCCTCCCTGCCATACCTTGTTCCAATTCTTTGTGCAGGACGGCGAGCTCTCCTGCCAGTTGTATCAGCGGAGCGCCGATCTGTTTCTCGGGGTTCCTTTTAACATCGCCAGTTATGCGCTGCTGACCATGATGACAGCCCAGGTGTGCGGACTGAAACCGGGCACGTTTGTTCATACGTTTGGGGATTTGCATCTTTACGCCAACCACCTGGAACAGGCGCGTCTGCAGCTCAGCCGCGAACCGAAGCCGCTCCCCACGCTCCAGATCAATCCGGACGTGACCGGCATTCACGATTTCCGCTTCGAAGATTTCCAATTGTTGAATTACGATCCGCATCCGTCCATCAAGGCGCCCATCGCGGTCTGAGCGGCACTTTTTCCCAAGCGTCACAAAGCCGTCACGCGTTCGTCACAGGGGCATCGGAGGGTCGAGGCCAGATGGAAACGATCAGCGCCCCGGGATGCGGCGAGCCCTTTAAGAATAGGCTTTCCCCTTCGGCGTCGCTTCGGGTTTGCTACCCGCCGCAGCTCTGCGAATCCATGGCAGCCACCAGTGACAAAGCCCTGGCCGGATTGAAGGAGAAGCTCCTCATCATGGCCAGTTACGCCGAAGCCGCCGTCAATCGGGCGGTCAAGGCTCTCGTCCGTCGTGATGATGATCTGGCGCGCCGCACCAAGGAGGAGGATGATCGCATCGATGCCCTTGAGAAGGAGATCGATGACGATGCGCTGCGACTGCTCGTGAAAGCGCCCAGCGCCTTTCATCTGCGGTTCATCACCACCGCGATGAAAATTGCGCAGAACCTCGAGCGCGTCGGCGACGAGGCCACCACCATTTCCCGGCGCGTCATTGATCTCGGCAGTGATCCGCAATTGAAACAGGCCGACTCGATTCCCCCGATGGCGACGCTGGCAGTGCGGATGCTCAAGGACGCGCTGGATGCGTTTGTGACGCGCGACTCCGCCAAGGCGCGCGCGGTCATTCCCAGCGACAAACGGGTGGACGACATGAACAAGCGTCTCCACAAGGAACTGACGGTTTTCATGACGGGCAAACCGGCGACCATCAGCCGCTGCCTCAATCTCATGGTGATTTGCAAAAGCCTGGAGCGGATCGGTGACCACGCCACGAATGTCGCCGAAGAGGTCGTTTACCTTTACGAGGGACGCGACATCCGGCATCAGGACATCCAAGTGCCGGCCGCCAAAAAATCATGAGCACCAAAAAACAACGGGTCCTCGTGGTGGACGACGAGCCGGACGCCGTTGAGCTGGTCGAGGTGAACCTCAAGGCGGCGGGGCTCCAGGTGATCACGGCGGCGGATGGCGAAGAGGCATTGCGCAAAGCCCGCGAGCTCGTTCCCGACGCCATCGTTCTCGATTTGATGCTTCCCGAGGTCGACGGGCTGGAGGTCTGCAAAATTCTGCGGCGCGACCGGGTCACGGCCACGATACCGATCATCATGCTCACGGCGAAGGCCGGCGAGGTGGATCGAGTCGTTGGGTTGGAACTGGGAGCCGACGATTACCTCACGAAACCGTTCAGCCCGCGTGAACTCGTGCTACGGGTGAAACGGCTGCTGCGCAAAACGGTCTCCGATCCGGCCAAGGCCGAGAATTTCGACTGGAAGGAACTGAGCATCGATTTGCCGCGGCACGAAGTGAGGGTGAAAGGACGTCTCCTGGATCTGACCGCGACGGAGTTTAAACTTCTGATGACCCTCGCCCAGCGTCGCGGACGGGTGCAATCCCGCGAGGCGCTGCTCCGGGATGTCTGGGATTACGAAAACCTCATCGATACGCGCACGGTGGACACGCACATGCGCCGGCTTCGCGAGAAACTCGGGACGGCCGCCGGCTATCTCGACACGGTCCGCGGTGTCGGGTACCGGTTTGTCGAGGAATGACCCGGATGCCCGGCGCGCGAAAAAAGGCAAAAACCCCGCCCCGTTCCGGAACCGCGTCCGACCTGCGCCGCCAGTTACGCCAGCTTCGAGCAGAGCTCACATCCCGTAAAAAAGAGCACGAACGGCTCTTCGCCAGATTCCAAGCCCAGCAACACGCCCTGTTTAACAGCATGGTCGAAGGCGTTCTCGTTCTGGATCGCCGCGGCCGCATCCTGCTCATTAACCAATCCCTGCAAGCCCTGTTCAGCTTGCGGGACGACGTCCGCGGCCGGACCATCCTCGAGGCGTTCCGGCTGGCGGACCTGGCCGGCCTCGTCCAGCGCGTGCGCCGGGAGCGGATGGTTCAAAATTTTTCACTCGAACTGCCGGGGATGGACGAGCGCTGGATCGAGGTCAACGCGGCCGCCGTCCTGGATCGCGGACAAACACCGGGAGGAACCATCCTCGTTTTTCATGATGTCACGCGCATTCGGCAATTGGAACGCACGCGCCAGGAATTCGTCGCAAACGTCAGCCATGAACTGCGCACGCCCCTCTCCCTGATCAAGGGCTTCGTCGAGACGCTCATCGATGGCGCGGAAAAAAAACCGGCCAGCCGCCGGCGCTTTTTGCAAACGATCGAAAAGCAGACCGACCGGTTGACCTTCCTGATCGAGGATCTCCTCACCATCTCCCGTCTGGAGAGCGGCCAGGTGGTGCTCAACCTGCAGCCCGTCGATCTTCGCGACGAGACCCAGCGCGTCACCGACGATCTCAAGGCGCGCGCCGGGGAAAAAAATGTCACGGTGTCCAACGAGGTTCCTGCCCGTCTCGTCGCACGCGCCGATGCCGATCGGCTGCAGCAGGTGCTGTTTAACCTGGTCGAAAATGCGATCAAATATGGGCGCCACTCCGGGCACGTGGCGATTGGCGCCAGAACCAACGACGCTGGCAAAATCGAGGTCTTTGTGCGTGATGATGGGGCGGGAATTCCGGCGGAGGCGCGCGATCGGGTTTTTGAACGGTTTTATCGCGTGGACCGCGCCCGGTCGCGCGAAACGGGCGGCACCGGCCTCGGCCTTTCGATCGTCAAACACATCGTCCAGGCGCACGGTGGCGAAGTCTGGCTCGAGAGCGAGATCGACGCAGGCACCACTTTTTTTATCACGCTCCAAAAAAAATAGACGCGGCCACCCTCAGGACGGGGGATTGCGAAGCGCCTCCAGCGCCGCCTTGAAATCCTCCGGCCACGGCGCCGTGAAACGGCGCAGACGTCCGGTCCGCGGATGCACGAATGCCAGTGTGTGTGAATGCAGCAGCACGCGGGGCGGCTTGAACCCTGTCAGCCCGGCAAGTGTCGCCGTCTGCTTTTTCCCATAGGTGTCATCGCCGGCGACGGGAAATCCGATATGTTGAAAATGGACGCGCAACTGGTGGGTGCGGCCGGTGTGCAAATCCGCTTCCACGAAGGTTGAGCAGCGCAGCCGTTCGAGCACGCGATAACTGGTGCGAGCCTCCCGGCCGGCTTCCCCGCGGCTCACCGCCATGCGTTTGCGGTGCGACGGATGGCGCGCGATCGCCGCGTCGATCTCGCCGGACTTGTTGGGCACTTCGCCGCACAGGATCGCGAGGTAGCTTTTCTTCGTGGTGCGCGCCGCGAATTGTTCGCTGAGCGCCAGATGGGCGATGTCATTCTTGGCGACCACTAGGCAGCCACTCGTGTCCTTGTCGAGACGATGTACAATGCCCGGTTGCGCGACGCCCCGGATACCGCTGAGGTTGCCCGCGCAATGATGCAGGAGCGCATTGACGAGTGTGTGTCCCTCGTGGCCCACCGAGGGATGCACGACGATTCCCGGGGCTTTGTTCATCACCAACAGATCCGAATCCTCGAAAATAATGTCGAGCGGGATGTCCTCGGGCCGGGTGACCGGGGGCCGGGCCTCGGGAAAGAACACCTCGATCACATCTCCGGCGCGCGGATTGTATGTCGGTTTTATGGCGAGGCCATTCACCTTGATGTGGGCCTCCTCGATGAGTCGCTGAATCGCCCCTCGCGACACGGCGGCATAACGCGCCGTCAAAAACCGGTCGATTCGCTCGTCCGGAGCCGATTTTTCGACGGTGAAGATCTCAGTCCGCGCGCCGCTCATCGCATGCTCATTCCAAAATCGTCGTCCGACCTAGGCGGGAACGGTGTCCGCGGAACCGGACCGGTCGCCGCGCCGCGAAAGGATGAACAATAATCCGACGCCCACACAGATGGCGCTGTCGGCCACGTTGAACGCCGGAAATCCCGCCTCCCTTCCGTCGCGCCGGATGACATAAAAATAGAGGAAGTCGACCACATGCCCGACGCGCAGGCGATCGATGAGGTTACCGATGATGCCGCCAAAGATCAGGCCCAGGCAGACCTGGCCGCCGAGACGGTGCGCGTCGAAGTGCCGGCGGGCGAGGAACAGGGCGATGACGGCGACGATGGCGATGACGGCCAGAATTCCGTTATTCCCGCTGAACATGCTCCAGGCGGCGCCGGTATTGCGCCAGTGCACAAATCGAAAGAACCCGCGCAGGATCACGCGTTCCTCGTAGACGCCGAGATACTTGAGAACGACGAACTTGGTGAATTGATCGAGGGCGATGATGCTCAGGGCAAGCCAGAGAATGCGCCAGTTGGACTCATGCTTCATGCGGTCGTGCGCCGCTGTTTAAAGGGCGACTGCTCAAAAGACAATCGAATTTGATGACGCATCCGACGCCCACACGGCGGCATCCGTGCCGCTTCCACGTGGACACGCACGGACCGCGGCATTTATGCCGCTTCAAGGTGGACACGCATTACCGCCCCGGACTCTTCGCGGCGCTTCACAAGGTGGGTTGCGGAAGCGGCCTAAATGCCGGCAGAGCCGCCGACTTTCACATGGCGTGTCGTTCGTTCCGTGGCGCCGCTCACACCAGGCCGGCGCCCTTGCGGAGTGCCACTCCGCGATACAGCCGATTGCCAATCGGCGCTACACGGCGGCCGAAGCGCGGACTGGCAGTCCGCTGTTTCGGCATAAATGCCGCGGTCTGTCGGGTCCGTTATTTCACGGGTGCGGGAACGGTCACGGCGCCGCCGCTCTTATCGGCCCCGAACATTTCACGGGCCATCTTCAAACCGAGCTTCTGCATGTTGCTTTGTTGCTGCTGGAACTCGCCAAATTCCTTGAGCTGATCCGGCGTCAGGAGCGTCCCGGCCCGATCAAAAACGCGCTTGTTAAATTCCTCCTGCCATTTGAACTGCTGCTCCATCAGCTCGCTATTCATCATCTTCGCCAGGCTGTCCGCTGTCTTGGTCGGATCCTCGCTGATGACCGCAGGGACCTTTTCGCGCTCCTCCCGCATCATCTGGGTGAGGGATTTCAGCTGATCATCGCGCAACGCGGTGTCGCTCCCCGCCGCCTGCTGTTGAAACTGGTTCAAGATGATGCGATCGGACAGGGATTTATGGTACTCCTGGTATTCCGAAAATTTTTCGGGGCCGAGAAGGGATTTGATATCCGTTTCCAGTGATTTCTGTCTCTCCGCGACGGCGCTGATGGCGTTGGTCCGGGACGCTCCATCGTTTCCCATGAGATCCGCGACGTTATCCATGCCGCTTAGCTGGGTATCGATGATGAGATCGGTCAGTTTCTTTTGCTGATCGGCCGGCAGGTTCAGGTCCTTGAAAAGGGGGCCGTAAATGGATTTCATCATCGTCTTTTGCTGGCTGCGGATCATCTCCTTCATCGCCGGATCCTTCATCATCTTGGCGAAATCCAGCCCCTGCGGTTTTTCCGTGGCGTCGCCATCGGGCAGGCCCGCGCCGTTGGTGCCCGCTTTTAACTGTCGCGTCAGCGCTGTCACGTTGCTCGCCTGCTTGGCTTCCGAGGCACGGAGCGTGGTCGTCAGGTCCGCCAGTTCCTTGTTTTGTTTGTCGACGCGCTCCCGTTCCCGTTCCGCGTCCTTCAAACGATCCTCATGCGCCGCGCGCGAAGCCGTCTCGGCCTGTGCAACGGCCTCGGCGAGATGCTGACGTTGTTTGACGGTTCGCAATTGGTGCCATAACAGGGTGCATGCGGCCGCGAGGGCCACAACGATGACGACGGCGAAAAGGCCGGTTTTTTTGTTCATAAAAGTGACTGATCCGAGTTGTCCATCCGTCCGCGACGGGGCCGCATGCTTTGACACGCGCGCCCGCCTATGTTTCACCCTTTCCTGAAGGAGAATGCGGCAAAGGTTACAGGGAAAGTGGCCAGCAGAATGACACCGCCCGGCAAGGTTTGAAGCAAGTCCAAAGGTGCGGTCAGCAGAGCCATCGGCGCATCCCGAAGTTGTCGGTGCCTTCTCCCTGCCCAGTAAAATGAAACTCCTCCTCCCCCTCCCTTCTCCAGTTCGGAAATGGAGGAGAGTTCTCCCCGGACTTCATGCGCGCATTGCGCCCCGTAACGCCCGTCGGGAGGGATGCTCCTCCTCTCCCGCCCTGCGGGCACCCTCTCCTCCCGTGCCGAAATGGAGGTGAGGGTGGGGGTGTGGAGGCGTTT
>JBEEGQ010000212.1:0-4020 GCA_041166945.1 Verrucomicrobiota bacterium
GGGACCCTCATGGGCAAGGCGGGCACCGGCAAGACGCTGATGGCGATGGCCGCCGGCCACAAGCGAACCGTTCTCGATCGCGAATTCCGCCGCGTCGTCGTCGCCCGTCCCACCGTCAGCATGGGCCGCGAGATCGGTTTTTTGCCGGGGACACTCGAGGAGAAGTTAAATCCATGGATGCAACCCATCCAGGATGCGCTGGAATTGCTGGGCGACCTGAACATGGGCCACGAGAGCCGGCGGAGCGGGGACCTGATGCGCAGCGGCAGCGTGGTCGTCGAGGCTTTGAGTTACATCCGCGGGCGCAGCATCGCCCATCAATACATGATCATCGACGAGGCCCAAAACCTGACGCCGCTCGAAGTGAAAACGATCATCACGCGGGTCGGCCAGGGAACGAAGATCATCTTCACCGGCGATCCATATCAAATCGACAATCCTTACGTGGACGGATCGTCCAACGGCTTTAACTACATCGTCAGCAAGTTTCGGGAGCAGCCGGTGGCGGCGCACATCGAACTGCAACGGGGCGAGCGGAGCGAACTGGCGGAGCTCGCCGCGAATCTTTTGTAGCGGCGCCTCGCGGCTCAGTCAAAGGCGTGGCCGGCGCAGCAAAGGACATCCCGCACCTTGTGACGCACGAGGTCCTTGACCTTCGTCCGCGCGGGCCCGAGATATTTTCGAGGATCAAATTCCTTCGGGTTCTCGGAGAATACCTTTCGGATCGCGGCCGTCATCGCCAGTCGCAGGTCGGTGTCGATATTGACCTTCGTGCAGCCGGTGCGGCGGGCGACCTCGATGTCCGCCTCGGGCACCCCGGCGGTGTCCTCGCCGAGTTTGCCTCCATACTTGTTAATCTCGGTGGCCAGATCCTTTGGCACGCTGGAAGCCCCGTGGAGCACGAGCGGATAATCGCCCAGGCCTGCCTTGAGCAGCGCGGCCTTGATATCCTTCAGCCGCTGGAGGTCAAGGTGTTGTTCTCCCTTAAACTTGTAGGCGCCATGGCTGTTGCCGATGGCGACAGCCAGGGAATCCACGCCCGACTGCTTGACGAAATCCACCGCTTCATCCGGATGCGTGTAACAGCCGCCTTTGGAATAGCCGCCGCCCTCCTCGCCATCGTCGTGCTGGGCGCCCACGAGCATCCCGAGTTCGCCCTCGACGACGCAATTATGTTTATGGGCGTAGTCCACGACCTTCCGGCAGATCTCGATGTTCCGGGCGAACGTCTCGTGCGACGCATCAATCATCACGCTGGTAAATCCCTCGTCGATGCATTCCTTGCAGAGCTCAAAAGTGTCGCCGTGATCCAGGTGAACCGCGATGGGAATGGTGGACAGGCTGACGGCCGCCTCGATGAGTTTTTTGAGGTAAACGGGGTTGGCGTATTGGCGGGCGCCTTTGGAAATCTGAAGCATCACGGGGGCTTTTTCCTCCTCGCAGGCTTCGATGATCGCCTGAAGCAGTTCCATGTTGTTCACGTTGAAGGCGCCCAGGGCGTATTTGCCCTTCAGGGCCTTGGAGAATAAATCACGGGTGTGAGTCAGTGGCATAATTTCGATTCGATGATGCCTGCAATGTCTGGTTGCGAGCAAGGGGTCAGCATAAATGCCGAAGTTGAAAAGAAAACAAAAAATCAAGGAGCCGATCCGCGCTGAACACCGCCAGCCCATTAAGGCGGCGGCCCTGAGAATGGGTTTTTCACTTCCGGTTCCTTTGTCGCGAAAGGGTCGGCTTTCAATTTCGGAACACTGCGCGGCAGTCGAAAGGGCGCCGTCGCGAGATAAACCATGCCCAGGGGCACATGCGCAATCCATAGCAACAGCAGCCTCAAAAGATCGAGGATGCCGAGTCCGTAAAGGACGACGCCCACGCTGACCAACAGCGCGCCAGGCATCAGCGCGGCAGCCGCCAGCTTCCAGGCGCCGCCGACGGTGAGCTGTCGATCCTTGAAATAGGCAATCAACCAGGCCACCGGGCACCCGATCGTGGCCAGCAACATCCAGCTGGCAAACTGCCCCGCGACGATAGCCATCGCGCCGATGGCAAAAACCATGGGCTGCCATGCGCCCCACCAGGATTCCAGATCCGGACGGTTGAATGGAATCGTTGCCGGGCCCGGATAGGGACGGGTCATGCGCCCCGCAAATGCGCAAAGCGCCCAGTTCGTTTTGCGAAACTCGATCCGGAGATCGGCCAGCGAACTGGCGACGCCCGACTCGCCGACGTCGACAACCAGGCAGAGATGCCGTGTTTCCGCCAGCGGCTTCGCTGTATCACGCGGCGTTGACAACGTGCGGTCACGGATGGCGCCAGTGTCCGGGAGACGCCGGATCGCCTTTCGCATCGTTGGAAACCAGTCGGTTGCGAGAAACCATCCGATCGTGCCGGCGACGACGATGGCGACGAGCAATTGAACAAGCAACAGTCGGCCCAATCTGGCCCGTGAAAACGACGCCACACCTCTGAAGGTCAGGGGCTGCCACGCAGCGGGCAGCGCCGGTGAGTCAGGAAGGAAGACGGGCGGGGCGGATGAACTCGCGCTGGGTTCGGAGTTCGGCATCGCCGCAGGTCATTGCGGGGCCGTTGGCGGCGGCTGTCCAGGCGCACCCGGCTGCGGAACTACGACAATGTTCACCGGGTAACGCAGCTTCATCACGTCATCCACCAGGACCTCGACAAAGTAGGCGCCGGGCGCCGCGAACTGGACATTGCCGAAGTAAGTCACAGTCGTGGCGTTGATCCCGGGATCCTTCATCTGAAACTTCACTTCGCTCTTGGCCAGGACGGTTGTCTGGTCCGGGGCGATGAACCGGATGCATTCCGTGAAGACTCCAATGCCCGCGGTCCATCGATTGAACACGCCCAGTTTGTGCGCGGTGACCGGCACTTGCGGCACGCGGACCACATCCATGATGCCGAGAAGAAACACGTTGCCGTTGGCCTCCTGACGCACTTCCTCGCAGACGAGGGAGCATTGGAGATCGGGTAAAATGCGGGTGGGAGTCATGGTGAGAACGGGAAAAGTTTTTCTTTGGTCAAGCGGGGAACGACTGTTCGGCGGCTCTGATCGTATTCTGCATCAACATCGCTATCGTCATCGGTCCGACGCCGCCGGGGTTGGGCGTGATTTTGGACGCCAGTGGCTGCACGCCTGCAAAGTCCACATCGCCCACAAGCCGCGAGCCTTCCTTTGCGGAGGGATCGTTGACGCGATTAACGCCCACATCGATCACCACGACGCCGGGTTTTACCATGTCCGACTTGACGAATCCCGGCGAGCCCATGGCGGCGATTAAAATATCCGCGCGGCGGCAGTGTGCCCGCAGGTCGCGCGTGCGAGAATGGCAGAGAGTCACCGTGGCGTTGGCGTGTTTTGATTTCTGGCAGAGCAGGGCGGCCATCGGTTTGCCGACGATGTCGCCCCGGCCGAGAATGACCACCTCGGCGCCGTCGGTGGTGATATTCGACCGGATGAGCAATTGCTGGACGCCGGCGGGAGTGCAGGGGACGAAACCGCTTTCGTCACCGAGCATCAGCTTGCCCACATTTATCGGATGAAAACCGTCCAAGTCTTTTCCCGGCGCCACTGTGGAATAGACGAGGGCGGCCTGGAGGGCGGGAGGGAGGGGCGCCTGCACGAGAATCCCATGGACGCGAGGATCGGCGTTCAGTTGGCGGAGCAAAGCGAGGAGTTCGGCCTGCGAAATGGACTGCGGAAGGACGTGCGTCTGGGATTGGATGCCGAGCCGCTGGCAGGCCTTTTCCTTCATCCCGACATAAACGCGGGATGCCGGATCTTCGCCCACGCGCACGAAGGTGAGGCCCGGGTTCAATCCCCGGGCTTTGAGCGCGCTGATTCGCTGGATGGTTTCAGCATGAATCTGCTCGGCGATGGCGCGCCCATCGATGAGATTCGCAAAGGCCATTACGGCTGGGTCGCGGCCTGGATCGTTTCGACGTCGATGACCGGCGTGTTGGGCCATCGTTCATCCAGGCTCTCTTCGCCGGTCACGATGA
>JBEEGQ010000213.1:0-7174 GCA_041166945.1 Verrucomicrobiota bacterium
CGCCGCTTTGGGTGATGACGAGAACGAGGGTGTGCTTGTCGAGCGGTGAATTTCGGTATCGAAATTCGCTGGCGTATTCGACCTCGGTGGGGATGTGGGCGTATTCCTCGAACAAATATTCGCCGAGGAGCGCCGCGTGCCAGCTGGTGCCGCAGGCGGAGATGACGATCCGATCCACGGCCCTCAATTCGGCCATGGACATGTTTAACCCGCCAAATTTTGCAGTCGCCTCGTCGTGATCCAGACGGCCGCGCAGCGCGTTTTCCACCGTGCGCGGCTGTTCGAAGATTTCCTTCAGCATGAAGTGCGGGAACGCGCCGCGCTCGGCTGCCGCGGCGTCGAACTCGAGCTTTGTGATTTGGACCTGGGCGGTGTCCGAACCCATGTTGGTGACGTGGAACCGGTCGCCTGTGAGGGTGGCCACGTCATAATCCTTGAGATAAATCACCTGGCGCGTGTGCGCGGCGATGGCGGTGGCATCGCTGCCGAAAAAGTTTTCGCCATCGCCGACGCCAACGATGAGGGGCGAGCCGCGGCGGGCGCCGACGATGACTCCTGGGTAATCCGCGCAAACGACGGCAATTCCATACGCGCCGATGACCTCCTGGAGGGCGCTGGTGACGGCTTGTGCCAGAGGATGCGTGGGGCCGTCCGCGGGGGGCGGTTTGCCGGCGTTTGCCGCGAGCAGTTTGTCATAATGATCGCCGATGAGATGGGCGAGCACTTCGGTGTCGGTTGAGGAGCTGTAAGTGTGGCCGGGCAATCGTTCCTTGAGCCGCTCGTAGTTTTCGATCACCCCGTTATGGACCACGGCGATCCGCCCGCGCTGATCGTAATGCGGATGGGAATTTTCGTCCGAGGGCGGCCCGTGAGTGGCCCATCGCGTGTGGCCGATGCCGGTGGATCCGTCCAAGGGTTTGGCAACGAGGAGGCGGGCCAGGCCGTCATCGATCCTTCCCTTGTGTTTGCGGGTCTGTAATTCGAGGCCATCGACAATGGCGATCCCTGCGCTGTCGTAGCCGCGATATTCGAGACGCCGAAGTCCTTCGAGGAGGATGGGCGCTGCCTGTCGTTTGCCGACGTATCCAACAATTCCGCACATGGGTAAAAGCGAGTGACGGGTGCTGCGAGGAACCGGCGCGGACCGCCGGCGGCGCTCACGAATCACTCATATTCCATCCTTCATCGGTTGCCGCTTGCTCTGCATGAGGACCGCAGGTTATAGACAGCCTGTTGCCACTCACAAGAAAGGAACCACGTGCTATGATGCAGACCAGGCGGATGTCGCCCAACACGGGCAATGTCCTCGCCGTCGTCATGGGTGGGGGACAGGGGACCCGGCTTTTTCCGCTGACCAAGGAACGGTCGAAGCCGGCCGTGCCGCTGGCGGGCAAGTATCGGATCGTGGACATTCCGATCTCGAATTGCATCAACTCGAATTTGCGGCGCATTTATGTGCTGACGCAGTTCAACTCGGCATCGCTGCACCGGCATATTTCGCAATCCTACAAATTCGACCAGTTCACCGGTGGTTTTGCGGAGATCCTGGCGGCGGAACAGACCTTCACGGACACCTCGTGGTATCAGGGCACGGCGGACGCCGTTCGCAAAAATCTGGCGCATCTTTTGAATCATGATTGGGAGCATCTGCTCATCCTTTCGGGCGACCAGCTTTACCGGATGGATTTTCGCCGCATCATTTCGCAGCACATCGAAACCTACTCCGATCTGACGATCGCCACCATCCCGGTGCCGCGCGCCTCGGCGCAGTCGCTCGGGATCCTCGAGATCAACCCGGAACGGCGCATCACCCGTTTTGTCGAGAAGCCCAAGGACCCGGCGGTCCTGGATTCGCTGCGGCTGGATCCGACGTCCTATGAGAAGCTCGGGATCGAAGGCGAGGAGGAATTTTTCCTGGCGTCGATGGGCATCTATCTTTTCAACCGGGACGTGCTGGTGCGCCTGCTGGACAACAACCTGGCTGATTTCGGGAAGCACATCATTCCCGGCGCCATCGCGAACAAGCGGGTTTTTTCGTATGTCTTTCAAGGCTATTGGGAGGACATCGGAACCATTCGATCGTTCTTCGAGGCCAACCTGGACGTCTGCGCCGAGCTGCCGCGCTTCAATTTCTTCGACATGAGCGCCCCGATTTTTTCGCGCCCGCGTTTTCTGCCAGGATCAAAAATCAACGGGGCACAAATCGATCACGCGCTGATTTGCGACGGCTGCATCATCAACCACGCGAAGATCAGCCATTCGGTGATCGGCATCCGCAGCCTGGTCGGAGTGGGTAGTGAATTGCACCGGGTCGTCTGCATGGGCAGCGACTATTACGAGAGTCACGCGAGCATCACGGAAAACGAACTCTCGGGCCGGCCCCGCATCGGCATCGGCCAGAATGTTCATATTGCGAATGCCATCATCGATAAGAACGCGCGCATTGGCGACAACGTCACCATCACCCCGGATGGAAAGCCGACAGACATGGATGACCCGCTCTACTGCATCCGGGACGGCATTGTCATCATTCCCAAGGGTGGGGCGATTCCGCACGGGACAACGATTTAAACGCAGACGCGGCGCTGCGGCGCGGCAGGGAGATTCCCCCGGACCTTCTCCCGCCCTTCAGGCACCCTGCCCAGTAACCGCCAACAGACGCGCCTCCTCTCCCCATCCTTCTCCTCCATTACCGAAATGGAGGAGAGGGTGCCCGAAGGGCGGGAGAGGAGGCGCTTCTGCTTAACGGCTGGGCAAGGAGATGAGGTTGCGGGACCTGTCAGAGTGCCAGGGGCGGGGCGGCGGGCTCGGGTTCCACCCACTTGGAATGTTCGCGGATGAGATCCACCAGTCGATCCACCGCTTCCGCTTCGGGAATGTTAAAACGGACAGGAGATTTGCCGACGTAAAGATTGATCTTACCGGGAGCGCCCCCGACGTATCCGAAATCGGCGTCCGCCATTTCGCCCGGTCCATTGACGATGCATCCCATGATCGCGATCTTGACTCCCTTGAGATGCTGGGTGCGATCCTTGATCCGGGCGGTGACGGTTTGGAGATTGAACAGCGTGCGCCCGCAACTGGGGCAGGCGACGTAATCGGTCTTGAACGATCGACAGCCTGCCGCCTGGAGGATGTTGAACGCCAGCCGGAGCGACTGGCCGCCGCCGGCTTCCCCCCGCACCAGGATCGCGTCGCCGATGCCATCTGCCAGCAGCGAGCCGATGACGACCGACGCGCGGAGCAGGGCGATCTCGGGAGCGAGCGGCACGGGTTCAAATGAGAGACAATCCTTCAACAGGATGGGATTGCTGCGGCCTGCCTGCTTCAGCCGGGTGGCCAGCAACCGAAAGGCCGCGATGGGCGGCATCGAAACGCCATCCCGCACGGTGACCAGTTGCAAGTCACAATGGACCGTGAAATCTGTCGTGGGATCGATCTCCTGCACATTGAGATCCTCGTGGACGGCTTCGGGCCTGACGTCGTCCCGGGCCCGGATTTTTGGAGCGACTTTATCCCAGGTGGCGCGCGTGACAACGACGCGGACGGTTTGGGTGCCGCCGCAACGCAAGCCGTCGAGACCGAGATCAATTTCCGGCGTGAGACGGCGCTCGAAACTGAATGGATCAAATGGCCACGGTGCAACCGGGGACCGCGCGGCCAAATCCTTGACCGGTCCTTCGGTCATTCCTGGTTTCAACGACCCGCGCTCCATCGTCAGCAGAGGCACCTGCGCCAGCAGGTCGCGGCAGACGGCAATTTCGTTGGGCGAATCTTCCGTGAGCGAAACCCGGATGGTATCGCCGAGCCCGTCACAGAGCAGGGACCCGATGCCGATGGCGCTTTTGATGCGGCCGTCCTCGCCCTCGCCGGCCTCAGTGACACCGAGATGAATGGGGTAATTCCAATCGGGCCCCTCCTGTTCGAGACGGGCGACGAGGAGGCGGTAACACTCGATCATCACCTTGGGGTTCGATGATTTCATCGAGAACAGGAAGTTGTGGTAATGGTGCGAGCGGGCGATGCGGGCGAATTCGAGCGCGCTCTCGACCATGCCGAGCGGCGTGTCTCCATACCGGTTCATGATCCGATCGGAGAGCGAGCCGTGATTGGTGCCGATGCGGATGGCGCGTCCCAGTTTTTGGCAGAGCAACACCAGCGGGGTGAATTTTTCCTCGATGCGCTTCAACTCCGCCGTGTAGGCCTCGTCGGTGTATTCCTTGATGGCGAACTTTTTGGAGTCGGCGTAATTGCCGGGATTGATGCGCACTTTTTCGACCCATTTGGCGGCCTCGAGGGCCGCCTCGGGCTTGAAGTGGATGTCGGCGACGATGGGCACGTGGCATCCGCGCGCCCGCAGTTCACGGACAATATTCTCGAGATTGGCGGCGTCCTTGACGGTGGGGGCGGTGATACGCACCAGTTCGCAGCCGACAGCAACGAGGTCGAGTGTCTGCTGGACGCTGGCCGCGGTGTCCATCGTGTCGCACGTGAGCATGGACTGCATCACGATGGGATGATTGCCGCCGATGATCACGCCGCCGGCGGCCGGATTCCCGACGACGATTTCGCGAGTGGGCCGCCGATGAAAAAAGAGAGGGGAATCGCAGTGGCGCATTTCCTTATTTCGGAATCTCGGGAACGGCCGGCGCGGGGGAGGGGGGCGCGAATCTTAGTTCCGCCGCAGCCTCTTTCTTGCCTCCGAACGGGAGGTCCTGCACGTCGTAGAACATGATATAGAGCATGAACCCGATGATGAGGACCGCGCAGGAAGTTTGGAGAATGTTCAGGATCCGGGGATTGACGGGCCGGCGGCGGACGGCTTCGACGACAGCGAGGGTGATGTGGCCGCCATCCAGGACGGGCAGCGGCAGGAGGTTCAGGAGAGCCAGGTTGACGTTCATGATGACGCTAAACCAGATGGCCTGCTGCCAGCCGTGCGGGCTTTCGAAGAGAATATAATAAATGCTCAGGATCTTGACAGCGCCGCCCATGTGCTGCGGTTTGACCTCGGTCTTGCGCGTGAACAGGGCGGTGAAAGTTCCGATCATGGCTTCGAAACTGACGCGGATCTGCTCGACCACGCCCGGTTTTGCGATGGTCATCCGGCCGCCGCTCAAGTCCCAATCGATGCCCATCCGGGGCTTTCCATTGGTGGAGCTCAGCGGAATTTGAGGGGTAACCGATGCGATAAAAATGTTGGTTTGATGTGTCGCCCGGTCAGTGCGGCGCACTTTTAAATCGATCGTTTTTAACTCGGGATGCTTCTCGATGTGGTCGAGGACGCCGGCGGGATGATAGAGTTTGACGCCATTGACCTCCAATATCTCATCCATTCGGCGAAGCCCGGCCGCGTAGGCTGGGGAGTTGGAAAAGACCTGGCCGATCACCGGCGTATACGCAGGTTCGACCAGGATTTGGCGGAGACCGGCCCTCTGCCAGGGCTTGGTCTTTTGTTTGATGGGCGTGATGTCCTTGACGATGGATTGTCCATCGCGCTCGAACTTCACGGAAATCTGGGGGCCTTCGCTGCTGATGACGCGCCAGACAACGCTGCGTCCCATGCCGCCCCACTTGGTGATGGGCTTGCCGTCGATCTCCTGGATGACGTCGCCCGGGAGGAGCCCGGCTTTGTCAGCAGGCCCGCCTTTGTCGACCATGCCGACGGTCCGTGTGGTTTCCGATTCGGACACGGGCCGTCCCACACCGGAGACGATGCAGGCAAAGAGTATGGCGAGGAGAAAACTGAAGAGCGGTCCCGCGAATGCCACAATGATTTTGTCGAGAGCTGAAATCTCGGGCAATTTCTCGCGCGGTTTGTCGGACTTACCTTCGATGGCTTCCATGGGGGCCATTTGGGGGAGCGAGACATACCCGCCCGCGGGGATGCTGCCGAGGACATATTCGACACCTCTGAATTCCATCTTCCAGATCGGTTTTCCGAACCAGATGGCGAACCGTTCGACTTTCAGCCCGCGCCAGCGTGCCGCGAGGAAATGTCCCAACTCATGAACAAAAATCAGAATATTGAAGAGCACCAGCACTTCAAACAGGATGAAAAGGAATTTCAGAATTTGCATACGAGTCTATCGCCAGCCGATCGGCGGCCTTGAATATAACTGCCCAATACCGGCTGGCAATGGCTGAGTCAGGCCGTTAGCAGGGCCATGGCAGCCGTACTTTATCCGACGCGCAGATCATCCGCGCCCGGTCCGTCCTTTTAATTTGGCATGACAATTGGTGCCGGCGCGCATTATTTTTTGGTAATGGATGCCTCGAAAGAATCGCCTCCCGTTGCCCCGCCTCCGACGGCGCATCAATCTTGGTCGAAAACGGTCCTGTGGATGGTGATCGTGATTGTGGTGTCGCTTAATGCGCTGATTTTTTTCAAGTCATGCCGAGATCTTCCCGGCGTGGCGCTGGACAAAACGGCGAGGGTCATCGACAAGGCCGGCCACGCGCTGTCCAACATCGCGGCCGCCTTTCGGCAGGGTAGCGTCTCCACCGCCTTCGTCAGTTACGCCACCACCATCAGCAACCACCAGCGCCTGCAGGTGGCGACGGTCAAGCAAATGGAAATCTTTACCCAGACAAACCAGTTGAGCACCGGGTTTGGTTATCTGCCGCTCCCGGATGTGATTGTCGAGGCGCGCGCCCCCGTGGAGTGCACCTATTATCTCGACCTGAACGCGCCCTGGACGTTCGTGCTGACGAACGGCGTGATTATCGCCACGGCGCCGCCCTTGAATTTCAACAAGCCGTCGGTGGATGCGTCGGCAATCAGCTACGAGGTGCGCAAAGGTCATTTTAAAACCGCGGAAGCCCAGGAAAGCCTGAAGCGCTCCATCACCGGCCTTGTCCAGCTGCGCGCCCGTGAAAATATCCAGCTCGTTCGAGAAAATGCGCGGCGACAAACAACGGAGTTCATCGAGCATTGGCTGATGAAATCCTTTTCGGACGCGCAGCAGTATCCGGTGAAAGTCTATTTTGCGGATGAGAAAATTTCGGGCAACCCCGCCCTTGTCCTGCCGCCGGTGTTACGGACCAATCTGATTCCCAGGTAACGATCATGAGCACCTGGAGATATGCGCAACAGGGTCAGACGCTGGGTCCGGTGGAGACGCCGGCCTTGCTCGAGTTGCTGCGCAGCGGCGCGTTGCCGGCGGAAACGCTG
>JBEEGQ010000214.1:0-3834 GCA_041166945.1 Verrucomicrobiota bacterium
GAGGTTATCGAGCGACAACAGAAAAAACGCCGGGTCTTCGGTGGCGGCAGGGCCGGCGAACGCACTGAACAACATTAGGAGCGAGAAAAAGGTCTTCATGGGTGTTGTTCGCGGGACGCGCTCGAGTTCTGCATGATATTCCTTTGAAGGAATTCTCTTTTAGCCTCGATGACGTTTGCTGTCGAGAACGGATCCCAACGTTTCGCCACGGCCCGTGCATCCCGAAGTTCCGTAGCGCGGACTGGCAGTCCGCTGTTTCGCCGGTTGGCAACCGGCGGAGCCGCCCGCTTTCACATTGCGCGTCGTTCGCTCGGTTACGTTGCTCACACCAAACCGGCGCGGTTGCGGAGTGCCACTCCGCGATACAGCCGATTGCCAATCGGCGCTACGCAGCGGCTGTAGCGCGGACTGGCAGTCCGCTGTTTCGCCGGTTGGCAACCGGCGGAGTCGCCCACTTTCACATTGCGCGTCGTTCGCTCCGTTACGCCGCTCACACCAGACCGGCGCGCTTGCGGAGTGCCACTCCGCGATACAGCCGATTGCCAATCGGCGCTACGCAGCCGCTGTAGCGGGGACTAGCAGTCCGCTGTTTCGTCGGTTGGCAACCGGCGGAGCCGCCCACTTCCACATTGCGCGTCGTTCGCTCCGTTACGCCGCTCACACCAAACCGGCGCATTTGCGGAGTGCCACTCCGCGATACAGCCGATTGCCAATCGGCGCTACGCGGCCGCCCGTAGCGCAGACTTCCAGTCTGCTGTATCGCCGACTTCCAGTCGGCAGGCGTTTGATAATCCTGGCGCAAAAGGCATCTCCCAAGGCGTGCGGATTGGAAATCCGCGACACAGCAGACTGGAAGTCTGCGCTACAGGGGCGAATCCGTCCCGGCTCGGACGGCCACGAACAACTTCGGTATGGACCGCGCCGGGGCCCTTCAGGGCCTCGCTGATTTTAAGCGGAAGAATCGGCAGACGGAGGAGGACGGGAGCGTCACGGATGTCGAACCGTTTTTGAACACCGCCGTTTGCGAAACTCGCGCCCAGGGACCTGTCATGTTCTCGGCGCCTTCAAGAAAAAATCCCGGCATGGGGCCGGCCCACGAGAGGATGACCTGTTGCGAAGTGCGGGCCATCCGTAGCATCGCCTCTGGGATTACCTTCATCACGAATGCATCGTTGTGCCCGGCGAGTTCGGACTGCACCGCAGCGTTGGTGGGGAACCCGGACGACTCCGTGCGGCCCGTCAAATAGACCGAGCCCGCGCCGTCCACCGCGATCCCGTAACCCAAATCCCTCTTCTTGCCGCCAAGATAGATCGAAAAAAGCAGCGATGCGCCATCGGCGTCGATTTCGGCGCAGAACACGTCGGTCTTGCCGGCGCTGGCCATTTGCTGTGGGGTGGTCGCATTGACCACGGGAAAATTGGTCGAGTCGGTGGAGCCCGTCACGTAGGCGCGGCCTGCGGCGTCGACGGCGATGGCCCATCCCTGGTCGGCCTTCTTTCCGCCGAAGGCAATCGAGTAAGACAGCCCGGAACCGTCCGGGAGAAATTTCGTCACAAAAACGTCATTGCTGCCGCCAAACGTATTGCTGCTGCGAATGCCGGCGTAAAGCAGGGCGGTGTTGGTCGGATCGACGAGCAGGGTTTTTACGAACAATGGAGCGAGGCCGGAACTGTTGGTGGACCACGTCGCGCCGGCATCGGTGCTTTTGAACAATCCATTGGTGGTTCCGGCAAAAATCGTGGAAGTCACGCCGGGGTTTAACGCGAGCGCTGTGACATTGGAGGAACCCAAGCCGGCTCCGGACGACGACCAGGTGGCTCCCGCATCCGACGATTTGAACAATCCCTTGGTGGTGCCCACGTACAGGATCGCGGGGGCGCCGGGATCGAGGAGGAGCGCGTGTGATTTCTTGCTGGTCATTCCGGTGCTGCTGCCGCGCCAGCTCATTCCATTGTTGGTGCTTTTAAAAACACCGGCGTCGGTGGCGGCATATACCACCTGGGAATTCAATGGCGTTGCGGCGAGGGCATTGACATTGAGGTTCCCGAGGCCGGAATTGGCGGCCTTCCACGAGAGCGCATCGTTGGTGCTGCGCCAAACCCCGCTGCCGCGGGTGCCGGCCAGCAACGCGCCCGGAGTGGCAGCCAGCGAAAAAACCGCGCGGCTCGAGAGGCCCATCACACCGAACATCCAGTCAGAGCCGGAGTTGGTGCTGAGAAAAAGACCGGCGCCAGTCCCGGCGAGGAGGGTGGTGCCCGTGGAATTGAAAGCCAGCGCATGGACGGTGTGATTGTCGAGTCCGGTCACGCGCGGTTCCCATGTCGCGCCCGCGTCGGCGCTCCGAAACACACCTCGAAGCGTGCCCGCGTAAATCACCGACGAGTTCGCGGGATCCAAAACGAGCGCCTCGATCACCGTATGAGTAAGTCCGACGCTGCTCGGGGCCCATAACGCGCCCGCGTCCGTGCTTTTGAAAACGCCTCCTCGATTAAGCCCGGCCGGGGTGGCGGGAAAATCGGCGGATGCCTTCGCTCCCGTGACGTAGGCAGCTCCCGCGGCGTCGACGGCAACCCGAAAGGCGACGTCGTTGCCAGTGCCTCCGAGATAGGTCGAGTAAATGAGGGAGGTGCCCGAGGGATCAAACTTTGCAATCACCGCATCTGCCCGCCCGCCCAGAACCGGCTGAAATGCATTCGTCACTGGAAAATCCAGCGATTCCGACCAACCGGAAATAGTGGCGTTCCCTGCGGCGTCGACGGCAATGCCGCTGCCCAAGTCGTCGCCCGAGCCGCCCAGGAATGTGGAATAGATCGCCGCCGATCCATCCGGGCTCAGCTTGGAGACAAAGATATCGCGCGCGCCGCCGTGGAAAATTTGAAGCGCGTTCGTGATGGGAAATCCGGGGTCCAGGGTTTCGACGCCGAGCAACGTTGTGAGGATGACTTCCTCCACGGCATTGGTGATGAAGGGCGGCGGGCCGGAAACGGTGAGGCGGAGAAGATTGGTCTCGAATGAGGCCAGAAAGAAGCCGCTGGATTTTGAAACGTTTGTTTTGTAGAGAGTCGTTCCACAGATCGAATTGGTGCAGACCATCCGACAGACCCGGTTCGTGATGCGATACACTGCCGCCGATTCGGTATAGCCAACCACATAGGCGGATCCTGCGGCGTCGACAGCGATGCCCACCGCGCTGTCGAAGGATTTGCCGCCAAGATAGGTTGAGTAAACGAGCGCCGAGCCGGATGGATTTAATTTGGTGATGAACGCGTCCGATGGTGCGGCCGAGGTTCGCGGGACCAGTTTTCCCGAAATGTTAGTCTGAAAAACCCCGCTCGTGACGGGGAAATCCGAGGAATCGGTGTAGCCCGCGACATAGGCATTTCCCGACGCATCGATGGCGATGCCGACAGCGCCGTCGAGTTTGTTGCCGCCCAGATACGTGAGGTACTCGAAGCCATTCCCCGCGGGGTTCAATTTGGCGACAAACGCATCGCCCCCATGTTTGTTGCCACCGGCGAGGTTTGTCTGGAACCCCGTGACGGGAAGATTCTTGAAGACCGACAATGTTTCACCGGCGACGTACGCCGAGCCATTCGCGTCGACAGCGATTGCCCATCCATTCTCCCCCTTGCTGCCCCCGAGAAATGTCGAGTAACTGAGAATTGGATCGATGACCAGCGGAAGCCGGGTGTCGTACTGACTGACAACAAAGACCGCGGTCCGGGCATCCAGCAGTTTGTATCGGCCGGAAATCTCACGCCGCTGGCCCTGGACGGTTTGATAAACGACGGGGCGATGTTGAAGAATCCGGCTGCCACCCGCCTCCAGAACGA